>CALVRO010000036.1 GCA_944358655.1 uncultured Clostridia bacterium | reverse complement strand
GCGCGCCACAAAAAGATGAACGCGAGCGCGGAGGAGTTCCGCAAGATCACGATGAAGGTGCTCGTCATGCAGCTTGCCAGCACGACCATTATGGACTTGGTGGCATACGGCGGCGCGGGCGCGGGTATCGCGCTTGCAATCGTCGGGCTTATGAACGGCCTCGCTCCCGCGGCGGCACTCTTTTTGGTGCTTGTAGCGGTGGAATTTTTCCTGCCGCTCCGCTCTCTCGGCTCTGCCTTCCATGTCGCCATGAACGGCGCGAGCGCGGGCAGAAAGATCATATCCCTTCTCAATCTTCCCGATCCCGTATGGGGCAAAGAGGAAGTGACGGGAACGCAATTAAAACTTGAAAATGTTACGTTCTCCTACGACGGCAAGCGCGACGTTTTGAAAAACGTATCTATGACCTTCCCCGAAAAGGGCATGACAGCCATCGTCGGCGAGAGCGGCTGCGGAAAGAGCACCGTAGTCAACATGCTCATCGGGGCGTACCGTCCGAAGGCGGGCATCGTCGCCGTGGGCGGAAAACCTTTGGAGAGCGTAACGAGGGAGTCGTACTACTCACATATCGCGTCCGTTTCCTACAATACCTATATATTCAACGACAGCGTGCGCGCCAACTTTGAGCTTGCGAAACAGAACATAAGCGACGAGGAAATCTGGGCTGCGCTCGAAAAGGTCAACCTCGCCGGGTTTATCCAAGAAAACGGCGGGCTGGATAAAGTCATCACCGAGGACGCCAACAACGTGTCGGGCGGGCAGAAACAGAGGCTCGCGCTCGCGGTCAATCTCGTTGCGGATAAAGACATCTACGTCTTTGACGAGGCGACGAGCAATATCGACATCGAATCGGAAGCCATCATCATGCGCAATATCAAGGCGATGAGCGCGCAAAAGTCCGTCATCGTTATCTCGCACCGCCTTGCCAACGTCGTCCCTGCGGACAATATCTATTTTATGGAAGAAGGGGAGGTCAAAGAGAGCGGCAGTCATGCGCAGCTTATGGCAGAGAACGGCGGCTATGCAAAACTGTTCAATGCACAGAAAGAGTTGGAGGAAGGCTATAAAACGGTTACTTCCCTCGCGGAGGTGAGAGTATGAAAAACATTTATCGCGCAATACTTTGTCGCGCTTACGCCCTCCTCGGTCATGTACGTCAATGTACACTCCCGTCGTCGGTTACGCGCGCTCCTCGTCTTGCGCGCAACTGTTTTCCATACGGCGCACGGAACAGGGAGGGCTTAATATGAAAACAAAACTTCGCGCAAGCGGCGCAAAAATCATGGCAAGCCTTATCGTCCTGCTCGGTTCGCTCTCCTATATCATGATACTTGCCGTCATCAACGGCTCGGTCGGGTTTATCGCGGCAATGGGCGTTACGGTCGCGGGCGCAACGGGCGTTGCAAAGGCGTTGGGCGTTCTCGGTCTATGCGCGGAAATTCCGCTCGCGTGGGGCGCGATCATCGGCATTGCCGTCGGCTGCGGCATTATCCGCGGCGGTTTGCGTTACCTTGAACAATACAGCAATCACTATATTGCCTTCAAACTGCTGGCGGTTCTCCGCGATAAGATTTTCGGCGCGCTCCGCGTACTTTGCCCCGCCAAGCTCGAAAGCAAGCAGAAGGGCAGCATTATCGCCATGATCACGTCGGACATCGAAACGCTGGAAGTATTCTATGCGCACACAATCAGCCCCATCTGCATTGCAGTTTTGGTGTCGCTCGCCGTGTTTTTGTTCGTGGGCTTTGCGTCCTCGTGGTATCTCGCGCTCGTCGCGCTTGCTGGCTTTATTGTCATCGGCATCGTCGTGCCGCTCATCTCGTCAAGGGCACTCAAAGAATCGGGCGTCAACTACCGCCGCGAATTTGCGGGCTTTAATTCTTATTTCCTCGACAGTATCAAGGGTATCAAGGACATCGTGCTCAACAACGCCGAAAAGGACAGGGAGGGGGAAGTCAATCGCCGTTCGGATATCCTTTTGAAAGAGACGAAGAAGATGAAGCACGGCATCACAAAGGCAGGCGCGGCAACCGAACTTTGCGTAACACTGTTTATTGCGATCTCGCTCATTGTCGGTATTTTGCTTGTGCATTTTGAAATGCTCGACCTCGGCAAAATGCTTATCGGCGTAGTGACCATCTTCGGCAGTTTCGGCCCCGTACTCGCGGTGTCGGCTCTGCCCGGCAATCTTACGCAGACCTTTGCGAGCGGCGACAGAGTGCTGAACTTGCTCTCGGAAACGCCCGCCGTCACGCCCGTTGAAAACGGCAAGACTTTCAATTACGAAAATCTTAATGTCAAAGATTTGTCCTTTGCCTATGAAAGAAATGCACCCGTTCTCAAAGACGTGTGCATGAACGCCAAAAAGGGCGAGATCATAGGCATTGTCGGCGAAAGCGGCTGCGGCAAGTCCACGTTCTTAAAACTTTTGCTCCGTTTTTGGGAAAAGGACAGGGGCGAAATCGATTACAACGGCATTGACGTGGATAACATCGACTCGGATAATCTTCTTGACAACGTGACGATGGTCAGCCAGACGACCTATCTCTTTGACGAGAGCATAGAAGATAACCTGCGCATCGCCAAGCTGGACGCCACGCAGGAAGAACTTGAAAACGCCTGCAAAATGGCGTCGGTGCATGACTTTATCATGTCCCTGCCCGAAGGCTACAAAACGCAGGTCGGGGCGATGGGCGACAATCTCTCCGCGGGCGAAAAACAACGTATCGGGCTTGCCCGCGCGTTCTTAAAGGGCAGCGAACTTATCCTTTTAGACGAGCCGACGAGCAATGTCGATTCCATCAACGAGGGAATGATCTTAAAATCGCTCGCCGAACAGAAGAGTAAAAAGAGCATTATCCTCGTATCGCACAGGGAGTCCACCATGGCGATTGCAGACAGGATTTACAGAGTTGACGCAGGTATCATGAGTGAGGTGTAAAACCGCGTATATGTTCACATCTCCGCAGTTTAGGAGGGTAAATATGGATAAAGTAAATCATCAAACCGCCGATATCGCCGCGCTCATCGAAAACACGCTTGAAATGCAGGCGGCGGTCGCCCCCAAACAGGCGGCGTTTGAGGAAAAACTCAAAAAGCGCGAAGCGCGCGACAAGGACGAGAGCAAGATGTTCCGCCGCTATAAAATCAAGGACATCGTGTTCCTCGCCATCATCACGGCGTGTACGCTGGTGACGAGCGCCATTATGCCGCTTCTCATTCACGTTCCCGTGTTCGGAATCATTCAGTTGGGGCTTGGACTGCAATTTTCCATATTTCCCGTGATAGGGCTTATGAAGGTGAGAAAAGCCGGTTCCATGACAATTATGGGCATATTTATCGCACTGTTTCTCGTGATGATGTTCCCGCCGATGGCGCTCATCGCCGTGTGCGCGGTGGTGGTGGAACTCATTGTCCTTGCCATCTTCCGCAGCTATAAAAACGACTGGGCGTGCGTGTTGGCGGGCACGCTGTATATGCCGCTCACCGTGCCGCTTCTCTATCTCTACTATAACGTAAACTACACCGTGACGGGCGCGGAGAACGAGGCTGTTACCATGTTCCTCGGCGGCACAGACCCGTGGGTGATCGCCCTGATGACGGCGGCGATTGTCGCCCTCTGTTTTGTCGGCTCGGTCATCGGAATGGTGATTTCGCGCGAACTCAAAAAGGCGGGGGTTTTAAAGAAGTGACGTTTTTAAAGGGTTAAAGCGTATTCATCGCGCAATACGGTGTCGCGCTTGCGCACTCCTCGGTCATTTACGTTTAAGTAAACTCCCGTCGTCGCTTACGCACGCTCCTTGTCTTGCGCGCGACTACGCTTTAAACAGGCTGAACGAATTTGAAGTGGAAAAACTATGAAAGTCTATAATTTAAAACTCTACCCGCTTATTGCCATTGCCTCGTCGCTTTTTGTTATCATCTTCGGACTGGTCGTAGCGCGGAACGAAAATCTTTGTTGGTATCTTTTGGGCGTACTCGTATGGCTTTGTTTGTTCGGGTGCTGGAAAGGGGTACTTAAAATGCTGCCCGCATTTATCGTGTTCGGCGGAGCATTTGCGGGCATTGCCTATGCTTCGGCAGGCGGCGATTTTGCCGCTGCGCTGGCAATGTTGAACAGATTCGGCGCGCTCTTTCTGGGGGTAGCGCTCAGTATGTCGGTTGCCGCAGTAAGAATGACGAGGAGCCTTTCGCAGATACATACGCCGCGGGCAATCACGCTCGGCATGCTCATCTCCATGTCATTCGTGCCGATGCTCAAAGAGGAGATAAAGAGGGTACGCGAGGCGATGAAGACGCGCGGTGCGGGCAGCGTGCTCAATCCGAAGATATTATACAGGGCTTTCCTCGTACCGTTCGTCATGCGGCTCGTCAACATTTCGGACACGCTCGCGCTGTCGGTGGAAACGCGCGGCTTTACGCTGGGCGGCAGTCTGTACTCTATCTATAAAAAGGAATATCCCGCCCTTTCCGATGTGCTGTTCATTTTAGGGATCGTTGCGGGCGCGGTATTGGTGGTGGTCTTATGAGCGCGATAGAATTGAAACAAGTGAATTTTTCCTACGACGGAAAGACAAAAATACTCGAAAACACCGATTTTTCCGCAGAGTACGGCGAAGTGACGCTCCTTTCCGGGCATTCGGGCGAGGGTAAGAGCACGCTCATGTATATAGTCAGCGGCATCATTCCCAACGTCAACTACGGCGAACTTACGGGAGAAGTCAGGATAGCGGGGGAGGACATCAAGGGCAAAAAGCTCGGCTATGTCTGCCGCAAAGTGGGCATCGTATTGCAGAACGCCGACGAGCAAATTATACAGAAAGTGGTGGAGGACGAGATCGCCTTCGGCTGCGAAAACCTCGCCTTCCCTCCCGACAAGATACAAAAGCAGATAGATATTGTCTGCAACCTCTTAAAGCTCGATAAAACGTGGAAGTGCCGCACTCTTTCGGGCGGGCAGAAACAGCGGCTCATCACGGCTTCTACGCTTGCGATGGGGCAGAAAATAATTATTTTAGACGAGCCGCTCGCCAATCTCGATAAGGACGGCGCGGCGATGCTGATGGGCACGCTCCGTTCGCTCGCGCAGGCGGGGTATTGCGTGGTCGTCATAGAGCACCGCCTCGATATGGTGCTGCCGTTTGTCGATACCGTGTGGCATATCGGCGGCAAGACGGTCAAGAGAATAGAGGATAAGGCGGCGTATTTACAGGCACAGACGGCGAAAATCGGCGATAGCTGTCCCATATATGCGGGGCAATCGCCGCTGTTTGAATTCAGAAACGTAAAATTTTCCGTCAAAGACAGGGGCATTCTCAAAGATATATCGCTCGAGATCCCGAAGGGCGGCAGGACGGTGTTCCTCGGTGAAAACGGCTGCGGAAAGACCACGCTCATGCGCCTTATCGCAAGGCTGTATAAGCCCACGGGCGGCACTATTACGCAGTATATCGACGAAAAGTTCAAACAAAAGCCGCGCGGCAGCCGCGGTTGGTTCAAAAAGGTGGGCGTGGTGTATCAGAATCCCGACTACCAGCTCTTTATGCCGACGGTGGAAAAGGAGATAAACTTCGGCGCGCCCTCGCCCGAATACGCCGAGCATATCGCAGAGTTATTCGGAATAAAGCACCTCTGGCACCGTCACCCGCAGTCGCTCTCCGAAGGGCAGAAACGCCGCGTCTCCATTGCCGCAGTCGTCGCGTGTGCTCCCGAAGTACTTTTATTGGACGAACCGACGGTGGGTCAGGACTACGACGGCCTCTGCCAAATGGTGGAGATACTCAACAAGCTCCACGAACAGACGGGCAACACGATGATAACAATTACCCACGATGTGCGCTGCGCCGAAGCTCTATGCGACAGGGCGTACCTTATCGCAAATGGTATTGTTCAAAAGAGCGGCGGCAAAGAACTCGTGCGCGAGTATTTCATTTCGTAGCATGTAATATAGTCAATAATTTGCGCCCGCCGCCGTCTAATTTGTTGACGGCGGCGGGCGCCTTTGGTAAAATATTATAAAAAATAGTATCGGTCAAAGATAATGTCACAAAATTTCAGTTTCGAACTTCAGCACGTCGAAAAACACACGGGTGCGCGCGCGGGCGTTCTCCATACACCCCACGGCGACATACTTACCCCCGTATATATGCCCGTGGGAACGCAGGCCACCGTCAAGGGCGTGCTCCCGCGCGACCTCAAGGAGGCGGGCAGCCAGATAATACTTTCCAACACCTATCATCTGTATATGCGCCCGGGCGACGAACTTGTAAAAAAGGCGGGCGGCCTGCACAAATTCATGAATTGGGACAGGCCCATCCTCACCGACAGCGGCGGATTTCAGGTATTTTCTCTTACAAAACTGAATAAGATCAGGGATGAAGGGGTATATTTCAATTCACACGTCGACGGTTCCCGCCACCTCTTTACGCCCGAAAAGGCCATTTCCATAGAGGAAAATCTGGGCGCCGACATAATAATGGCCTTCGACCAGTGCTCGGAGTACGGCTACACCTACGAACAGGCCAAGGCCGCCATGGAGCGCACTTCGCGCTGGCTCGAGCGGTGCGCCGCCGCCAAAACGCGCGACGATCAGGCGCTCTTCCCCATAGTGCAGGGCAATTTTTACAAGGACTTGCGCGCCGAAAGCGTGGCGCGCTGTCTGCCCTACGCCGAGTACGGCATAGCCATAGGCGGCCTTTCGGTGGGCGAACCCAAGCCGCTTATGTATGAAATGCTCGACCATATCCGTCCCCTCCTGCCCGAAGGCGTGCCCCGCTATCTGATGGGAGTGGGCTCGCCCGACTGTCTGGTGGAGGGGGTGCTGCGCGGCGTGGACATGTTCGACTGCGTTCTCGCCACCCGCGTGGCGCGCAACGGCACGGCCTTCACCTCGCACGGCAAAGTCGTCGCCCGCAATTCCAGGTGGCGCGAGGACTTCACCCCCCTCGACGACAACTGCTCGTGCTACTGCTGCAATAACTATTCAAAGGCATATATCCGCCACCTTATCAACGTAAACGAGATGCTGGCCGCAATGCTTTTAAGCCTGCACAACATAACTTTTTTGCATAAACTCATGGCGGGCATGCGCCGCGCCATATTCGAGGACAGGCTTCAAAATTTCGTAAAAGAATTCTACGCCGCTTACGGTCAAAGCGAAATTTGAGTGAAAATATTTTTTGCCGTGCAAAAACGCTTGCCATTTTGTGCCAAAAATATTATCATTTAAAATGTAATCTTATTTTATTTGGAGAAAGAAACATGTTATTTTCATTGCTTGCCGCCGACAGCTCGACGGATACAAGTACAAACGCAGGGGGCGAGTGGTTCACCTGGGTGCTCCTCGGCGTGCTCGTAGTGGCCATAATCGCCATGCTCATCGTCAGCTCCCGCCGCAACAAAAAGCGTCAGGAAGAATCCGAAAAGCTCATCAATTCGGTAAGGCCGGGCAATAAGGTCAAAACCATAGGCGGCGTGTGCGGAATCGTGGTCGAGGTCGACGACGATGAAAACACCTTCGTGCTCGAAACGGGCAGCGAAGCTTCGGGCAAGTGCTATATGAAGTTCGACAAGCAGGCCATCTACCAGACCGACGCCGTCGTTGACGACGGCAACGAGGTCAAGGACGACGTCGTAGAAGAGGTCGCCGAAGAGCAGCCTGCCAAGTCTGAGGAAACACCCGCCGATCCCTTCACCGAGGAAAACAAGCAAAACAAGGACTGACGTTCTAAAACACATTCCCTCCGCATACGGTAGTTAATGCGGAGGGATTTTTTTGTGATAAACGATATCGTTCAGATAAGCAAGGCCACGGCCGCGGCAGTCGTCGCGGCGCTCGTATATTCGCTGCTCTTTGCCGCCGTCGTAACATTATTCGGGCTGCCGTCGTCTGTGCTCATGCCCGTCAATCAGGTGTTTAAAATAATCTGCATAGCCCTCGGCGGTCTGCTGTTCATAAGGGGGGAGAGGGGACTTTTAAAGGGCGCTGTGTTCGGCATAAGCGCCGTGGTGCAGACGTGGCTGCTCTTTTCAACTATCGCCTGTTCGTTCGAGATAGGGTGGGGATTGGTGTTGGAGTGCGTTATAGGCGCGTTTGCGGGCGGCATAACGGGAATTATTGCCGTCAACGTCAAAAAAGCGTGAAATGTTGTAAAAAAGGCTTGATTTTTGGACTTGCGTCATTTATAATATAGTAAATATAAAAATTTCAAGGAGACGAAAAATCATGATAAAGACCATAGCCAAGCCCGCCGAAAAGAAGGTAACCGCCTGCGGCGAATGTCGTTCCACCTGCCAGTCGGCCTGCAAAACCAGCTGCACCGTCGGCAACCAGAGCTGCGAAAGGATAACCAGAGAACAAAATCCCGAAAAGGACGTAAAGTAATCAATAAGCATAAAACTTTCAGGGAGCAGATACCGTCTGCTCCCTGTTTACTGTACCCGCCCTCAAAAGTGCGCTTGCGCGCCGCTCCCCATATATATTTACCTCTCCGCGAAGCGTGCGCAGCCCCGCGAGCACCCTCCGAAGAATAAGTAGCAAATCGCTGAAGCACCGCACCCGCGAAGAGGGGGCGGGCAAGGGCGAATTTGCTTTCACGGAGTGCAGGAATTTTCTCCTAAGTCTCGCGCAAAACCGTGGCTTTTGCGCGAAAGAGGAGCTGCAGGCTATAAAGCAAACAAGCAGAGTTATACTCGGCTTGCTGCGAAATTAGCCTTGCGGCGACGAGGAGAAATCTCCCGGGTTACGTTTCAGATACGATTTATCCGCATTATAGTCTCCCCGTCGCTATGGGGAGGTGTCTGTGTGCGGGAGCGCGCAGCCTATTACCCCACCCTTTGTCATACTGAGCAGCGCGCCATGATGGCGGGATAAATACCGAGCAAGAGCGCGCGTTGCGAAGCATCTCTGTCCGAGCTCTGTAACAGTTCGACAAGGAGATCCCTCGCTGTCGCTCGGGATGACAAGTCTGCCCCGCCCGCCCACCCCTCGAGCATTTCACCTCTGCAAAGCAAAATGCGGAGGGAGTGTATCTGAAGCGTAGCCCAAGGATATTTCTCGGCTCGGCATGACATGTGTGTGGGTAAGTGCGCGCCCCAAGCGCATAATTTGCGTTAATTAAATTTTATAACGTGCGCAAGGCGGATTTATTCCGCCGTTAAGCGCGCCCACATTTGTTGCGTAAGCAACCTCAGCGAGGGGAATTTGCGCAATTAAATAATAGTAGGGCGAGATAAAATTGCGCAAAGGGGAGCAGAGCTCCCCAAATCGCAAAAAATTGCAGCCGCCCCAAGGCAATATTTTTTGCGAGAAAAAATAATAAACGTTGCAAGGGGAATTCATTTCCCCGCAGCAGCCCCAATTTGCGCATACCTGCGCCTCAGCAGGTGAAAGCGGCGCAATTTTATAATTGTCGGGCGCTTAAGATTGCGCCGCTGAGGACGAGCAACGCATTTTGGCAAACAGCACTCATGCGCTGTTTGCGCGTTGCGAGATGAGCGAGCACCTATGTCCCGTGCGAGCGGTGACCGAAAACGCCGCTTTCCATTACGGCGTTTGAGAAGAGCTCCCCAAATCGCAAAAAAATGCAGCCGCCCCAAGGCAATATTTTTTGCGAGAAAGGATTATTTTATGTTCCACATCTTCAAATACAAAGACATCAACTACATCTACGACACCGGCAGCGGCAGTCTGCACACCTGCGACTCCAAGACGGCCGACTATCTCGCCAAAGCCGAGGGACAGGACGTCGACATCTCCTATCTCACCACCGAGGATATCGCTCAGATAGAGTCGGACGTAGCGGCGCTGGAGAGCGAGGGCCTTCTGAACGCTCCCGAAACTTCCGCACGCCCCGTCAAATCCAACGAGGTCAAGGCGCTGTGCATACATATCTGCCACGACTGCAACCTGCGCTGCCGCTACTGCTTCGCCGACGAGGGCGCCTATCACTCCGCCCGCGAATTCATGAGCGAGCAGACGGCCAAAAAGGCCATAGACTTTCTCATCGCCAACAGCGGCAACAGAAGGATACTCGAGGCAGACTTCTTCGGCGGCGAGCCCTTAATGTGCCTCGACGTCATCAAAAACGTAGTGGCGTACGCCCGCGAACAGGGCCAAAAATACGGCAAGAAATTTCTGTTCACCACCACGACGAACGCCCTTCTGCTCGACGACGACGCCATCGACTTCTTCAACCGCGAAATGGAGAACGTCGTGCTGTCGCTCGACGGCCGCAAAGAGGTGCACGACGCCATAAGAAAGACGGTCAACGGCAAGGGGAGCTTCGATATCGTCCTGCCCAAGATAAAAAAGTTTGTCCAAAGCAGGGGCAACAAGTCCTACTACGTCCGCGGCACCTTCACGGCCAGGAACCTCGACTTTTCAAACGACGTCATCTTCCTCGCCGAGCAGGGCTTCGACTCCATTTCCATGGAGCCCGTCGTCACCGATATCGACGACCTCGCCATTAAGCCCGAGCATCTCCCCGCCATAAAGGCCGAGTACGAGCGCCTGTGCGACATATACCTTCAAATGTGGAGGGAGGGCAGGGGCTTCAACTTCTTCCACTTCAATATAGACCTCGAGGGCGGGCCCTGCCTCGCCAAGCGCGTCTCGGCGTGCGGCGCGGGCAACGAGTACTTCTCCGTCGTGCCCAACGGCGACATATATCCCTGCCACCAGTTTGCGGGCGACCCCGCCTTTAAGATGGGCAACGTGTACGAGGGCGTCCTCAACGGCGACATAAGGCGTAACTTTGCCGAGTCCTGCCTGTTCACCCGCAAAAACTGCGAAGGCTGCTTTGCAAAATTTATCTGCAGCGGCGGGTGCAGCGCTAACAACTACCACTTCACGGGCGACATTCAAACGCCCTACGCCATCACCTGCGAGATGATGAAAAAGCGCGCCGAGTGCGCAATGCATGTCCTCGCCGTAAAAAAAGGCATGGTATAAGTGCCCAAATAAGTAAAAAAATCGCCAATGCGCCGCTAATCGATTGACGGGCGCGGCAATTTTCTTTATAATATATTTTGTTCGGTCGTCGTCTGCCGACCTTTGCCCGTCGGGGCGGAAGGGGAGCGGCGCGGCCGCGCGATCGATTGAGTAAATTTTGGTTTATCCTTTAAAGGAGTTAAACAATGAACAAGGTAAAATCGGCAATAATCACGGCCATAGTCGTCGCCGCGATTGTTGTGGCCGCTGTATTCGGAGTGGCGTCCTTCAACATAGGCGTTGCGGACAGATACAACTCCATTGCGGCCAACATCCCGCTCGGCAGCGAGTTTTCGGGCTACGTCTACACCAACGTGTATCCCGAAGGAGTGCTCTCCGCCGACGATTACGCCGCTCTCGACGACGAGGACAAGGCCTCGTACGAGGCCCGCGGCGGACTGTACGTCTCCCTCGAGGAGAGCGGCTTCGAAAGCTATGAAGAGCTCGCGGCCGCAGTTGAAAGCGACGCCTCCGTCGTCGCGGCAAGGTTGGGCGACAGGGGCCTCACCGACTTCGAAGTGACCGTCACCGACGGCGCCGCCATAGTCGCGGCCGTACCCTCGCGCTACACCTACGCGGCCTACAAGGGCGACAGCTCCACCGACCATTCCAACGCCCTCTCAGTGGCGGCCGGCACGCTCAGCATGCTGCTTGCCGACGGCGAGCTCACCCTCCGCACCACCGACGGTTCGATAACCGTCGACGAGGAGGCAGGCACCACCTACGACACAACGCGCTTCGCCGACGAATATACCGACGCTGACATCCTCGGCGACGGCTCGGCCACCTATCCCTTCGTAAGTTCCAACGAGGACGTGGCTTCCTACTTCTCGTCGGTTTCGGCCTTCACATTCGGCGGCAGCCATGTGCTCACCCTCAACCTCAGCGAGGAGGGCAGGGAGGCCATCCACACCATCTCCACATACGCCGCGTCGTCCTCCAGCCAGACCATGTATCTGTGCATAGGCGACACGCAGATCCTCTCCATACCCTGCTCGGCCACGATAGATACCGACGTGATGCAGTACACCATGAGCACTCACGACGCCGCCATGGACGCCGCGTCCGTGCTCAACTCGGTAGTTTCGGGCAGTCAGCTCGAAGTCGACTACCAGCCCCTCGTTTCGGTGCTCTCCGGCACGGCAAGGGGAGGGGAAAACGCCGCGCTGCTCGCCTTCATCGGCTGCATAGTCGTGCTCGTTGCGGTATGCGCAGCGTTCGTAATCAAGTATAAAAAGCTGGGCGGCGTGCTCGCAATGTCCTGCGTCATACTCGCGCTCGTCCTTCTGTACGCGCTCAACATTCTCGCCATTCAGACGGGCATAGCCGTGCTCGTCACCTGCGGGCTTGCGCTCGTGCTCTTCGGTGCCGCCAACCTGTGGCTGCTGGCCGAAGTGCGCGCTCAGTGCAAGACGGGCAAGACCATGCAGGCCGCCGTCAAGGCCGCCTACAAGCGTGTCCTTCTTCCCGTAGTAGACATACACGCCGTAGTGCTCGTTGCGGC
This sequence comes from uncultured Clostridia bacterium, assembly GCA_944358655.1. Taxonomy (GTDB): domain Bacteria; phylum Bacillota; class Clostridia; order Christensenellales; family Borkfalkiaceae; genus Coproplasma. The sequence continues at coordinate 2,633 of CALVRO010000036.1, read as the reverse complement.
CATTCTCGTCGCAGCCGTCTGCGCGGGCGAAGCCGCCGCGTGCGGGCTCATCCTCGTCGTGGGCACCATAGCCTCCTACGCGCTGTGGTGGTTCACAAGGCTCATGTGGTTCGTATGCAGCGCGCCCGTGCGCAACAAGTTCGCCTTCGGCGGATTCAAGAGGGAGGTTTACGGCGATGAATAAGGTATTAAAACTGCGTCATATCGCTATAATAGCCGCCGTCGTAGTCATTGCCATAGGCATGGCCGTCGGCACTGTCTGCCACTTTCTGGCGGGCGGGTTCTTCAACTACGGCGACGAGTTCGCCTCGTACAAGAGCGTGGAGATAACCACCTCCATACCCGAGGACGTACACGGTGATACGGCCAAGGCCGTCGCCGAGGAGGCCCTCTCGGGCCTCGGCGCCTATCAGACCTCATTTTCTGAGGGCACGGGCCTCGTCCCCAACAAAGTCATCTACAAGTTCTATTCCTCGGCCTCCGATGCCGAGCTCAACTCGGCCGTCGATCGCGCCGTGCAGCTGCTCGCCGACAAGGGAATGGAGGACGGCACTGCAATGCTCCACGTCAACGAGGGCTTTGCGGGCGGAAGCTGGCAGCTCGCCCTCGCGGGCATAGCCCTCGCCTCGGCCGTCGTGTTCCAGGGTATCTACTTCGCCCTCAGATATAAGCTCGGCATGGCCATAGCCGCCTTCGGCACGCAGGTCGCCTCCGTCGGCCTCTACGCCGCTTTGCTCGCGCTCACCCGCTGTCCCGTCGGGCTGGAGGCCATAGCCTTCACCGCCGTCGTTATGGTCGTCAACATGATCTGCTCGGCCATATTCTTCGACAAGGTCAAGCGCTCCTACAAGGACGATTCCAACGCCAAAACGGCCACGCTCGAGCTCGTAACTCTCGGCGCTTCGGCTTCGGTAAAGCCCGCCGCCGTCGTGTGCATAGCCGCCGCGGCCGTGGCCGTAATACTCGGCCTGTTCTCGTTCATAGCCGCCCCCGCGGCCATAACCTTGGCGCCCTACGGCGCGGCGCTCATCGCCGTCGTCTGCAGCGCGCTCGCCTTCGCGTTCATCTGCCCCGCCTCCTACGGCGAACTGTGCGGCATGGACAGAAAGCTCAAGTCCTAAATTATAAGCCAAGGGCGGGAATATCCCGCCCTTTTTGCGTAAAAAGGCAGCATATACGGCGCGTATCCCGCAAAAATTCCCGCAGACGCGCCTAAAAAATATCAGATGAAAAAGATACTACCCGAGTTTGTGTTCTCGGACGAACAACTTAAGGCTGTCGCCTCGCTCGCCGCAAAGACGGGCCTGTGCGAACAGACGGTAAAAATACTCTACGGCAGGGGCATAGAGGACGAGGAGGCTATAAACACCTTTCTTCATCCCTCGCGCTCCCACTTTGTGTCGCCCTTCAGAATGAAGGGCATGCGCGAGGCCGTCGGGCTCATCACCCGCGCGCGCGACGAGGGCTGGCAGGTCGTCGTCTACGGCGACTACGACGCCGACGGCATCTGCGCCTCCACGATAATGCGCGGCGTGCTCGAGGAGTTCGGCATCTCCCCCGCAGTATTCGTGCCCGAGCGCACCTCGGGCTACGGGCTGGGCAGGGAGGCCGTCGACGCCATCTTCGAAGAGTACTTCCCCCAGCTGTTCATCACCGTCGACTGCGGCATATCCAACGCCGAGATAGTCGAGTATATAAAGGAACAGGGCGCCGAGGTCATCGTCACCGACCACCACGAGCTGCCCCCCGTCCTGCCCGACTGCATCTGCGTCAATCCCAAAATAGAGGACGACTACCCATTCGACAACTTATGCGGAGCGGGCGTCGCCTTCAAGGTGGGCTGCGCCCTTCTGGGCACCGCCGCCTATAAATTTCTCGACTTCGCCGCCATAGCCACCGTGGCCGACAGCGTGCCCTTAACGGGCGAAAACCGCGATATCGTCGCCGAGGGCTTAAAGCTCATCAATTGCTCCTCGGCCGCGCCCTATTCGTCCTTTCTGGGCAAGCCCGAAGAGCCCGTCACCGCGCAGACCATAGCCTTCTCCATAGCCCCCAAAATAAACGCGGCGGGCAGGATGGGCGACGCCAACGCCGCCTTAAGGCTGTTCTGCTCGCACGATCCCAAGACCATCTTCGATCTCTCCGCCAAGCTCGCGGCCTACAACATAGAGCGGCAGCGCTGCTGCGACGAACTGTACGCCTCGGCCAAGGCCAAACTCAAGGAGGAGGGGGCCGAGGGCAGGATAATAATGCTGCACGACGAAAGCTGGAACACAGGCTTCGTCGGCATAGTCGCCGCCCGCCTCGCCGAGGAGTACGCGCGCCCCGCGCTGCTCTTCGTCAAGAACGGCGACACCCTCAAGGGCTCGGCCCGCTCGGTGGAGGCCATAAATATCTACGAGGCCTTAAGGGCCTGCTCGCACCTCATCTCCGAGTTCGGCGGCCATTCGCAGGCGGCGGGAGTAAACGTCGACGAGAGCAACTTTAACTCTCTCAAGGCGGCTTTGAACGACTATCTCGAGGAGCGCTACCCCGCCGACGCATTCACGCCCACCCTGTATGTCAGCGGCGAGCTGACCTCCCCAGTGTCGCCCAAGTTCGCCCACGAGCTCGAGCTTTTGGAGCCCTTCGGC
>CALVRO010000035.1 GCA_944358655.1 uncultured Clostridia bacterium | reverse complement strand
TCGTATTGCGCCGTAGAAGAAAAATACTATGATGATAAAAACGGCGAGGCGGGCAGAGCGAAATTCGCTCTGCCCGCTATTTTTATGTTCGGAATCTTTTAAATTCCTCAATATAGCAAAATAGCCCGAACATTCTTTTTATGGTAAAGAAGTTCAAGCTATTATGACTTGGTGCGGATAACAGGAGTTGAACCTGCACGGTCGCCCACAGGAACCTGAAACCTGCGCGTCTGCCAATTCCGCCATATCCGCATGACTTTATTTATTTTATGTCAATACGCCGATAAAGTCAAGTGTTTTGCGGGCGGCTGCGCATATTTTTTTAGCTGTTTTTTGTGACCTGTAAAATTGTATCTATTTGTTGTAACTGATAACAATATGTAGTATTTGTAAAAATTTTTTTACAGCACTTGACCGGCGGCAAATAAATTGATATAATTTTATCGATAAAAGACGAACGGTAATTAATTCTTTATTCGTTCTGTTTGCTTTGTTTTAAATTTTCCTTACAAGGAGCAAATATATGGATCACAAATTTACTTACGGGGTGTGCGACAGCGTTGAAAAGCTCGAGCAGGAACTCAAGAGGGTAAGGGAGGCCCAGAAGATCTACGCGACCTACTCGCAGGAGCAGGTGGACAAGATCTTCCGTGCATGCGCCATTGCCGCCAACAAGATGAGGATACCCCTCGCCAAGCTCGCCGTCGAGGAGACGGGCATGGGTGTGGTAGAGGACAAGGTCATCAAAAACCACTATGCGGCAGAGTACATCTACAACAAGTACAAGTTCACGAAAACTTGCGGCGTGTTGGAGGAGGACAAGGCCTACGGAATAAAGAAGATAGCCGAACCCATCGGCGTCATCGGTGCGGTCATTCCCACGACCAACCCCACTTCCACGGCAATATTCAAAACTCTCATCTGCCTCAAGACAAGGAACGGCTGCATCATAAGCCCTCATCCCAGAGCCAAGAACAGCACCATAGCCGCTGCGAAAGTCGTTTATGAAGCGGCGGTGGAGGCAGGCGCTCCCGAGGGCATCATCAGCTGGATAGACATTCCCAGCCTCGAGATGACAAACCTGCTTATGAGCGATGTAGACACCATCCTCGCCACCGGCGGCCCCGGCATGGTAAGGGCGGCTTACTCTTCGGGCAAACCCGCCATTGGCGTCGGTGCAGGCAACACTCCCGCCATAATCGACGAGAGTGCCGACATTTTGCTCGCCGTCAGCTCGGTGATCCACTCCAAGACGTTCGACAACGGCATGATCTGCGCTTCCGAACAGTCGGTCATCGTTTCGGACAAGATCTATAATAAGGTAAAGAAGGAATTTGCCGCGCGCGGCTGCTACTTCCTCAAGGGAGAGGAGCTCGACAAAGTCCGCAAGACCATAATCATAAACGGCTCCGTCAACGCTAAGATCGTCGGACAGAGCGCCCATAAAATTGCCTCTCTCGCAGGCGTGAACGTGCCCGAGAGCACGAAAATTCTAATCGGCGAGGTCGAATCGGTAGACATCTCCGAGGAGTTCGCACACGAAAAGCTCTCTCCCGTGCTTGCAATGTACAAGTCGGAGAGCTTTGAGGACGCCGTTTCCAAGGCCGAAAGGCTGGTTGCCGACGGCGGTTACGGTCACACTTCGTCGGTCTATCTCAACGTTCAGACTTCCCAGGATAAGCTCGACCTGTTCGCGGCAAAGATGAGGACCTGCCGCATACTCGTCAACACGCCTTCGTCATTCGGCGGCATAGGCGATCTGTACAACTTCAAACTCGCGCCTTCGCTCACCCTCGGCTGCGGTTCGTGGGGCGGCAACTCCGTCTCCGAAAACGTGGGAGTTAAGCATCTTCTCAATATTAAAACGGTAGCCGAAAGGAGAGAAAACATGTTGTGGTTCAGGGCGCCTCAGAAGGTATATTTAAAGAAGGGCTGCCTGCCCGTTGCTCTCGACGAGCTCAAGACCGTCATGAACAAAAAGAAGGCATTCATTGTCACCGACAGCTTCCTCTATAAGAGCGGCTTCACCAAGTGCATCACCGACAAGCTCGACGAGCTCGGCATCTCGCATGCCACTTTCTTCGACGTTGCACCCGATCCCACGCTGGCATGCGCTCTCGAGGGCGTAGCCCAGATGCGCGCCTTCGAACCCGATACCATAATCGCGCTCGGCGGCGGCTCGGCAATGGACGCCGCAAAGATAATGTGGGTGCTCTACGAACATCCCGACGCAGACTTCCTCGATATGGCCATGCGCTTTGTCGATATCAGAAAGCGCGTTTACACCTTCCCCAAGATGGGCGAAAAGGCATACTTCATCGCCATTCCCACCTCGGCGGGTACCGGCTCGGAGGTAACGCCCTTCGCCGTCATCACCGATGAAAAGACGGGCATCAAGTATCCTCTCGCCGACTACGAGCTCATGCCCAACATGGCCATAATCGATACCGACCTGCACATGTCGGCGCCCAAGGGTCTGACGGCCGCTTCGGGTATCGACGCGGTCACCCACGCTCTCGAAGCCTATGCCTCGATGATGGCCACCGATTACACCGACGGCCTTGCCAAGCAGGCCCTCAAAGTCATCTTCGAGTATCTCCCCCGCGCCTACGAAAACGGCCAGACCGACGTGGAGGCAAGGGAGAAGATGGCCAACGCCGCCACCATGGCAGGCATGGCGTTTGCAAACGCCTTCCTCGGCGTCTGCCATTCCATGGCTCACAAGCTGGGCGCCTTCCATCATCTGCCCCACGGCGTGGCCAACGCCCTGATGATAGACGAAGTGCTCCGTTTCAACGCCTCCGAGGCTCCCGCAAAGATGGGCACCTTCTCGCAGTACGATCATCCCAAGACGCTCAGAAGGTACGCCGAAGTCGCCGAAAGCCTCGGCCTTGCCGGCAAGAACGACGAGGAGAGCCTCGAAAATCTCATCGCCGCCATCGACAAGCTCAAGGCCAAGGTTGGCATTAAAAAGACCATCAAGGATTACGGCATCGACGAAAAGGACTTCCTCGACCGCCTCGACGACATGACCGAGCAGGCCTTCGACGACCAGTGCACGGGCGCTAATCCCCGCTATCCATTGATGAGCGAGATAAAGACCATGTATCTCAACGCATATTACGGTAAAAATTAAGGAGGAAAACTCATGAGCAATAAAGTACTTATCGCCAAAATGGCAGGCAAGAAGCTGTACCGCGAGGACGATCTTGCAATAAAGGAGTTCGACGAAGGTTACTCCAAGTCGGACATTCTCAACGAGGCCCTCAACCAGTCGAGGGTGGAGGAGAACACCGACCTCAACATTCCCAAGATAGCCGCCGTTGAGGTGCGCGACGGACAGTGGTCGATAGTCATGGACTATATCGACGGCGTAACGCTCGACAAACTCATGCGCGACAATCCCGAAAAGGAGGACGAATACCTCAACATGTTCGTCGACCTGCAGCGCACCGTGCTCTCCAAGCGCGTTCCCATGCTCAACAAGCTCAAGGACAAGATGCAGGGCAGGATAAGCATGACGCACGACATTCTCGACGCCACTACGAGATACGACCTCCACACCCGTCTGGACGCCCTTCCCAAGCACTACAACCTCTGCCACGGCGACTTCAACCCCAGCAACATCATTATAACCTCCGACGGCACGCCCTACATAATCGACTGGTCGCACGCCACGCAGGGCAACTCGTCGGCCGACGTCGCCACGACCTACCTTCAGTGCTACCTCGACGGCAAGGAGAAGTTTGCCGAAAAGTATCTCGACCTCTACTGCAAGAAGAGCGATACGGCAAAGCAGTATGTGCAGAAGTGGATACCCATCGTCGCCGCTTCGAGGCTGACCAAGGCCAAGAAGAACGAGGAAAGCTTCCTTCTCCGCTGGATAAATGTTGTGGATTATGAATAAAATTGAATATTAGCTCAAAAAATATGAATATTGATAGGGTTTGCTTGTAAAAGCAGGCCCTATTTTATTGCTTTTTTGCGGCGGATATTATATAATTGTATATGCTATGTACGAGGTGATGTGTTTTGTCTGGGTCAATTTTCCTAACGACCCCAAAGTTTTCGACAGAAAATATTGGTATCTCTGTCCCTTCGACGGCGCAAGCCCGGGCGACAGAGTGATAGCACCCCTCGGCAGACACAACCGCACGCAGGAGGGCGTCATATGTGAAGTGCGCATAACCGAAGATTACAACGCGCCCTTTCCGCTCTATCTGATAAAGACGATTCGTCGGCTCATCAAGGCGGGCCGATTTAATGACAACAATAGTTTTAATGCAGGAGTAACGGCAGCAATGTATAAGATCGTAAAAAAACGCATACTTAATCCCACCGTCACAATGATGGACATTGAAGCCCCCCTCGTGGCCGCAAAGGGCAGGGCGGGACAGTTCATCATTCTCCGCGTCGACCCCGACGGCGAGAGGATCCCCCTTACGATAGCGGGGTGCGACAGGCAGGACGGCACGGTAAAGATAATCTTTCAGGTGGTGGGCGCCACCACGATGGCCCTCAACGCCAAGGCCGAAGGGGAGTACATATCCGATTTTGTCGGCCCTCTCGGCCGTCCGACCGAGACCGAGGGCATCAAAAAGGTGTGCATAGTCGGCGGAGGCGTGGGCTGCGCCATAGCGCTGCCCGTCGCCGAACAATTCCATAAGCTGGGCGCCGAAGTGCACTCCATAGTCGGCTTCAGGAACAAAGACCTCGTCATTCTGGAGGAGGAGTTTTCGGCCTGCTCGGACAGACTGACTATTATGTCCGACGACGGCAGCTACGGAAGAAAGGGCGTTGTTACATTGCCGTTGAAGGAAGCGCTGGAAAGCGGAGAGAAGTATGACGAGGTCATAGCCATAGGCCCCGTGATAATGATGAAATTTGTAGTTGAAACTACGCGCCCCTTCGGCGTGCCTACTACCGTATCCATGAACCCCATAATGATAGACGGCACGGGCATGTGCGGCGGGTGCAGGCTGACGGTAGGCGGGCAGACTAAGTTTGCCTGCGTCGACGGGCCGGACTTCGACGGCTTCGAGGTCGACTTCGACGAGGCAATGGCGCGTTCGACAATGTACGCCGATTTTGAAAGACGAGAGAGAGAAGAGAGCTGCAATCTCTTTTCAAAGGAGGTCGAGTAATGGCTATCCAACCCAAAAGACACCAAATGCCCGTTCAAAGCGCCGCCGAGCGCGCCAAAAATTTTAAGGAGGTGGCCCTCGGCTACACTCCCGAGCTGGCCGTCGCCGAAGCGGAGCGCTGCCTCAACTGCAAAAACAGACCGTGCGTGGCGGGCTGCCCCGTAAATATCGCCATTCCCGACTTTATAACCAAGGTCAAGGAGGGGGACTTCGAGGGCGCGTACGCAACCATATCGGCCTCTTCGTCGCTGCCCGCCGTCTGCGGCAGGGTGTGCCCGCAGGAGAGCCAGTGCGAGAGCAAATGCACTCTCGGCATAAAGTTCGAGCCCGTGGCCATAGGCAGGCTCGAGCGGTTTGTGGCCGACTACCACAACGCAAATTGTGCGGAGGCACCCTCCGTTCCTCAGAGCAACGGTCACAGGGTGGCCGTCATAGGTTCGGGGCCTTCGGGGCTTACATGTGCGGGCGACCTCGCCAAGAAGGGGTATGAGGTCACGGTATTCGAAGCTCTGCACGTTGCGGGCGGCGTGCTCGTCTATGGTATTCCCGAATTCAGACTGCCCAAGGATATAGTAGCCAAGGAGGTCGAGGGCCTAAAGGCCTTAGGCGTCGACATTCAGACAAACGTCGTCATAGGCAAGACGCTGACCGTCGACGAGCTGTTCGAGGACGGCTACGAGGCCGTGTTTATCGGCTCGGGTGCGGGCCTGCCGAGATTCATGGGCATACCCGGCGAGAGCCTCAAGGGTGTTTATTCCGCAAACGAATTTCTGACGCGCTCCAACCTGATGAAGGCCTACGAGAAGGGCAGTCACACGCCGATAATGCACGCCGCGCGCGTTGCCGTAGTCGGCGGCGGAAACGTCGCCATGGACGCCGCTCGCACGGCGCTCAGGCTGGGCGCCGACAAGGTGTACATAATTTACCGCCGCTCCATGGAGGAGCTTCCCGCAAGGAAAGAGGAAGTCGAACACGCTCAGGAAGAGGGTATAGAGTTCAAAATACTCAACAACCCCGTTGAAATTCTGGGCTACAAAAATGAGGCCGACAGGCGCGACCCCAAAAACGGATTTGTTACGGGCGTAAAAGTTATTAAATGCGAGCTCGGCGAGCCCGACGAGCGCGGCAGGCGCAGACCCGTGGAGATACCCGGGTCGGAATATGTGATAGACGTCGACTGCGTGATAATGTCGATTGGGACGAGCCCCAATCCGCTGATAAAGAGTACGACGGGCGGACTGGAAGTCAACAGGCACGGCGGCATTATAGTTGACGAAAACACGGGCGCGACCTCGCGCGAGGGCGTATTTGCGGGCGGCGACGCGGTGACGGGCGCGGCTACGGTCATCCTCGCGATGGGCGCGGGCAAGACGGCGGCCAAGGCCATAGACGAATACATTCAAAACAAACGATGAGAATATTGCTATTCAGTATCGGGTTAAGGCGGCGGCGCTATGGCCGCCGCCTTAAAAACAGCAAATAATTATCGGAAATTATCTATAATATAGTTTCACGTGAAAAGGCGCAAAGAAAATTTCGACAAGAATATAATTAAAATCGTATAATTTTTAAATACGGAGGGCAATATGGATATAAAAGAAATTGAAAGGAAGGAGCGTGACGAAATGTCGCTTTGCCAAATTGTAAGCGGATGCGAGCAGATAGTCGTCTACAGCGACGGCGAGATCAAAACTTATGAAAAGGGGGCCGACCAATATAATGATATGATCGCCTCGTAGACTCGGATGACCGACGACGCCTTGGAGATGCCCGCCTACGGAGTAAGCCTCGACGAACTGACGAGAAGAGAGATGACTGCGGGCCTATGGGTGGAATTTGAATTCAAAGACCGGCTCGCCCGCCACAACATGCCCTTTGAAAAATTGCTCGTAAAGGTGGAAGAAGGGTACAGGGGGTTCAACCTCATACGATACACCGCCGAAGCGGGTTACAGCGGAAGATGCTTCTATCTTCAGCTGAATGACGACAAAACCATGTCGGAATTTGCAAATACGCTCAAAAATATATAATATTTAGTGTAATTTACAATGTACTATGTCTGACATAATATTATTTAAACGATAAATAATAGGGTCTGCAATTATCTGCAGGCCCTTAAATTTTGTTTGGAAAAGTTTTAATTAAGTTTTTTCACTTGCATGCATTGCATGCGAAAATTATTTTATTGTGGCGGGCTCAAACGGTGGTGGGCTGTTTGGAGAGCTTGTACGCCGTTATGGCCTTGGAGAGCTGGTCGGGGCAGGAGGTGTTGTTCCTGCACATAACTCCCGCGAGCAGTTTTTCAACTTCGTCGATATTTTTGCCCTCTACAAGGCGGCTGATGCCCTGAAGGTTGCCGCTGCATCCGCCCACAAATTTAACGTTGTGCAAAATGTTGTTGTCGTCCACCTCAAAGTAGATCTGGCGTGAACATGTTCCCTTTGTCTGATATATAAACATTTTTTTCTCCTCCGAAAGTAATTGTCTTTGTCAATCGCACAGATTTTCGTAGATCACCGAATATACGTCGGCCGCCTTCTCTTCCCATTTTTTATAAATTTTATTGGCCGTCTTTCTGTCCGGCACAACAAATTTGAGTTCGAGCATGGGCTGAACGGGGGCGAGGATCTTTAAATAGACGGTGTAGGTGCCGTCCTTGTTCTGGTAATAGTCCGAGCGACATTCCTGTCTGTTGCGATACTTGGCGCTGTTCTTCTTTACGAAAATGGAGATCTCTTCGCGGACGCTCTTGGGGATGTTTATATAAAAGTTGGCCAAAGTTTCGCGCCCGTCGGGAGTTATTGTGTACAGCGTGTCCTCGTCCTGATTTACGATGCATATAAAATTGTCGTCCAAAAGTTTGTGTATGACGTTTACGCAGTCCATGTAGCCCATCCACTCGTTGGAGGAGGAGCACATGTCGACTATCGTCCTTTCGGACAGGGCGCTCTCCATCTTGTCGAACACAAAAAGTATTATCAATTTGTTGATTGAAGTTTCGCCCGTCTTGATCATTTTTATATCTTCATCCTTAACTGCATTTGACAAGTACAGATATTATACATAAAAGTTGAGCTAAAATCAAGATATTTGCCTTAAAAATATTTTAATTTACAAATGTTTATGATATAATTATATTGTAAACATAAAAAAACAGCAAAAGAGGGAACTTAAAATGGCGGACTCGGCAAGCGAGATAAACAACTTTCTTGAAAAGTGTCAGGAACTTGAAAAGTGCAAATTCATAATGGCCTCCACCAGGATCTCCGATCTTTTAAAGGCCATTGTCAGCAGCAGGCAGCTGTACGATCTGTTTATGGCTGTCATGGCCGACTTCGACTACGAGGCTGCCAAGGCGACCTGCCTTAACGACGGCCGCAACTCGTATTCCCGCCGCGGCTCCTTCCGTCTGCCGCAGAGCGAGGGGGATAAGCTCGCCTTCATCTTTTGCCTGCTCGCCGATATAGACGGCGGCTCCATAAATTTCAACGCATTTTTACAGAGGTATTTTTCGGAGGACGGCAGCTTTGTCGCAAGTTACCGCGCCTTTGTCGCCGCCGTTGTAATACCTTTAAAACAGATTGTCTGCTCGGTCTTTTCCGAAGAGATCAAAAATGAGGAAGCTCCCTCGCGCGAGGACGGCGCCCGCCTCTCGGGCGAGCTTGCGGCGCTCTCCGTTCTCATCACGCGCGAGCAGCAGTTCCTTCTTTCGTCCGCTCTCCCCGAAGAGGACAAGGAGACGGGCGTAAAGATGCTCGGCGATATCTTTAGCATGCTCAAGGAGGGGAGGGCGGACATAGCCAACTCCCTCGTAAACGGCTACAATTATTATATTTTGTACAACAACACCATAAGTCCCGACATTCAGACGCTTTTTGAGGCCATCGACGCCTTCGGGGAGGACAGATGAACACTCCAAATGTTCGCTCTCTCGATGAAAAAAGACTGAGCTCGGCTTCGGTATTCAAGGGAAAGATCTTCGACGTTGAGGTGGACGAAGTCCTTCTGCCCGACGGCAGCCATTCTAAAAGGGAGTGCGTGCGCCACCCGGGCGGCGCGGCCATGCTCTTTGTAAAGAACGGGTGCATAGCCCTTGTCAGTCAGTTCCGCTATCTATACGGCCGGACGCTGTTGGAGATTCCCGCAGGCAAGCTTGAAAAGGGAGAGGATCCCGCCTTGGCCGCCGCACGCGAGCTCGCCGAGGAGACGGGATACCGAGCTAATAAGCTTTCCCACCTTCTGGATATATACCCCACGCCCGGCTATACCGACGAGGTCATCCATATCTACTTTGCCGAAGCCGACAACGCCGTGTTCGAGGGCCAGAAACTCGACAGCGGGGAATTTTTATCCGTCTCGTTTTACCCCGTAGACGAGGTAAAGCAGATGATCGCCGACGGCCGGATCACCGACGGAAAGACGGTCGCCGCCGTGCTTGCATACCTTAGCGGACTCAACGCGTAAAATAATAAATAGATAATGGGCGGGCTGCCCTTCGGCAGCCCGCCCCGATAATTTTACCGTATCTTCAAGGAGTTCAGTTGCACCCGCAGTTGCAGTCGCAATGGTTATTGCAGCAGAAGAGATTGTTGAGCGTGCCGTTCTTCCACATGGTGTAGACGAGCGCCGCAAGAATGGGCGTGCAGCCGCCCGAGAGCACGTTTTCCAGCCCGTTTTCGGAGCAGCTTGCCGCTATGAGCAAGAGAATGAGTATCCAAAGGCAGCTGTTGCAGCCTCCGAACTGCGAAAAAATATTCATATTTCCTCCCGTAAATGCTCTGCAAGGCGGGTATGTACTCGTTTTTGTGGTTGCCTTGCAGTTTTTTCTATACTAAATAATATTGAAAAAACCTAAAAAATGTTACTGTACCTTTCAAACGCTTGCAATCTTTTGTGTACAATGGTATAATCTACGAATAAAAGCACATTATTTTTGATATGCTCGAGGCGGGCATTTTTAATAAAGTCCGACCTTTTCAAACGGGTATAAATAATTTTTTTCTACGGATATTCCACAGGAAATCCGATGGAGGTTTTATGAAAAAAGCCGATACGACTTTTTTTGATTCAAAGACGGTGACCTATCTCGCCGTGCTCGCAGCGCTCATAGTAGTGCTGCAGCTGCTGAGCGGCGTGCTCAGCTTTTTCGGACTGACGTCCATAACGCTTGCCCTCGTGCCCATAGTGCTCGGCGGCATAGTTTTAGGCGTTGGCGGAGGCGCCATCCTCGGCTGCGTATTCGGGGTGATGGTACTAATAAACGCCTTTGTCGGCTTCGACGCCTTCACGCTCTACCTTCTCGGCGTGCAGCCGCTGTTCACCGTGGCGCTCTGCCTTGTAAAGGGTGTGGCCGCAGGCGTGCTGCCCGCTCTCGCCTACAAACTCATTTCCAAGCGCAGCAAGAGGTGGGGAGTCATTACCGCCTCCCTGCTCGCACCCGTGGTAAATACAGGCATCTTTATTTTGGGCGCTCTCGTCATCTTCGAGCCGATAAGCGACTACCTCGTGGGAGCTGGGATAGAGATTGCGGGCATGTCGCCCATAGTCGTCATCCTTACAGTCGTCGTAACGGTAAATTTCTTTATAGAGTTTGCCGTCGATGCCCTTCTTTCCCCGGCCGTCTATACTGTGGACAGGGTGGTGGAGAGGCAGCTCTCCCTGAAAAAGATGCACAGGCAGGATGCAAAGAATGATAATCTGTCTTGACGTTGGCAACACAAACATAAAATACGCCCTCTACGAGGGGGAGCAATTTGTACTCAGCTTTCGCGTGGCCACCGAACACAAAAAGACTTCGGACGAGTACGGCGGCCAGCTGATAAGCATACTCAAAAACAACGGAGTGGCCCCCTCGGATATAAGCGGAGGCATAATTTCGTCGGTCGTTCCGCCCCTCGACTACACCCTGGAGCGCATGTGCCAGACCTATCTGAAGTTCAAGCCCCTTATGGTCGGAGCGGGCCTCAGGACGGGCATGAACCTCAAAGTCGACAACGCAAGGGAGGTGGGCGCCGACCGCGTCGTCAATAATGTTGCCGCCGTCAACAAGTACGGCGCGCCCCTTATAGTCATCGATTTCGGCACGGCGACGACCTTCAACGTCATAGACTCCAAATGTCAGTTTCGCGGCGGCGTGATCGCTCCCGGCATCAAGGGGTCTTTGGACAGCCTTGTCAACGGCACGGCCAAGCTTCCCCGCGTCGAGATAGAAAAGCCCGAAAGGGTGATAGGCACGAACACCGTCACCAACATGCAGTCGGGCATATTCTACGGCTTTGCGGGGCTTGTGGAATATATTGTAAAGAAAATTAAAAAAGAGATGCATACCGAGGGCGTCAAGGTAATAGCCACGGGCGGTTTTTCGGAGATAATCGCAAGCGAGATCTCCTGTATAGACCATGTGGATAAACTTCTGACCCTTCAGGGATTGAAATATCTGTACGACTTAAACACGATGGAGGATAGAGGATGAAGAAAGTCGGCGTGGCCATACTCGGCCTTGGCGTAGTGGGCGGAGGAACATACAAAATACTCACCGAACACCGCGAAATGTACCGCAAATGTCACCAGGTTGATATCACGGTAGAGGCCGTGCTCGAGCGCGACCGCGCCAAAGCGATCGCTCTGGGCGTAGAGGAGGACAAGATAGCGGCAAACATTCAGGAGATCTGCTCCAATCCCGACGTTGAAATTGTTATCGAAGTGATGGGCGGAGTGGAGCCTGCAAAGTCATTCGTCCTCGACTGCCTGCGCGCCGGCAAATCGGTGGTGACCTCCAACAAGGAGCTCTTCTGCAAATACAGCCACGAGCTCGAAGTTGCCGCAAAGAAGAACCATTGCGGACTCTTTTACGAGGCGAGCTGCGTTGGCGGCGTGCCCGTGATAAGGGCGCTTTTAGACAACCTTCAGGGCAACAAGATAACCTCGATGATGGGTATTATAAACGGCACCACCAATTATATACTCACCAAAATGGCCACCGAGGGCGCCGAATACGGCGACGTTTTAAAGGAGGCGCAAAAGCTCGGCTATGCCGAGGCAAACCCTTCCGCCGACGTGGAGGGCTACGACGCCACCTATAAACTCTCCATTCTCTCGAGCATCGCTTTCCATACAAAGATACCCTACACGCGCATCTACCGCGAGGGCATAACCGACATCTCCGTCACCGATATCGAATACGGCAAGAAGTTCGGCTACGTTCTCAAGCTGCTCGCCATAGGCAAGAACGGCGACGGCGGCATAGAAGTGAGGGTGCACCCCTCGTTCATCAAGGCGTCGCATCCCCTTGCAAGCGTAAACGACAGCTACAACGCCGTCTATCTGACGGGCGACAGCGTGGAGGACGTCATGCTGTACGGCAGGGGCGCGGGCGCTCTGCCCACCGGCAGCGCCATCGTCGGCGACGTCATCTACTGCGCCACCCACACAAACTACAGATATTCCACCTTCAAGAACACCGAGGACGCCTCGCCGAGCACTAAATTTGTAGATAATTTCGAGAGCGCCTACTATATCCGCCTCAACGCCACCGACAGGACGGGCGTGCTTGCCAAGGTGTCTTCGATATTTGCGAAGTGCAAGATATCCGTCGCGCGCATGCTGCAGGAGAGGGGCCCCGTCGGCGAGGACGGAGCCACGCCCGTAGTGTTCATCACTCACGTCACGCGCGAAAACAACGTAAAAAAGGCCGTCGAGCTCATCAACGAGAGCGAGGAAGTGGCCAAGGTCGCCGCCGTCATAAGGGTGGTATCTTAAATTGATATTAAGTTGAAAAGAGCAGGGCAAAGCGCCCTGCTCTTATTTTAATACATTTCGGTCAGATACATTGGGTGAGAATTTTCGGGTGCTTCAAAGCCCAGCGAGCGGTAAAAGTTTAACCCGTCCGAATAGGCTATAAGCACTATCTTTAAATAGCTCTTGTATTCGTCCTTTATCATTTCCATCAGCTTACGGCCTATGCCCTGCCGTTGATATTCGGGCATGACGAGAAGGTAGTGGACGTAGGCCGTCATTTCGCCGTCGTCCATGGCGGCGACGAGTCCGATGAGCTCGTCCCTGTACCACGCCGTAATCACTTTGCCGTATCCGCGCATGGCCTTAACAAGCCTTTCGGGGTAGTCGCCCGAACTCCAGCCCACCGCAGCGAACAGTTTGCGCAGCTGCACGGGAGTAAAATTTTTAGTCGTTTTATAGGTTATCTGCATATCGTCGTTTACTCCATAGTTTCCAACAAAAAGCTGACGGGGCGGAACCCGTCGTTGCAGGAGATCATGGCCGACCTTTTATTCTTCATCCAGCCGTCGTAAATGTCCTCGCCGCCGCAGGCGAGCGTCATTACAAAGGCCGACATGCTCTGCCATGCGCTCTCGCACAGGCCTTCGGGTCTCTCCATGCCGTCAGAAATAAAGGTTTGGCCCTCCTTCATGTTGCAGGCGTGCTCTATTGGATTTTCGTACTTTGCAATCAGGTCGTCGTAGCGAGCCATTCTGATCACGGTTATCTTTACTCTCTTCATTTTATATTTTCCTCAATTTTATTATTGTCGGCCGGGCCGTCGTCCGTCGGCGCGCCTGCAAGCTTTTTTGTATGTCTTAATTGTAAAAGCCATAGCCCTATCGCCGTGGCCGTAGTCAGAATTATGCCCGCAACAAGCACAAAATTAAGTTTGAGCACGAACGACGACATCATAACGTTAACATAGCCGTGGAAGAGCATGCAGAGAGGGAGACTGCCCGATTGCTCGTATATGGCGCCCAGCCAAAAGCAGAGGAATATCCCCAGCGTCGCCTGAAGCCAGAAGGGCATGGACTGATTGGGGTGCCCCTCAATGAACCACAGGGGCAGGTGCCACAGAGCCCATGTCAGGCCGCATGCAAGCGAAGCGAGGGGAAAGGAAATCTTTTTAGTCAGCTCGGGCTGCATTATTCCCCGCCAGCCGAGCTCCTCCTCGCCGCCGTAAATAAAGGTGGAGCCGAGCAGGGTGAAAATAAAATTGGGAGCGCTCATTTGACTGTTCCATTCCATTGAGGACAGGCCGAGGGTGAGCGTAATCAGCGCAACGAATAAAAGAAAAAACCAAATACCGCGTCTTTTGTAGGAAAATAAAAACGCCTTCAAAGAGAGTAAATAGTTTTTTCTTTCAATGCATAGCAGCGCGGCGACGGCCGGCCCGAAGTTACCTATGATATAAATTATCGTAGGCAATGCGTCGCTGTACGAAAGGGAGGTGTAAGCGACGAGCGCGGCCACGCTCCACCAGCAGATATACGTTATTGCGAATGTTATGATAAGATATTTGGCTAACCTTTTTACCATGAAACAATTATAGCATAGCATAAAAGCAATGTCATTTAAAATAGCCATAATATTAAATTAAAATTCGCACAGCGCAAAGTTTTCATTTATTATAACATTAAAATATATAGTGTCAATATAAAAAACCGCCTGAATGAAACGAGTGCAAAAAAATTCCTGCGGACGACAAAAGTCATCCGCAGGAATTTGGCGCGGAGAAGAGAATTTGGCCCTTGAGCGGGGCCGCACGGAAAACAGTGGGTGACCACTGTTTTGTCGGCGGTAGAGCCCGCCGACCTGCGCAAACAAGTTTGCTTGCCTCCCCTCAAATCATCAAGTTCTCCCGCAAAGAAAAATTCCTGCGGACGACAAAAGTTGTCCGCAGGAATTTGGCGCGGAGAAGAGAATTTGGCCCTTGAGCGGGGCCGCACGGAAAACAGTGGATGACCACTGTTTTGTCGGCGGTAGAGCCCGCCGACCTGCGCAAATAAGTTTGCTTGCCTCCCCTCAAATCCTCAAGTTCTCCCGCAAAGAAAAATTCCTGCGGACGACAAAAGTCGTCCGCAGGAATTTGGCGCGGAGAAGAGGATTTGCCCCTTTAGCGGGGACGCCCCGGTGAACAGCGGGTGTCCGCTGTTCAGTTTGCGCTCGAGCTTTATTTTTATCAATTGTGAATAGCGCAAACCGCTCGCTCCCGCTCGCGCCTCCCACCCTCAAATCCTCTTCTTAAATCTTAGTCAACAGCAAAAGGACGGGCAACTGAAAAGTTGCCCGTCCTTTTGCTGGCGCGGAGAAGAGGATTTGGCCCTTGGGCGGGGCCGCACGGAAAACAGTGGATGACCACTGTTTTGTCGGCGGTAGAGCCCGCCGACCTGCGCAAACAAGTTTGCTTGCCTCCCCTCAAATCCTCAAGTTCTCCCACAAAGAAAAATTCCTGCGGACGACAAAAGTCATCCGCAGGAATTTGGCGCGGAGAAGAGGATTTGAACCTCCGTACGGGGTTAACCGTAACACGATTTCCAATCGTGCGCCTTAAACCGCTCAGCCATCTCCGCATGCGATGCCTGCGGCTCGCCGCAAGCATTTATATCATATTAAAAAATGCACAAAAAATCAAGCATTTTTGCGCGGCATTGCAATTATTCTTTACAAATTTTTTATAAGGCTATGTCACAACAAACAGTTGATAAATAGCCATTTTTATAGGGGAGTATCAGAACTCCCCTACAAACTGTT
>CALVRO010000034.1 GCA_944358655.1 uncultured Clostridia bacterium | reverse complement strand
GCTTCCGTAGTTAAATGGATATAACAGCCCCCTCCTAAGGGGCCGTTGTGGGTTCGATTCCCGCCGGGAGTACCAAAAAATGTCCGTGCGCACCGCCACACGGACATTTTTTTTAAAATTTGATTCATTAGTGTATTTTGATATAAACTTTTATTTCAGCACATATTTAAAGCGCCACGCCGACAGGCGTGGCGCTTATGCGTTGCGTAAAATTAACCGTTATCCGAATTTTTATTTGCAAGCAGATCGCGGATCTCGGCGAGCAGCTGCTCGGTGGTGGGCTGAGCGGCCTTTGCAGCCTCCTCCGCCGCTTTGGCCTCTTCCTCCGCCTTCTTTTCGGCGGCGATCTCCTCTTCGGCTTTGGCAGTCGCCTCGCTGAGACTCATGCCCTTCTTCATGTTTGCAGAAACGAGCTTGCGCTTCTTTTTGGCGTCAGCGCTGTTGACGTCCTTGGCCATGCCCTGAAGATAGACAAATACCTTTAAGATGGTGAAGAGCAACAGGGCGATGAGCAGGAAGTCGACTATGGCGTTGATGAATGTGCCCCAATCGATATAGTTTGTGCTCGCCCAATCGATGACGCTTGCACCCGTCACCTCGTCCAGAGTGTATGCAGGCTTACCAAGCACGGTGCGCAGGCCCTCGAGGCCCTGACCGCCGGTGGCGGAAGTTACCGCCCAGTTGACGAGGGGCATGAGTATGCCTTTGGTCACAGCGTTTACGATAGCCGTAAACGCGCTGCCGATGACAACGCCTATCGCCATATCGACTACGTTGCCGCGTGAGATGAATTTTTTGAATTCTACCCACAGAGATTTGAGTTTGTTCATTGTATTTCCCTTTAATTTAATGCGAGTGTATCAATAATCTGATTGACGTCGGAAATGTTGTGAGCGTCGAGCCACTCGTTCATTTCCCCTATTATTCTCGGTATGGCGAGGGGATCGGTGAAATTTGCCGTACCCACCTGCACCGCCCGCGCGCCTGCACACATGAACTCAAGGGCGTCCCGCCCGCAGGTTATGCCGCCCATGCCTATAACGGGTATTTTGACGGCGTGGGCCGCCTCGTAGACCATTCTGAGCGCTATGGGCTTTATGCCCGCGCCCGAAACTCCGCCCGTGTTGTTGGCGATAACGGGGCGGCGCCTCTCCAGATCTATGGCCATGCCCGTAAAAGTGTTGAGGAGAGAGATGCGGTCGGCGCCTCCCTCCTCGGCCACGCGAGCATTGACGACAATGCTTTCCACATTGGGCGACAGCTTGACTATGAGGGGAGTTTTTGTCAGCTCGGCCCTGGTTATGCGGGTGACCTCTTTGATATTCTGCGGCTTTATGCCGAGCGCCATGCCGCCCGCATGGACGTTGGGGCAGGAGATATTTAGCTCTATCATGTCGACGAGGCCGTTAAGACGGCGGCAGATGTTGCGGTAATCTTCAAGCGTACTGCCCGCGACGTTGGCGATGACGACAACGCCCTTGCTCTTTAAAAACTCGAGGTCGTCGGCTATAAAATGTTCGACGCCGGGGTTCTGAAGGCCGACGGCGTTCAGGATGACGGAGGGCCCTTCGGCTATCCTCGGCACGGGGTTGCCGAGGCGGGGCTCCATGGTGGTGCCCTTTGTGGACACTCCGCCTATGCAGGAAATGTCGTAAATTTCATTGAATTCACGCCCGAAACCGAACGTGCCGCTGGCGGCTATGACGGGATTTTTGAACTGCACGCCGCAGATATTTACATTTAAATTTGCCATTTTAACTATCCTCTCTTGCCGCACGGGAGCACACGAGCGCGAAGATGCTGTCGTGCACCTCTTCGACGGCGGGAACGCCGGGACATTTGTACTCAACGCCCGACTTGAGCGTTATGCACAGAGTGCCGAAATCGCGGCTCGGCCGCGAACGGCCGAAGCGGCGGTAATTGTAGTGACGATACCTTATATTCTTGATATCGGCGATCGCAAACGTATTGCCCATAAAAATAAGGTTACTGCCGTCGCGCACTACGAGTGCTTCGGGCAGCCGCAGATATTTTATGAAAAATACGATATAAACAACCGCAAACACGGCAAGAAATATTACGGGAAGGGCAATAAGCGCATAAAACCATGAAGGCATGTGCGTAAATTCATCCCCGAAAAGATATACAACGACAAAAAACACGGCGGCGCCCAAGGCGAAAAGTATGACCAAGAGCGTACTTACCAGATATAACTTGCTCTTTCGGGCTATTACTTCGGGCATATCAGAGCTCCACCTCGTCGATATCGAACACGGGGCCGTCCTTGCAGACGCGGGCGTTGGTGCCGTCGCTCTTTTTGCACACGCAGACGAGGCAGGCGCCTATGCCGCAGCCCATGCGCTCTTCCAGCGATACAAGGCAGGGCGTGGTTATGCCCCTTTCGTTGAGCTGAGTTTTGAGCGCTTTGAGCATTACGGGGGGCCCGCAGGCTATGATGAGATCGGGCTTGACGCGGCCGTACTCGGCAAGAAAGGCCGAAACGGCGTTGGACTTGCCGCCCAGAGAGCCGTCATCGGTGACGACGGTGAGCGACTTGCTCGCCGCGCCGAACTCCGCCGTAAGGCATGCGTATTCGGCAGAGCGGAAGCCTATGTAGGAATAGTACTCCCTGTCAGCGATCTGTTCGATGACGGACAGCAGCGGGAAGATGCCCACTCCGCCGCCCACCACGGCTATTCTTTTGGCTCCTTCGGGAATGACGAAGCCGTTGCCGAGGGGGAGCGTGACTTTAAGGCGCTCTCCGCCCTTCGCCTCGGAGAGAAGGCGGGTGCCCTCTCCCTTTACCTGATAACAGAAGGTGACGTTCTTTCCGTTGACCCTCATTATGCCGAAGGGCCTCTTTAAGAGGTTGGCGGGATTGCCGGTGGAGATATTTAAAAACTGTCCGCACCTCACGGCCACCTCCTCGGGGAGGGCGACCGTCATGGCGTATATGCCGCGCGCTATGCACGCGTTGTATTTTACCGTACAGGTCAGCTCTTTCATCTTCCCATCTTTCCTATCGTCGAAGAGAGATCCTGCTGCATGTCGATACATGCCGCGCGCGCGGCTTCGGCGTAATTCATGCCGCTGTAGGCCGGCTTTTTGTAGGCGCAGATGACTCCGCGGGAATTGTTGACTATGCCGCCGAGGCCGTTTCCGTCGAAGCAGCACTTGAGCATCTGAGCGTTGCCGCCCTGCGCGCCGTAGCCGGGGATGAGGAAGAAGGTGTTTTTGAGCTGCGAACGCAGCCTTGCGGCCTCCTCGGGATGAGTGGCGCCGACTACGGCGCCTACGTCCGAATAGCCGTACTTGCCTATGGTGTCCCTGCCCCACTGCTCTACGAGCTCGCCCATCTTTTCGTAGATGAATTTGCCGTCCTCGAGCTTGAGATTCTGCAGCTCGCCCGACGAGGGGTTGGAGGTCTTAACCAGCGCAAACACGCCCTTGTCGTACTTTTTGCAGTCCTCAACAAAGGGCGCTATGCCGTCCGTGCCGAGGTAGCCGTTGACAGTCAGCATGTCGGCGGGGAAGGCCTTTATCTTTTTGCCGTTGATATCGGTGACGCCGAGGTATGCGCGCGAATAGCATGCGGCGGTCGAACCTATGTCGTTGCGCTTGCAGTCGGCTATTACGAACATGCCGCGGCCCGCCGCGTAGTTGACGGTGTAGTCAAAGGCGCGCAGGCCCTCGTAGCCGTACTGCTCGTAGTACGCCACCTGCACCTTTACGGCGGGCACTATGTCGCACACCTTGTCGACTATATTCATGTTGAACTCGATTATCCTCTCGGCTACGCCCTCGAAGGTGGCTATGCCCTCCTTCATCTCCTCGGGCAGGTAGGAAAAATCGGTGTCGAGCCCCACGCAGGTGGGGTTCTGCATATCGATGATGCTGTCTATCAGTTTGTCGATCATATCGTCCCTCTCTGAATTATATTGTTAAACTTTTTTGTTGTCGAATTTGATATCGCCGTCCACAAAGGTCATGCAAACTCTGCCGTACACTTCGTAGCCGTTGAAGGGCGTGTTTTTGCCCTTTGAAAAGAATTTTTCGCCGTCTATCACATACTTTTCCTCGAGGTCGACGACGGCGAGGTCGGCGGGAGCGCCAACCTTTATCTCCCCGCCCTCGAGGCCGAGGACGGACGCGGGAGCAAGGCTCATCTTGCACATGAGCTCGGGCAGGGTGAGCGCGCCGCTCCTGACGAGGTAGGTATAGCTCAAAGCAAAGCTCGTCTCTATGCCGCTCATGCCGAAGGCGGCGAGGTTATACTCGACCTCCTTGTCCTTCTTGGAGTGGGGGGCGTGGTCGGTGACTATGCAGTCGAGAGTGCCGTCTTTGAGGCCCTCGATTATGGCCTGTCTGTCCCTCTCCTCCCTCACGGGCGGACTTACCTTTGTGTTAGTGTTAAAATCAGTTATGATATCGTCGGTGAGTATGAAGTAGTGCGGGCAGGTCTCGGCCGTCACCTTTACGCCGTCGGCCTTGGCCGCGCGGATGATATCTACTCCCGAGTAGGTGGACACATGGCAGATGTGCACGGGCAGATCGAGGCTGCGAGCAAGGCAGATGTCGCGGGCGATCATTATGTCCTCCACGGCGCGGGGCTGACCCTTGAGGCCGCAGAGCGTGGAGTTGTATCCCTCGTTGACGACGCCGCCGTCGACCAGCGTTTTATCCTCGCAGTGGCACAGGCACTTCAAGCCGAAGTCGGAGGCGTACTCCATGCCCAGCCGCATTATGTTTGAATTCATGACAGAACGGCCGTCGTCGGAGAGCGCCACAACGCCCGCCTTGGCCATCTTGCCTATGTCGGCGAGCGACTCGCCCTCCTCTCCGCGCGTTATGGCGCCTATGGGGCGGACTTTGCAGAGGTTGACCTCTCTGGCGCGGTTTATGATATAGTTTACTACCACGGCATTGTCGCACACGGGGTTGGTGTTGGGCATGCAGCACACCTGCGTCACTCCGCCCGCAACTGCGGCGAGGGAGCCAGAGGCTATGTCCTCCTTGCCCTCGAAGCCGGGCTCGCGCAGGTGAACGTGCATGTCTATTATGCCCGGGATTATCGTCTTGCCCGTACAATCTGTTACTTCGCAGCCCTCAGGGGACAGTTTGCCGCCGACGGCGGCTATCCTTCCGTCCTCGATGAGCACGTCGGCTGTGATGACTTTATCCCTTAAAACGACGTCGCCGCCCTTTAATATTCTTTTCATAGACCTTTATTCTCCCTGTACCGAGATAACAGCGTGAGCGCGGCCATGCGCACGCACAGCCCCGAAGTTACCTGATCTTCTATCCTGCTCCGATCGCCGTCGATGAGCGAGGGCGTCAGCTCTATCCCGCGGTTGACGGGCCCGGGGTGCATTACTATGGCGCCCTTGGCCGCGCGGGCGAGCATGCCGTCCTTTACGCCGTAGAACGTTGAATACTCCGAAAGCGAGGGGAAAGCTCCGCCCGACTGGCGCTCGAGCTGTATCCTCAGCCCCATTACCACGTTTGCGCCCTCTATCGCCTCCTCGCGCGAACGCGCTATGCGGGCGCCCAGCCTGTCGAAGCCGACGGGGATGAGCGTTTTGGGGGCGTACACCCACACTTCGGCGCCCATCTTGGAAAGCCCGAATAGATTGGACTTGGCCACGCGGCTGTGCTTGATATCGCCTAAAATGGCGACCTTGAGCCCCTTCAAAGAGCCGAAGGTCTCCTTCATGGTCAGCATATCCAGAAGGGCCTGGGTGGGATGTTCGTTCATTCCGTCGCCGCCGTTTAAAACAGAGGCGTTGACCGTGCTCGCCAGAAGATGGGGCGCGCCGGCCATGGGGTGACGGATGGCGATATAGTCGACGGCCAGCGCCTGAAGGGTCTTGCCCGTGTCGATGAGGCTCTCGCCCTTCTGCACCGAACTCGACGAGGCGGAGATGTTCACCTCGTGCGCGCCGAGATACTTGCCCGCAAGCTCGAACGACGTGCGGGTGCGCGTGCTGTTTTCGTAAAAGAGGGTGACGAGCGTCTTGCCCGAAAGAACGGAAAACTTTTTCTCTCCCCCCTTCACCTTGCGTTTGTACTGCCCGGCGAGGTCGAGAAGTTCCTCTATCTCACCGGCGGAGATATCCCTCAGCCCCAGCAGGTCTTTGGTTTGTAACATGACTTATATCCTTTGAAATAAATTTTTACTTTTTTATCGCCCTGAGGCGGCCTATGCATAAAAAAAGCGGAAATGGCCGTCCCGACACATGGGGACAAGCATTCCGCCAAACTTTTTAAATGAAATTATAGAGTTCTCTTCTAAAGTACATAGCCAATTTATTTTCCGCCGAAAATCAACTTTATGTCGCTACATAACCATTATACCATTCGGGCATGAAAATGTAAAGAGAAAGTAATAAAATTTTTGAGCATTAAACCAAAAAATTTGACGACCGGAGTTCCCCCAAAGGCGCCCCGCGCGAGGGCGCAGGAACGGACAGAGAATTCCGCCACGGCTCGCCTGAACAGCCGTCAAAATTTCTTGCTAAAAAAACACTTAACAAAACTGAAATTATAGTGTATAATGTAACCACAGCATAAGGAGGGCACTTTTTATGTTGACAAAAAATATAAAAGCAAGGGACGAAGCGAAGAATAAAAGGATTGCAATTACGTCCCTGTGCGCGGCGCAGATTGTATTTTTTGTGCTGATAACCCTGCTCTACCTTCACATTCTGCGTGACATCCTTATTATAGACGACGGCCACTTCACTCCCATGGCATGGCAGCTGTATGCGTTTATGGAAGCCGGGCTGGCGCTGCCGCTCGCAAGCTGGATAGCAATTATAATATCCCAAAAAAGGATGAAAGAGAGCGGCGAAAAACGCACAAGCAATAGGGCGGCGGTAATATCGATAGTATTTTACTGCCTGTGCACGGCCCTCTGCCTTATTTTCAGCGGCGGAGCATTCGGTACAATATTCGGCATAAAATACGGGATATCGGGGTCAGGCGCTCCAAACACATTTTTGGAATATCTATATTACATGGTCTGCATACTCATGTTCATCTGCCAGATCGCCCTGATAGTTCTGCTGTTCAAGCAGTTCAAGGAAGGGCGGAACGTGCAGACCGATCGCTTGACAAAGGAGCGCAAAATGAAAAATAAAAGAATTACAATTACAGCCCTGTGCGCGGCGCAAATAGTATTTTTTGTGCTGATAGCCCTGCTCTATATCGGCATTCTATCGGATATTCTTATTATAAATCCCATCGGCCACTTCACTAATCTGACATGGCAGCTGTATGTGTTTATGGAAGCCGGGCTTATACTGCCGCTCGCAAGCTGGATAGTAATTATAATATCCCAAAAAAGGATGAAAGAGAGCGGCGAACAACGCACAAATAACAGGGCGGCGATAATATCGATAGTATTTTACTGTCTGTGCTCGGCCCTCTGCCTTACTTTCAGCGGCGGAGCATTCGGAATAATGTGCGGAATGTCGGGCGTTCCCTACTCGTTTTGGGAATACCTCTACTACATAGCCTGCATACTCATGTTCATCTGCCAGATCGCCCTGATAGTTCTGCTGTTCAAGCAATTTAAGGAAGGACGGAGCGAACTGACAAAGCGCGGCGCAAACGAGCTTACAGCACACGCTGAAGTATGAAATTGACCTTGTCGCAGGAAGTGAGGATATACTCCACCCCCTCCCTGACATAGCGGAAGGGAAAGAACACCTCGCCGTGAAGATGACCGAAAACCACCTTGTCGACGCCGTTTTGCTCGAAGAGTTGAGTAAACAGCGTAGGCTGCAATTTAAGACCCATTGGCGGATAATGTATGAGGGCGACGACCACGTCGCCCTCTTCCCTTACCTTTTCCACCTCTTTGAAGCACAACTTGAAACGCTCGGCTTCGCGGAGGTACAGCTTTTCGTCGTGCTCGGTGTAGTCGGGGCTGCCGGGGCAAGTCCACCCGCGCGAACCGCAGATGACTACGTTTTCAAATTTGACGCAGTCATTTTGGAGAAAATAAAAAGTATCGTCGGGCGCGGCGCGCCTGAGTTTGGTTATACCGTTCCACCAATAGTCGTGATTGCCGCGTATGAACACCTTTTTGCCGGGGAGATCGCTCAAACTTTTAAGGTCGAAGAGCCCCTCCTCCAGCGTAGTGCCCCAGCTTATGTCGCCGCAGACGAGAACGACGTCGTCGGGCGAAACTTTGGAAAGCCAGTCGGCCCGTATCTTATCGAAATGCCCCTCCCAGTTGGAGCCGAAAATATTCATGGGCTTATCCGAAAGCCCCGAAAGATGCAGATCGCTTATGGCAAAAATCTTCATGCGACGATTATATCACAATAAACGATTTTTTTGAATTCATTTACCATACCCCGAAAATAATATACAAATATTTTAAAATCGTCTATTAAATAAGCCTATTATGTCTGACATAGTATATCGCATTGTGTGACATAGTACCTTTTAAACGATAAAATACAGAGGTGCGGCGTCGGCCGCACCTC
The DNA here is from genome assembly GCA_944358655.1 of uncultured Clostridia bacterium. Classification (GTDB taxonomy): domain Bacteria; phylum Bacillota; class Clostridia; order Christensenellales; family Borkfalkiaceae; genus Coproplasma. Next base: position 8,027 of record CALVRO010000034.1, on the reverse strand, counting down.
CTCTCTTTATAAAAAATCAGCGCGCAAATATTTTTTGCAAACGCAAAGTTACATTACTTGCAGCACTTGCCGCAGGAGTTTGATTTGGGGTACAGGGGCAGCTCGAAGAAGCCCGCGCACACCTCCTGCGAGTAGTTCTGTGCGGGCGGTATGGCGCAGTAGCCGTAGGACGGAAGAAGTATCTGCACGTCGACGGCTACCTTCAAAATTACCGTGACGCAGGCGTTTACGGTGAAGGTTTGGTCGGTTTCGTTCAAGGTTCCCTCGGCGCAGACAGCCGAGGCCTCGGCCGTTATGCGGTATGGCATTATCGACGGAGCGGGTACGGACAGTATGACGTCCTCGTTGACGGTCACCACTCCCTGCGCCACGCCGTCGGCGCCGTTTACGTCGGTGTAGGCCACCTCCACCGGCACGGCCACCGTGGCCTGCACTCTCGCGCAGCCCGGTTTGTCGGCGAGCCTGTCGACGGTCAGCGAGGTTATCTGCCCCGCTGAAGTTGCCGAGCGGGCGCTTACAAAAGTAAGAGGATATGTAGGCTGTGCGGGCGTGGGGTCGGTTATGGTTATTGTGTAATTTTCAAGCTGTATCTGTTTTATGCAGGCGTCGAATATCTTCTGAGCCTGAATGCAGACCTTTTCGCACAGTCCGTTCGCGGCGTTGCCCGTTATCTGGCCGGGGCACTGCGACGACTGAAAGTTGGAGTAAAAGGACATTGATTGACCTCCGGTATGTATTATATTATATTTTATATAATGTAATATATTTTATGAAACTTTTGCGCCTTTTGTCTACCATGCCGCCCGAGCGGCATGGCTTTGCCGCCCGCCGTGCGCCCTTCCTTTGGCGCAGGCCTTTGCCTCTTTCCCCCCTGCCGGGCCTATCGGGGGATATAGATTTGTCTGCCCGCATATACCTCACCGCCGTTGAGCTCCCTAAGGTATGCCGCATCGGCGCCCTCGCGTCCGGCAATCGATTCAAACGTATCGAAGGGCCGCGCCGCAACCATTTTGCAGGGCTTTGCCGTAAGCATGCAGACGTCGCCGTCGCCCGACGGCCGTACGGGGCAGCGGAATATTTTTTGGGCCTCCGCCGCAAGGCCCTCGGGCACCCTTACAAAGGGCGGCCTGTCGTATGTCAGCTTTTCCATTTATATATTATATGCGCGCTTTTGCCGACATGTTAGCCCAAGCTATCATATTCGAGCGGGCAAAAATGTAAAATAGAGCGTAATGGCAAAGAGCATATATACTTCGGCGGCGCAGGTGACCATATTTTCGACGATAGAAAAGACGCTGTCGTTTGCGTACAGAATAATACTTTCGCGGCTGATAGGCGCCGAGGGCATAGGCATATACCAGATATGCCTTTCCGTGTTTTCGGTGTTTCTGACGGCGGCCTCGAGCGGGATACCCGTAACCGTCTCGCGCATGATAGCCAAGCAGACGGCCTCGGGCAGCCGAAGGGGCAAGCATGCGGTGGTGACGGCAGGCGTTTTAAGCACGCTCATCTTCACCATCCCCGCAGCGTTCATCATATTTTTCGGGCGGTCGCTCATCGCCTTTCTCTTCCCCGACGAGGACAGCCTGAACATATTCCTGCTCCTTCTGCCCGGCCTCATCCTCACGTCCGTCTACGCCGTGATGAGGGGCGCGTTCTGGGGCAACAAGCAGTTTTTGCCCTACTCGCTCATAGAGCTTGCCGAGGACAGCGTCATGGTCGTGCTGGGCACCGTGCTGGTATTCACCGCGCCCACGCCCGCCGAGGGCGCCTATCGCGCCACGCTGGCAGCGCTCATTTCCTATGTATTCTCCTTTGTCGTGTCCGTGGGCTGGTACCTTCTGCACGGCGGAAAATTCGTCGATCCGCGCGGACAATTAAAGCCGCTGCTCGCCTCGGCCATGCCCATAACGGCCATGAGGACGTCGACTTCGCTGCTGGGCTCAGTGGTGGCCACCTTTCTGCCCGCGCTGCTGACGGGTGCGTGCGGGTATTCGAGCTCGGAGGCGCTCGCGCTGTACGGCACCGTGACGGGCATGAGCCTGCCCGTGCTGTTCATTCCCAACTCGCTGATAGGTTCCATTGCCGTCGTAGTAGCGCCCGAGATGAGCGAACATTTCTACGCGGGGCGGCGCGCCCGCCTGAAGAGAGATATAGAGCGCACGATAAAGGCCGCCGTGTTCATAGCCTGCCTGCTCGTTCCGCCCCTGTTCGCGCTGGGCGGCGACGTGGGCGTGCTGCTGTTCGACAACGCCTTCAGCGGCGAGGTTATAAGCGCCTTTTCGTTCATGCTGCTGCCAATGTGTCTTTCGATGATGACGACGACGGCGCTCAACTCGATGAACTGCGAAGTTAAAACTCTCATCTATTACTTTGCGGGGGCGCTGTTCATGCTTGCGAGCATCTTTATACTTACCCCCTACATAGGCATATACTCTTACATGACGGGGCTGGCGGGCAGCTTTGTGATAACGGCCGCACTCAACGTGAGGCTGCTTAAAAAGATGTGCCCCGAGGCGCGCTATTTGAAGTATATCGGCATATGCACGGCGGTGTGCCTGTTCGGGAGCGTGTTCGGATACGCGCTCGAAGGCCTGACGGCAGCGCTGCCCCCTTGGACGGGCGCAATTTTATGCGGAGCGGCCATAACCGCCTTTACGCTGACTGCCTCAATTGCGGCGGGGATAGCCGATATCGCCGCGTACATACCCTTTATAAGGCGCAAAAATTTGAAGAGATGACAGTTTTTGTCTATTTTTTGAGCGTCTGAATACAACCCGCCGCGCCGTGGACGGCCAGCCCCACGAGGAAGGCCCCGAAAAGTTTGCGAAGAAAAACGCCGGGCAGAAAGAGCGCGGCCAGCGAACACGCCGCCGAGGAGAGCACGGCGGCGGCCGTTATGACGAGCAGGCCCTCGGTGCGGATGAGGCCCTGTTTTTTGTGGACGGAGAGCGAGGCGGCGGCCATGGGGAGAAAGGAAAGTAGATTTGTAAGCTGCGCGGTGTGCTGCTCCACGCCGCAGAAGATGGTAAGCGCGGGTATCATTATCGTGCCCCCGCCCATTCCCATGCCGCCGAGCAGCCCCGAGGCAAAGCCCGCGGCGAGATAGATGATGAAGGACATTATATCATCATCCTTATCCCCGCGGCGAGCATCACGGCCAGAAAGAGGATATTTACGGCGACCGAGGGGAGCTTACCCAAAAGTTTTGCGCCTATCATTCCGCCCGCAACGTTGCCGAGCGTTGCGGGTATGATGACGTCGGCCGAGGCGAAACCGCCGAAGAGATAGAAGGCCGCACTGACCGCGCACACGGGCGCAATGACCGCTATGGCCGTGGCGTGGGCGCTCTTTTGGGTGTAACCGGGCAGGGCGGCGAGCAGGGGAACGGCTATCATTCCCCCGCCCCCGCCGAAGAGTCCGTTGGCCGCTCCCGTCAGCGCCCCGCCCCATATGCGGCGGTTTACCCCGCCGCCCGAGGAAGGTTTATTCATATAAAACAAGTTTGTGCAATTTTTGGAGCGAATATTTAATTTTTTGCTGTATTTTCACTCAGAAATAGTTGCTTAAAAGGTCGATTTATATTAAAATGTAATGGTACGGTCGCATATAGTGCCAAAAGGCGCCCGCACCGCACACAGAAGGAAAATTTTGCAACTATTTTTAAGGACACAGATATGAGCAAAAAATTTAACCCCGGTAACGCAAAGTATAAAAAGACGGCCTTCGCCGCGATAGCGCTGGTCGCCTCCTTTGCGATGTTTGCAAGCTCCTGCGCGGATCCCTCGGAATCCGGTGACGACGACAAGACTGACGCTTCGACCGTCGTCGACGAGCAGGTGCTCAAGAACGGCAACTTCGAATTTTTTGAGGACGGCGACGGCGAGTACCTGTACGGCACTCCCGACAACTGGTCGGAGAGCACGGGCAGCGGAGCTTCTTCATCCGATTCGGCTTCGGGCATTCTCAACACCACGGCCGAAAACTGGAACAAGCTGACCGACAGAGATCTGCCGCAGGCCATGTGGGACAACGACGCCCTCGATACGGACGACGATGACTACATCGACTACAACGCCACCCCCTTCGATCTGCCGCTGAGAGATCCCGCTTCGGCCATCACCGAAAACGAGGATGAGGACGAGGACGATCCCTCCGACGACTATATCTTCGACGAGGACGCCGAATATATCGCCAACCCCTACACACACAACTACCGCTGGGTGACAGAGAACGGGCAGGACGTGCTCTACGACGCCGCCGGCAACAAGGTGACCTACTTCGAGGACGAGGACGGCGACTATTACACCACCGAAAACTTCGAGGCGGACAGCAAGATAGAGAGCAACGTGCTGATGATCCACAACTATGTTGAGGACGAACAGGGCACGCAGACCTATTACTCCTCCTCCACCACGCTGACCCTCGAGGCCAACACGGCGGCCAAGCTCAGCGTATGGGTAAAGACGAGCGATCTTTACTACGTCAACTGGAAGGGCGAGAGGCTGGCCTCGGACGATCAGCACGGAGCGTATATCGAGCTTGCCCAATCTGTGGGCGGCACGTCGCTCGACGTGTTCAGGATAGAGAATATCGACACCGAGATACTCAATCCCTACAGCGAGGAGACAGGCTGGGCCAACGGCAACAACGGCTGGGTGCAGTACAACATCTATGTAAGCGCCTGCGACTACGCCGAGACCACCATAACCCTCACCCTCGGCCTCGGCAGGGCGAGCAACTATATCGTTGAGGGCTACGCCTTCTTCGACGACATAACCTACGAAAAGTACCTCAACACCGCCGAGATGGTCGAAGCCGCGGGCGGCGAGGAGAGCTTTGACGGCATAGTCAACGACCCCGACCTCACCACCACCTGCAACCTTCTGAGCACCGACGAGGAAAAGATATTCCGCGTGGACAAGGAGAAGTTCAACGACGGCGATACGGTGGTAGAACACTACAGCAGCAAGTACAACTACTACGTTGACCTCGCGATAGCTTCGCAGCTCGAAGAGGGCCAGCGCAGCGACGTAACTTTGACGAGCGGTAACCTCTCTTCGGGTCTCACCGTCGACGAGGACGGCTTCATCTCGAGCAAGAACAACGGTCAGGCCAGCTATATCGGTCTGAACGAAAAGACCTACGGCACCACCTACATTCCTTCGGCTGTCAACATAAATTCCGACGAGGACGTGATAGCCAATCTGCTGGTCACCCCTGCGGAGGCATGGACGAGCGAAATAGACGGAAAATACCAAAGCATTATAGACGAAGCCTTAAAGACGGCCGCCGACCTGCCCGGCGCGGAAGAGGGCGCAAGCACCCTGCTGATGCTCAGCGCGCGCGGCGCCGCATACGAGACGGTAATAACCGATCCCTCCTTCGTGTTCGAAGCCAACGAGGACAGAGTTGAGGACTTCAAGATAGTCTCCTTCTGGATGAAGACGAGCGAGCTCGACGGCAAAGCGAGCGTAAGCGTTTCGGCAAGGCAGACGGGCAAGACGAGCAATTCCTCCTCCTTCGAAGTCGACTCGACGACGGTGGAAGAAGTTACCATAAACGACATTGAAAACGTTTACAACGGCTGGGTACAGTGCCATGCACTCGTATCGTGCTCGGTAGAGGAAGAGACGAGCTTCGAGCTCGTAGTCAACTACGGCGCGACCACCATCAAGGGCACCACCCGCTCCGACTACCGCGGCGGCTGGGCGGCGCTGACCAACGTCTCCGTGATCAACGTAGACGAAGAACAGTTCGGCTATGCCGATTCCGAGACGAGAGCGGCCTCGCTGACGATATCTTCCGCGACCGCCGAACAGGCTCCCTTCGACGAGGCCTTCGGCAACGGCAACGAGATAGACACCGAGATAGCCCGTCCCGCAAGCTACAACGGCGTAAACGGCGGCAGCGCCTCGACAGGTATGGGCCTCGACGCCGACTATAACGATCCCTATCAGGCGACCAACACCTACGAATACGCAGGCCTCATCAACAAGGACAACCGCGAGGCGTACGCAGAGACGTATGCGGAATTGCTCGCAACGCTCGACAGCAGCCCCTTAAGCGCGCTGTTCGGCAGCGACACGACGTGGAACGAGGTGTTCGGCACGGCCACTCAGCCCCTGCTGATAGCCAACACGGTGAGGGAATTCGCCGAGACCAATCAGATATACAACTACGGCTATCTGGGCGCCGACACCACGCTCAGCGCCGACAGCTATACGGCGGTCAGCGTGAGAGTTAAGGTATCCGAGGGCGCGATAGCCACGGTATATCTCGTAGATCCCTCCACCAAATCGACGCTCTCCTTCGATACTCCCAAGTACACCTTCTGGTACGACGAGGACGGCAACGTGCTCAAGGGCGAGCCCGACGAGGACGCCACGAGGGACGAGATGCGCGCCAACATCGCCTACACCCTGCTCAAAAACGGGCTGTACGACGACGGCAACGGCAACTACTTTGCAAACCTTTACAACCTCGGACGCGAATACTACGAGGAGACGGCAAGCTACTACGACGAGAACGGCAAACCCGTGACCTTCGACGAGCTCGACTCCGACGCCGTTTACTACTCGACGGCGGACAAGACGGCCTACGCTCCCCACTACCTTGTGACGAGCGACGGCGACAGAGTATATGCCTACACGGGCAGCGGAGTGGGCAATGCGGCGACGTACAACTACTTTGTAGTCAACGAGGACGGCGATCAGGTGATAGACAAGTCGCTGACAATTAAGACCTTCGACACGACCGTGGCCGTTCCCCGCTACACTCAGCCCCAGACCAACACCCCCTACTCCTTCACCATCGACGCCGTAGCCAACCCCGAACTCGCAGGCAAGTGGATAACAGTCAACTTCTTCATCCACAACGGCAGCGAGTCGAAAAATTACAGGCTGGAGATGTGGAGCGGCACGCGCGACTCGCGCACGACCGAGGGCGTTGAAGAGGGCAGCTATGTGCTCTTCGACACGAGCAACGTCTCCATCGATCAGTCGACTTACGATTCGCTCATTGCAAAGTACGAGGACGATATAATCGCCGAGTACAGAGAGCAGCTCATGTCCAAAGTTGAGGGCATACAGTTCGACTCCAACGACGAGAACATTGCCTACTACGAGGCGCTCGCAAAAGAGCACGACATAACCGTCGACCTGTACGACTACAGCGCACAGTACTACACCTACACCCTCTACGACTCGGCGACATACATTCCCTTCAACGCCGAGACGGCCGAGGAAGATCAGACGGGCTACGACTACTCGTACAGCGAATACGGCGAACAGCTTGCCGTACTCAGGATAGACGAGAGCACCAAGAGCGGCACGCCCATGCTCAACATGTTCGTCGATTACTCGACGACCGACAAGGATATAACCCTTGCTTCGGCTTCGGACGTCACCGACGACGAGGATACGGACGACACGACGACGGCCACCGACGACACCAACGTATGGCTGCTGGCCTCCTCCATTATAATGGTTGCGGCAATACTCGTGGCCATTGCGGTGCTCCTCCTCCGCGACCTTCGCAAGAAGTTCAAGCGCAGACCCCAGGTGAGCAAGAACACCTTCAACTACGCCAAGAACAAGCGCTATGTGCGCACCTATGTAAAGGAGCACGGCGAGACGACCGCCCCCACACCTCAGACCGATGACGAGGTAAAGGACGAGAGCGGCTCAGAGACAGTTGAAGAGACTTCGGAGGCGACCGAAAGCGTTCAGCCCGAACAGACCTCCGATGAGGAGCAGTCCTCCGTTGAGACCGAAAGCGACGAGCAGACGGCTCAGCCAGAGGAACAGACCCCGTCCGAACCCGCCGACGGCGAAGACGACGACAAGAACAACTAAACGGCCCCAAAGGCCATAGACGGGCGGCGCGCAAGCTTCAGCTTGCTCGCCGCTTATCCTTTACCATTTATGTCCGACCGAATATGGAAAAAGTAAATTTACTTGGCAATAATTAAGAAAGGAATAAGGGCGAGGCCGCCCGCGCACAGCGCGGGCGGCCTCGCCCTTATA
>CALVRO010000033.1 GCA_944358655.1 uncultured Clostridia bacterium | reverse complement strand
CGAGAAAGGAAACATCTTCAAGCCCGAGTGCGAGAAAATATTGAATGAACTCGGAGGAATAAAAACACTGTCATAAATAGTCTCCAGCTATTTCCCGCGGCTTTTTTCTTGCACAAGCGCTTGTGAGCGCAGCTTTTTCGTACACTAAAGACAAAACAAAAGAACAGGCCTTGCGCCTGTTTTTTTGTTTTGGCATTATTGCCCGTTGCGGACTGACCTTGCAGTTGATTATCGGCACGGGGCCCCCGAAAAAACGACGGCCCCGCCGAGTTTTTTTGGGGTAACAAAAGGTCACCAGTTCAAATCTGGTCAGTAGCTCCAAAAACCGAGGGGACAGATTTTTCTATCCCCTCGGTTTCTGGTACCGCCACCTGTCGCTCGAAACGGCTCGTTCGCGCTTTGACGCACATGCGGCAAGCCCTGCCGTGGGCTCCCTTTGGGAAACAGCAGTATACGGCATTACCCGATAATTGTAATACTCAACTATTTCGTACACTAAAGAGAAAGGCTGCAATATAGTGTTTTTTAATATAATTTAGAGAGTAAAAATGAAAACAAGAAATAGATTTTTTATGTTTATATGTATGGGCGTGTTTCGAGGTATCTACCTTATGTATTTTATAGGGAGTGTTCAACACGGACTGAAAAGATTTCGAATGACAAACATGAGTACTATAATTACCATTTTGTTATCAATAATTACGCTCGGACTTTATTCACTCGTATGGCAGTGGAATACATGCACATCGCTAAAAAAATTAGGCTGTGGCGATTGTCGATTTATTTGTTTGATTCTCTCATTGCTTATTATTGGAATTATTATAAATCCATTTATAATGCAAGGTAAAATAAATTATTATTATGAAAAAATGAACCGCAAACTATACCAATAATTGGAGAAAACAAATCATATGGTGCCGCGCGGCAAAAATTGCCGCGCGGCACATGCAATTTTGGCAAAATCCTGCACAAAATATCTGTATGAACAAAAAGACGGGCGCCGTTGCTGCCATAATGATAATTTTAGCCTTTGTATTCATACAGTTCTCCACTCCCGTTTTAGAGCGCGCCACCATGCGCGTCGGCAACGCCGACTCGGGCGGCTGCGTCTACCTGACGTTCGACGACGGCCCGAGCGACAGAGTGACGCCCAAAATATTGGATACCCTTTTGAAAGAGGACGTAAAGGCGACGTTCTTTATTGTGGGAAGGAGTGCCGAGCGGAGAAAGGGACTTGTAAGGCGCGCCTTCGACGAGGGTCACTCGATAGGCGTGCACAGCTACTCGCACGACTACAAGAGCATCTACTCCTCCCCCGCCGCCCTGCTCGACGACATAGAAAAATGCAACGACCTGATAGAGGACATTACGGGGACGAGAAGCTGCGTTTACCGCTTCCCCGGAGGCAGTTTCAACCTCAGCGGGCGGCTGACCTCCGCCGTGGAGAGGGCGGGCTACAGGTATGTTGACTGGAACGCCTCGATAAAGGACGCCGAGTACGCGCACCCTCAACCCGGGCAGCTGATAAGGGCGGCCGAGGAGGGCGCGCGCGGCAGGCGCACCGTCGTTTTGCTCTGCCACGACTCCACCGACAAGACCGCCACCGCACAAGCGCTGCCCGAGATAATAACCTACTTCCGCTCGTCGGGATACACCTTCTGCACGCTTACATGAACAGAGGCGGCGCCGTTCGGCGCCGCCTTTACTATATCAACTTAATTGACCAAGCATGTTTTAATTGACGCCGTAGGTGGCGCGGTAGGCCTTCATGGCCTCGAGGTGTTCCCTGCCCTCTATGACGCCGTCCTCTATGGCGGCGATTATGTCGGCCATGGTGACTATGGAATAGACCTTTATGCCGAAGTCGCGGTAGACCTCCTGAACGGCGGAGAGGTCGGAAGTCAGGCCCTTCTCCATGCGGTCGACGGAGATTATCATGCCGGCGACGGTCACCTTGGCCTGCGCCTCAAGCTTGGGAAGTATCTCCCTTAATGCCTTGCCCGAAGTCATTACGTCCTCGACGATGAGCACTCTTTCGCCGTCCTCAAGCTGTCTGCCCACGAACAGGCCGCCCTCGCCGTGGTCTTTGGCTTCCTTTCTGTCGAAGCAATAGTTGAAGTCGGTGCCGTGATTGTTCCAGCTCGCCACGGCGGCGGCGACGGCAAGGGGTATGCCCTTATATGCGGGGCCGACGAGGGTGTCGGCCTCGATGGCGTGTTCGGCTATGCAGGCGGCGTAGTATTCGCCGAGCTTTGCAAGCTGCTTGCCCGTCTTGTAGTTGCCCGTATTTATGAAATAGGGGGCCACTCTGCCGCTCTTTAACGTGAAGGTGCCGAATTTTAAAACTCCGCTCTCCACCATGAACCTGATGAACTGCTGTTTGTATGTCAATGCCATAATTTTCTCCTTGGCTTTTATTTTATAAGTTCTTGGGCGAGCGCCGAGATCTGCGCGCGGCTGTCATCGGAGAGCGCCGAACGGACGGTGACCACCGTGGAGGCATAGTCGAGCGCGCAGGCGCCGAACCTGTCGCGCATGAGTTTTGCGGCGACGGGCGCCCATGTGCCGTTTTCGATAAAGCCCACCCTGCGCGACCTGAAGTTGCGCTCGGTGAGATTTTCGATAAATTCCCTGACGGGCGGGAAGAGCGCGGCGTTATAAGTTATGCCCGCAATGACGAGCGAAGAATATCTGAAGGCGTCAGCCACGCACACCGAGCGGTCGTCGCGGGCGAGGTCGTGCATTACCACCTTCGCGCCGAGGGCGGTGAGCTCCTCTGCGAGCAGCTCGGCCGCCTTTTTGGTGTGGCCGTAGACCGAGGCGTAGGCTATTACGACGCCCTCCTCCTCGGGCCTGTATGCCGCCCATGTGGAGTAGAGTCCGAGATAGCGGGAAAGATCGCCCTCGAGCATGGGCCCGTGCAGGGGATAGATATTGGAAATGTCGAGCGCGGACAGTTTTTTGAGCGCCGCCTCCACCTGTTTGCCGTACTTGCCGACAATGCCTATGTAGTAGCGCCTGGCCTCGTCCTCCCACGGCTCCTCCTCGTCGAGCGCGCCGAACTTGCCGAAGCCGTCGGCCGAAAATACCGTTTTGGTGTATGCGTCGTAGGTGACCATTACTTCGGGCCAATGCACCATGGGCGCGAACACAAAGCGCAGCTCGTGCCTGCCCAGAGAGAGGCTTTCGCCGTCGGCCACCACCACTCTGCGGTCGGCAAAATCGGTGCCGAAGTACTCCTTAAGCATTACGAAGGTCTTGGCGTTGCCCACTACCTTTGCCGAGGGATACTTCTCGGCAAACCTGAGCGCGTTTGCCGAATGGTCGGGCTCCATGTGCTGGATGACTATATAGTCGGGCAGTCTGCCGCCGAGAACGGCCTCGATATTACTCAGCCACTCGTCGCCGAAATACTCGTCGACGGCGTCCATGACGGCTATCTTTTCATCCATGATGACGTACGAATTGTACGCCATGCCGCGGGGGACGCGGTATATGCCCTCGAAGAGGTCGGTGATATGGTCGTTGACGCCCACATAAAAGGTGTCCTTTGCCGATAAATTCATAAATTGCTCCTGTTATTTTTCTTCAACAAATTCCCCAACTCCTTCCAAAATGACGGCGTCGCCCAACGGCTGCTCTACGGTGACGCCCTTGAGCGCGACCCTTTCGACAAACATGAAATACAGACCCGTATTTTTGACCTTTTGGTTTATTTCCTTCATGTCGGGAAAGCCCGCCTCGGCCGATCTGTCGAACGTGAAGGAGACGTTTTCGAACGTCACCCCCGCTATGGGCGCTTCGGGCAGGCCGTAAAAGGCTCCCGCGCACCACGCGACGTCGGTACACTTCATATTTTTAAAGGTGAAAGAGCCGATATACGGCGTTCTCTCGTCCACGGGCAGTTTTTCGGTCGTGTAAACGTACTCGGTATGCCCCGTGTTGTCGCCCATGTTATAGTACATATTGACGACGAAGGGCGCCTTTACACCCTTCATTATTATATCTTCAAAGATTATATTGTCGGTGACGCCTATCCTGCCCCTTCCGCGCCGCGTCTTAATGCGCAGTCCTCGGTCGGTGCCCTCGAACAGACAGCGGGTGACGGTCACGTTCTCTATGCCGCCCGAGAGCTCGCTGCCGAGCACCACTCCGCCGTGGCCGTCGCGCATGTAGCAGTTGCGTATGGTTATGTTGCGGCAGGCCTTTTTATACTTTTTTGCCTGCTCGAGCGTGCCCGACTTTATGGCTATGCAGTCGTCGCCCACCGAAATGTGCACGCCGGCTATTTCCACCCCGTCGCAGGTGTCGGGATCTATGCCGTCGGTAGTGGGCATGCCCGAGGGGTTGAACAGGTCGAGATCGTACAATTTTACATCGCTGCAGAAATAGGGGTGGATATTCCAGCTGGGCGTGTTGCGGACGGTCAGTCCGAACATGGTGACCGTGCTGCAGCGGTTGAAGAACACGCCGCGCGGCCGCCACGCTATGCGCATGGTGCGGTGATCTTTATACCAATCGCCCGCGAGCGCGTTGCCCTCGATAACGCCCTCGCCCGTGATGGTGAGGTTACGGGCGCCGTACGCCGTGAGAAGCGAGGCGAAACAGCTTACCTCCTCCCCCTGCCACGTTCCGAGGTTTACTCCGTCCTCTATGCCCGGCAGTATGGGATACACCTCCCTTTCGGGCCTGCCGACGAGCACGGCGCCCCTTTCGAGATAGAGCGTCATGTCGCTCTTTAAAAAGACGGGTTTCAAAAGGTATGTGCCTGCGGGCACATACAGCGTGCCGTTGGGCGGCAGACAAGCCACGGCCGCCGCAAAGGCACAGGTGTCGTCGTTGACGCCGTCGCCGGCCGCGTTGAAATGACGCACGTTGAATATCGCGCTCTCGGCCGCAGTTGTAAAGGACAGACTCTGCCCCGCAGCCTCTATGGTATATTGTGTTGACGGCGACAGACCAAACACCGAAAAGACGTTGCGCTCCTCGCTTTTGACCACGCACCCGTCAAGGGCGACGTCGAACTTGTGCGACCGGAAGTAGGGCGAGTCGCCCTCGAGCTCAAAACACGCGCTGCGCGCGCTTACGGCAAGAACTTTCATCATATCCTCCTGTTATCATATACTGCTGTACATTACGGGCAGTCAGACGGCGAGCAGTCCGCCCGCCATCAGAATGAACACCGTGAAGAATATGGTGACGACCGAGCATATGCTCGTCCATACGACGAGCTGGGTGGCGAGCTGTTCGTCGTTGTTCATCTGCCCCGCCATTATGGCGCTGGATACCGCCACGGGCGTGCCGAAGAGGGCTATCAGCGTGGGGTAGACGGCGTTGTCCATTACAAACCAATCGGTGTATGTAGACAGCAGGAACGCAATGCCTATGCCTATGACGGGCGCAAGGATTATGCGCCACGCCGTGGCAACGACTATCTCCTTGGTCATGCCCTTTACGGCGGAGAATTTGAACTGTCCGCCCAGCACCACGAGGGCGAGGGGCGAGGCTATGGCCTTGAGGTCGGATACGGCCTCGTATAAAAATTTAAGCTGTGTATCGAAGCGGAAGGGCACTTCGCCGCCGCAGACGGCGCGTTCGAGCTCGCGTATTCCCACAAACACGAGGCCGAGCACCACGCCGATTATGAGGGGATTTTTGACGATATTTAAAAGTATTGTGCCCACGCTGTGGTTTTTGTGCGCGGGATGCACTTCGGCGCCCGAGGCGTTGGCCTGAAGGCTGCCCTCGGCGAGCCTGTTCTCCTCCTCGTCCGTGACGAATATGGAGAGCGCCACGACGGCGAGAATGTTGAATACGGGAATGGAGAAGGCCGAAACTATGCCGGCTATGGCGGTGTCGCCGCCCAATCTTTCCACGAGCACCAGACCGATTATGGCAAAGTTGCTGCGGAAGGTGCACTGCAGGATGACGCCCCTGCGCCTGTTCTCCTTTGTGCAGAGCACGGCCGTGAGCAGACCGAGCCCGAAGATGAGACAGATTATTATCACGCAGTAGATGACCACCGTCCAGTCGATATCAAAGCTGTCCATACTGTCGTAGATGTTTATGAACAGCATGCACGGCAGGCAGATCTTGAAAACGAACTTATTGCCGAGGGAGACAAAATTGTCGTTGAGAAAGTTGAAGCGCCTTAGGAGGTAGCCCAATAAAATAAGCAGAACTATGGGCACTACGGCGTTCAGCGAAGTGATAAATACGTCTAACATACTACCTCCGTCCCTTACACATAAATTTTATCAGAAAACCTTTGCCCTGTCAATAATACTATAAAAAAATAAGCCCCCGAGGGCAAGATTTTTAAAGGGCGGCGCCGCTTAAAAAGCGGCGCCGCCCGGGCGTTTTAAGTTTTCGTCTTACAACGGAGGATCGGCAATTTATTTCACCTTATATTGCCCTTCCCCGTTACTATATATTTGTAGGAGGTCAGCTCCCTCAGCCCCATGGGGCCGCGGGCGTGCAGCTTTTGGGTGGAGATGCCCATTTCGCAGCCGAGACCGAACTCTCCGCCGTCGGTAAAGCGCGTGGAGGCGTTGACGTAGACAGCGGCGCTGTCGACCATGGCGGCGAACGCGACCGCAGCCTTTGCGTCGCGCGTGACTATGCAGTCGCTGTGGCGGGTGGAGTGCGCGGCTATGTGCTTAACGGCGCCGGCCATGTCATCTACCACCTTTACGGCTAAAATATAGTCTAAAAATTCCCTGTCGAAGTCGCCCTCGCCCGCACGCACGCAACAGGGCCTGTCGCCGAGGACGGCGTAGGCGCCGCCGTCGAGGCGGAGCTGCACCTTGTTCTCCGCCCTGCGTTCGACGAGGACGGAGTAGAGCTCGGGCAGAAACTTTGCCGCTATGGCCGAGTGCACGAGGCAGACTTCGGCGGCGTTGCACACCGAGGGGCGGCTGCACTTGGCGTTCTCTACTATGGAGAGCGCCATGGGGATATCGGCGGCCTCGTCGACATAGATATGGCAGATGCCCGTGCCCGTTTCGATGACGGGCACTTTGGCGTTTTGGAGGCAGGAGTTTATCAGCCCCGCGCCGCCGCGGGGTATGAGCAGGTCGACATACCCCCTCGCCGCCATCAGTTGGTTTGCGCCCTCGCGCGAGGTGTCCTCGACAAAGTTAATGAGATCTTCGCTCAGCCCCGCGCTCTTCAATCCCTTACGCATGGCGGACACTATGGCGGCGGCCGAGGCGTGCGCCTCCCTGCCCGTGCGCAGTATGCAGACGTTGCCGCTCTTTAAGCAGAGCGCGGCCGCGTCCGAAGTGACGTTGGGGCGGCTTTCGTAGATTATGGCCACGACGCCGAGGGGCACGGACACCTTTTTTATCGTCAGCCCGTCGGGGCGGACGCGTTTGAAGAGCTCCTCGCCCACGGGGTCGGGCAGGCCCGCCACGGCGCGCACGCCCTGCGCCATTGCGCGCACTCTGTCGTCGGTCAGGCGCAGCCTGTCGAGCATGACGGGGGATATTTTGTCCCGCGCGGCCTCGATATCGGCGGCGTTGGCCTTGAGTATGACGGGTATGCCCACCTCAAGCTCGTCGGCTATGGCCGCAAGCGCGCAGTTCCTGCTCTCGCAACTGAGCATGGCCGCCTCCGTTCTCATTGAGGCCGCCCTCTCTATCATCTGAGCCGTTGTCATTTCCTTCCCTCCTTAGCCGCAACAAAGCGCGTGCAGCGCGCGCCGCCGCCGAGTATGTCGTACAGTATGGCGGGGTGCGAACCGTTGGCTATTACCGTGTCGCATCCGCCCGAAACACAGATGTCGGCCGCGCGTATCTTGGTGGCCATGCCGCCCGTGCCGAGGGCCGAGCCCGCACCTCCCGCAAGCGCGCGCACTCCGTCGTCTATGCGCTCGACTATCGGAATAAGCGCGGCGGAGGCGTCCCTTTTGGGGTCGGCCGAGTACAGTCCGTCGATATCGGTGAGCATGATGAGCTGGTCGGCGCCCACGTTGACGGCGACTATTGCCGCCAGAGTGTCGTTGTCGCCCACGGCTATCTCGGCAGTGGCGAGAGTGTCGTTTTCGTTGACGACGGGCAGGGCGCCGAGTTCGAGAAGGCGCTCCATGGTGTTTTTGAAGTGTTCGCGGCGGGCGTCGTCCTCGATATCCTCGCCCGTGACGAGCACCTGCGCCACCGTGTGGCTGTAAGCCGAAAAGAGCTTGTCGTACTCGTACATGAGCTCGCACTGCCCGACGGCGGCGGCTGCCTGCTTTGTGGGCATGTCCGACGGCCGCCCCCTGAGGTTGAGCTTGCCCACTCCCATTCCTATCGCCCCCGAGGAGACGAGGATTATTTCGTGCCCCGCATTTTTGAGGTCGCTTATGACCTTGCAGAGCTCCTCCATCCTGCGTATATTGAGTTTGCCCGTGGAGTGCGCGAGCGTGGAAGTTCCTACCTTTATTACAAGTCGCATACGGCCGCCCTTTTAAAAATGTTATACGTTTATTTTATATCATCCGCATGCTTTAGTCAACTAAATTACACAAACATTGAAAATGTCCCCGAAAATACATGGGGACATCACATTGAAAATGTCCCCGAAAATACATGGGGACATCACATTGAAAATGTCCCCGAAAATACACGGGGACATCACATTGAAAATGTCCCCGCAAATACGGGGACATTTGTATCATACAAATATCAGCTCGAGCGTGCGAATTTCCACGAGACCGCCCTCGGCCTCCCGAAGAATTGTGACGCCCGCCTTGCCATTGTCGGCAGCCGAACGCTCGAACAGCGTGCGCTCGGAATAACTTTGACCGTTCTCGCCCGCATAGCTCTGTTTTACAACGGCGTAAGCGCACTCCTTTGAGAGCTCTATCTGCTTCTCCCCCGACCAGACGACCGAACCTATCATTTTGTCGCCGTCGTCAAACTGCAGCACCTTCACTTCCGAGGGCTGTTCCACACACTCGAAGGCGACGGTGATCTCGCAGTCGTCGTCGGGGTCGACTGTGTCGTAGTCCTCGTCAACTCCCGCAGACAAAATACCGGCCAAAGCGTACTTTGCAAAAGTTTCCTCGGCATAGTAGGTGTTTTGAGGCGTGCGGTACACTCCTCTGACCGTCGCGGCAGTCGCTCCGAGAGCCGCCGTGTAGTACACGGTGAAGGACATTTCGCGCAGCTCGCCGCCCATACTTACCTTGAGATCGCCGACGGACAGTTCGGGCGATATGTGGGATATATATGTACCCTCACCGCCCTCGTACTCGCTTGTCTTTAAATAGCAGGCGAGCGCGTCATCGTCGTCTATATCCTCGCCGGTGAGGGCGGCGTTGTCGCCGTAGAACACCACGAGAACGCCGCAGAGCGCGTCCTTAACGCTCTCACCCTCGGCGGGGGCGTCGTCACAGCCGCACGCAAAGGCGCCAAGGAGCGCCGCCGTGCAGACAAATGCAATCTTTTTTAAAACAGACATTTTTCGACCTCCCGATTTTTATTTACAGTTATTATACCCCCCCCCGAAAGTAAAAGTCAACAATTTATATGTTTATATGAACAAATTCAGTAAATTTTTAAAAAAAATTGCGGCGGGGCCGCCCGTAAAAGGGCAGTCCCGCCGCGCCCGCGGCATGCGGAAAATATTGTGCTTATTATACTATGCCCTGAGCCATCATGGCTTCGGCCACCTTTACGAAGCCCGCTATGTTGGCGCCCATTACATAGTTGCCTTCATAGCCGTACTTCTTTGCGGCGTCGTCGATATTGTGATAGATATTGACCATGATGCCCTTGAGCTTGGCGTCGACCTCGTCGAACGACCAGAACATTCTGCCCGAGGACTGAGCCATCTCCAGAGCCGAAGTGGCCACGCCGCCCGCGTTGGCAGCCTTGGCGGGAAGGAATACCACGCCGGCCTTCTGGAAAACTTCGATAGCCTCGAGCGTGGAGGGCATGTTGGCGCCCTCGGCAACGTATTCAACGCCGTTCTTTACGAGTATTTCGGCGGCCTCTTTATCTATTTCGTTCTGCGTGGCGCAGGGCAGAGCGATGTCGCAGGGGATAGTCCATATGCCCTTGCAGCCTTCGAAGTACTTGGCGCCCTTTACCCTTTCGGCGTACTCCTTTATCCTGCCGCGCTTGACTTCCTTGATATCCTTTACTACGTCGAGTTTGATGCCCTCGGCATCGTAGATATAGCCGTTGGAATCGTACATTGCGACAACCTTAGCGCCCAGCTGCTGAGCCTTCTGGCAGGCGTAGATGGCAACGTTGCCCGAGCCCGAGATGACGACGGTTTTGCCCTTGAAGGAGTCGCCGCGCACCCTTAAGGCCTCCTCGGTGATATAGATGAGGCCGTAGCCCGTGGCCTCCGTTCTGACGAGCGAGCCGCCGTAGGTAAGGCCCCTGCCAGTCAGCACGCCGACATGCTCGTTGCGTATCCTCTTATACTGTCCGAAGAGGAAGCCTATCTCCCTTCCGCCTACGCCTATGTCGCCTGCGGGAACGTCGGTATCGGCGCCGATATGGCGGTAGAGCTCGGTCATGAAGCTCTGGCAGAAGGCCATGATCTCTCTGTCGCTCTTGCCCTTGGGGTCGAAGTCGCTGCCGCCCTTGCCGCCGCCGATGGGCAGGCCGGTGAGGCTGTTTTTAAGTATCTGCTCGAGGCCGAGGAATTTGATTATCGAAAGGTTTACCGAAGGGTGAAACCTCAGGCCGCCCTTGTAGGGGCCTATGGCGCTGTTGAACTGTACCCTGTAGCCCTTGTTTACGCGCGTTCTGCCGCTGTCGTCCACCCAGGGGACGCGGAACATTACCACTCTTTCGGGCTCGACAAATCTTTCAAGCAGTCCCGCCCTCTCGTACTCGGGGTGGGCCTCCACCACGGGCGCCAGAGTGGTGAGTATCTCGGTGGCCGCCTGATGGAATTCGGGTTCGTTGGGGTTGCGTCTTTTAAGGTCTTCCAAGACCTGCTCTACATACGACATAACTTTTATCTCCTTGAACGGGCAAATTTATTGCCGAAAATTTTTTGCTGTTTTAATTGCCGAAAAGTTTTAAGTTGATAAAAGTATATCACATGCCGAGGAAATATGCAAATTTTATGCACATGAAATGCAATAAAATGTATATCGTAAAAAATTATAAGAGGTATAAGCAAAATTTATATCTCTTTTAAGAAAAATAAACGCGCTCGGCCGTTTTGCGGAAGATGAGAGAGAGCTCTTCGGGCGTGAACACGCCGCCCTCGGCTATGTAGTCTTTAAGGTGCGCGTAGCTGTCGCGGCAGAGGTTGGAGGGCATGTCCGTGCCGAACATGAGCCTGTCGGCGCCGACGACCGCCTTGGCCGTTTTAAGGTGTTCGACGGCCGACGGATAGGGAAAGACTTTGGGGCGCTGGTTGGTGGGCAGCGAGGCGAGGTCGAAATAGACGTTGGGCAGGGCGAGTCTGCCGAGGGCCGACTTTAAAAGCTCGCCGTCGCCCGGCCGGGGGGCGAGCAGGTGGCACACCACAAAGGTGAGCGAGGAAAAGCGCTTTGCGGCCGAGGCGAGGGCCTCGGGCTGCCAGCAGCAGCTGCCCGGCCTGCCGATATCGACGACGACGGTCAGACCGTGGTCGGCGGCGTAGGCATACTCTCTTGTCATCTCCTCGCCGTCGAGGGCAAAGGCGGGGCGGTAGGCCATAAGGCCCGAGCCGTCGCTCACTTCAAATTTGACTATCTTAAAGCCGAGCTCGCCGAAGAGGTGCCTCTTTATATCTTCGGCCCTGCGGCAGAACATATCGTAGCTTGCCGCGCCGACAAATCTCGAGGGGTATTTTCTGACGGCTTCGGCGGTGTACTCGTTCTGAAAGCCGAAAAACTGCCCCTGAAGGAGCACGGCCTTATCTACGCCGTTTTCGTCCATTTCGGCTATGAGCGCCTCGGGAGATGCGCTGCAGTCGCCCATGCGGGCGGGGATCATTTCGAACGACGTGCCGTCGGCATAGGCCGCCCTTCCCCCTCCCGCCGCACGCAGTTCGCCGCGCGAGGTAAAGCCGGCGATATACTGAACGACGTGCGCGTGCGCATCTATTATTTTATTCTTATACTCAAAGTTTACTGTCATACAGCCTCCCTGCCGCGCCTGCAGCGCGGCAATATATATTATTGTTAAATTTTGCGGTATTGACTTTATATGAAATGTATTGCAAGCGAATATCCTGCCGGCTGAAGGACGAGATATACATCCTCTGCCACGGAGGAGTCAATGACTATATGTTGACTCTCCACATAGTAATATACACCCCTGTCGCCCATGACCTCGTAGCCGCTGCCCGTATTTATGACCTTGCCATCCCCGCCGAACTCGGCAAAATATACTATATATTCCGCGCCGCGCTCGAGATAGATTATGTTTTCCAAGGTAAAAGCCTGATCGGCCGTCTGGCCTTCGGTCATTATCACCCAACCGTACGAACCGTTGTCCTCGGTTATGGTAAACGTGCAGTCGCCGTCCGCTCCCGACGGGAAATTGCAGACAATATAACAGGTCTGCCCTGCCGCAATCGCAAAAGTGAACAGCGACGCCTCGTCTTCCACTCTGAAACTACATTCCAAACGCCCGTATTCATCGTAGACGCGCGCGGAGTCGGTGGAGGAACGGCCGTCGCACCGAAGAATATATCTCGCGGTATCGCCTCCGTCGTTTTTAAACCTGAACGCATACGCACCCTCCTGTCCGCTTATCGGCTGCTCAGAAGTTATATAGGGCAGTTCGGTAAAAGATAAACAAAACTCCACGGCCGAGGAAAGACTGTTTAAAAGAGTTATCGGGCGCGCTTCGTCCTTGGACAGACGGATGAGATAGGTGCCGTCCTGCAGCGTTTTATTTGCCCCGTCGACAAGCTTAACGGCACGATCGTCTACGGAGAGGCGGAAATATCCGTTGACCGCCGAATGAACGCGGAAAGACTTTTGGCTGCCGCCTTCGAGCGAGAGCGGGATATCACCACCCTCGCCATAATAAAGATCGCCGAAGGGGTCGGGCACGCTTATAAATAATTTTATCCGTCTGGCCTTCCATTGCTCGGACGAAGCGTCTATTGTGACGGTGTAATCGCCCACCTCGCCGACAGACCCCCACCAAGGCTCCTCATCGCCACCGGGAGCACAATATGTGACGGAAAGGGTAAAATTGCTTTTATCCGCTCCGGCGACATAATGCCAATCATTATCGCCTTCGGGCTGAGCGCCAAGCTTATATGCATCCACCCAGTAAGTTCTCCCCGTCGACCCGCTGTAAAGGATAGTTACGCGCTTTTCGTCCGTACCAACGGGGAATTCATATATTTCGCCGTTGCTGCTCTTGACGCGAATAGAAATGTCGTACTTTTCATCTTGCGTTTTTTTATCTTCGCTATTACAGGCAGAAGAGATGAAGCATCCTCCCGCAACAGTAACAACGGCAATAAAAACGCAGAGTATTCTTTTAAAAGTTGCCATACTTATTCCTCCTATCGTCAATTCAAGTTTTTTAATTTATTGTTACAACCACTTTGCATATAATTTTGTCTCTTGATAAACAACCTCCTCTTCGCCATCTTCGTTTATTTCCGTGCGCTCTTCCGGCAGAACGTCCGTTTCAAAATCCCACTTGTTGATACACTCCGGCTCTTTGAACCACCCGCCGAATGTATAGCCTTCCCGAATAGGCTCGGGAGGTATAAACTCTATTTTGCTACCATAGTCATAATCATCTATCCAGTAATATCCATAGTTCTCTTCTGTTTCATAATTATAAAAATAAGATACATTTGCTCTTCTTATAATCTGTTGTGCATGATTAGTTAAATCATTTAAATAAGATAGATTAGTATAATAATTCCTTGCAGTCACTTCCAAGCCACTAACAAATTCACCTGTTATAGAAAAAATTTTAATTAAATTGGGACTATTCCTAAATGAACCAGATACTATATAGATGGAAGAAGTAACATAAACTTTCTCTAATTTTTCACTGCAAATATCTGCTGCCCCTATACTGCTCCACATCTGTAAAGGCGGCCGTTCTCCTACTGCGTATACTTTAATTCCGTCTATCTCTTCGGGTATCACCAAAAAACGCTGTTGCTTGCCAAGCTCCGTTAAGCCTGTTATATATACAGTTTGCCTGTCATCGTAAAATTTTACTGTAAAATACCCCCTCTCTTCTTCATGTCCGCAACCAGAGCATCCACTCAACGTAAGCATTGTCGCCACCATAACAGTGATGATTAAAATTCTCAATATCTTTTTTATCATATATTTTCACTCCTTACCTAATTACCTTAAACAAACATGACCTGTAACCATTCATCAAACAGTCCTTCTATGCAACTGACCCTCCAATACAATGTTGCATCTGCAGTCTGAGTTACGGCATAGTATAAGTACATTCCGTAATCGTCCGTCCCCTTAGCTTCGTACTCTATCTCCGTTCCGTTTACTACTGTTTGATTTTCCAATTCTTCAAATTCATATTTATCGAAAAAGATAAAGTTATCTGTATATGAAATTCGGAGATATATTAGATAAAAGTCATCCGCTGTATCTAATTCACCATTTATAGTATTCATAACTACTGAACCATTTTCAATATATATAACATTTATTCCTTCTGCAATAGTAAATTTAGAAAGCTGAGGGAACTCATCAACGACTTCGCCAATTTCCTCTTCGCTCATGGCCACGTCATTAACAGACTCTGCGCCAAACGTAAAATCCGGTATTCCGGGATCCAAGCTCTCGGGCCGACTCAACAATACAGATAATGCTATAATTGCTGTAAGTAAAATGGCTACGCCGCCCCAAATCCAAGCTTTTACAGACACTAATTTTTTAGCCTTTACGTTTCCTAAATCAACATCCCGGCTATTTTCGTCCACCCGTTGCAAAATTTGCTGCTCGTGTTCGCTATACCATTCGGGATAGTCCTTCTTAGTATTCTTTACTCTCTTTTTCAAATCTCTTTCTAAACGGCCCACTTTTCTTGCACTCCTTTTTAACTTAACTTTAATAAATATTTACTTCATAACCATCGATAATGGTTCCATAATTGTCGAGCAAAATATAGCCTACCGGACTGTGCTTAAATCTCATTCTTTTTATGTTTCCAATAAATATGACTGTTTATAAAAGAAAAAAGGACATTAAAAAATTGAAAAGGCCGAAAAAATTTTTCGACCTCATTTCTTATATACTGATTTTATTTTCAATTTAATATTTTTGTATCGCAACTTTGCTGTACTATATGCAATACCAAGATTTATTGACGCTTCTTTTAGCGACATATCCCATGCTATAAGCAGCTCAAACAATTCCCTCTCTTTCTCCGTGAGAACAATCAATATGTCTTCAAGCCAAAGCATATCGGGCAAATCATTACATTTACATTCCCAAACCTCAGCCGCATTTACTTCTAGCCTTCTTTTAGATATGTGATCATATGCTTCATTCTGAACCATTCGTATAATATAGCCAATAGGATTACCCACATTTGAAAAATCCGACCTAAACTCCAAAAGTTTTAATATTACATTCGAGGCAATATCATAGGCCGCATCAGCATTTTTTACTATTCCAAAAGCTGTAACACACATTCTGCCAAAATATTCATCATATACCTTAGCAAGAGCATTTTTATCGCCCTGTTGACATTTTATTATCGCATCAATGATATCCAACTTTGTCATGTTTAAATCCTATCTATCATTTAAAATTATATCATAAGTCGTATTGATTGACAAGACTATTCTAAAAAGAATGAGAATAAAATAAAGTGATGAGCGAGAAAAATATTTCCTCCGATATGCGCCCGGACAATTATAAAACAAAAGAATACGGCAGGCGGGCCGCGGTGGCATACGCAAAAAGATGGGCGTTTGCACGCAATAAAAAATATTATAACTTCGACAAACTCGGGGGAGATTGCACCAACTTCGCCTCACAATGCATTTTTGCGGGCGCGGGCGTGATGAACTATACCCCCATCTTCGGCTGGTATTATAAAAATTTAAACGAACGAGCCCCCGCATGGACGGGCGTGGAATACCTTTATAATTTTTTGGTCAACAATGAAGGCGTCGGGCCGTTTGCAAGACCTTGCAGCCGCGAAGAGCTTGAACCGGGCGACATAGTTCAGCTTGGCAGAGGAACGGGCGACTTTTATCATTCTCCCGTAGTCGTCGCCGTTAAAAATTCGATAATTTTTGTGGCCGCGCACTCAAACGACGCCTTTATGAGGCCGCTCAGCACCTATAACTACAGTACTATGCGTGGCATACATATTCTTGACGTTAGGGATATATAGTATTGTCCATAGCATAATACACAAAATATAGTTATTATGTTTGACATAGTACTGTTGAAATTCTTAAAAACAGAACAACAAATAGGATTTCAAAGGCCCCCCTCCCCTTTAAAATTAAGTTAAACAAATTGACGCAAACGCCCCAAAAACGCTTGAGTTTTTTTGAAATTTATTATAAAATATTATGGTCGTGCAGAGATGGCAGAGTGGTCGAATGCGCACGACTCGAAATCGTGTTACGTGGGAACACGTACGGAGGTTCGAATCCTCTTCTCTGCGCCAACACAGGCGGACGGCATTTATGCCGTCCGCCTGTGTTCGTATTGATAAGAGTGAGAAACTTTGTCGGTTCGTACAGGCGCATTTCGCGCCGACCCGCCGAGGGGGCCCCTTCAGGGGTTTCGGCGGCATTCTCTTCTCTGCGCCAAATAAGGCAGGCAACTTTTGTTGCCTGCCTTATTTGTTGTTGAACGAGTATGAGAACCTCCGTCGGTTCGTACAGGCGCAATGCGCCGACCCGCCGAGGGGGCCCCTTTAGGGGTTTCGGCGGCATT
>CALVRO010000032.1 GCA_944358655.1 uncultured Clostridia bacterium | reverse complement strand
ATTATTTATCGTCCTCAGCGTCTATAAGCTCGGCATATCTTTTGTCTATGTCGGAGAAGTGATTTATAAAGCATTTATAGAAGCCCTTGCTCTCGGCCGTAATGTAGGGCGAGTCGGGCGGGCCCAGCCTGTCCAGCTCGGCCAGACGGTAGTCGCCGTTTACCTTCCAGCCCTGCAAAAAGCCTATGTCTATGGCGTTGGTCGGGCAGAAGAAGGAGCAACGCATGCACATGTCGCAGCGGTGGCCGAAGGTTATGCGGCCGTCCTTTTGCGATATGTTCTGCTCGGGGCAGTTCTTTACGCACAGCCCGCAGTTTACGCACTTTTCGGGGTCAACTCTGTAGAAAAAGGAGTTTACCGCCCCGCCTATCTTCTGCACGGATACGGCCGCCGCCGCGGCGTTATACACTATGTTCGAAGCTATCTTTGGCGCGCGGCCGCTCTCCAGATCGTGCACAAGCACCTTTAAAAGCTTTCTGTCCTCGAAGAGTATCTCGCGCACGAAGTCCTTGTCGAAGGGGAAGTG
The DNA here is from genome assembly GCA_944358655.1 of uncultured Clostridia bacterium. GTDB lineage: Bacteria > Bacillota > Clostridia > Christensenellales > Borkfalkiaceae > Coproplasma. The sequence goes on along the minus strand of CALVRO010000032.1, from coordinate 17,202 downwards.
TATGTTGTAGGGCATTACAAAGTGGTATTCCCCCGAGAATACCGCCCCTTTGGCGCGCATGCGCCTCAACAGTATGCGGCTGGAGGCGTTGTTCATGGCAAAGGTCTCGCCGCTGTTCTTGTATATGAAGAATTTCTGCCCCGCGCCTATTTTTAGCTTTTTAACATACCTGTTGAAGGGCAGGGGGGAATTGAAGCCGTATATGGGATAGCCGAAGCCTATCATGTCGTAGCCCGAGGTATCGGCGGGCGGCACTCCGCGCGCTATCTCCACGCGCTCGGCCCGGTGTCCGCGCTCCTCAAGCTCGCCTATGAGCATGTCGGTCAGGTAGCGCGTGTTGTAGGTGCCCGTGTAGTAGACAAGCAGCACTCTCATAGGCGCACCATGCCGTGGTCGGCTAAGAATTTAACGTGGTCGCGCACGGTGTCCTCGAGCGGCCTCGGCGAGTAGCCGAACTCGCGCACGCTCTTGCCTATGGGGAAGTCGGCCCTCTCCTTCAGCGAGGACAGCGCCGCCCTCGTGTACAGCGGGCGCTTGCCCGTCAGCTTTGCGCCCAGCCACAAAAAGGGCAGGCCGGCATACGCCACCCAAAGGGGGAGGGTGGGTATCATCTTTCTGCCCGACATTTGGGCCACCACCTTCAGGCAGTCGTTTATTTTGTCGGGGCGGTGGGCGAATATGTAGCTCTCGCCCGCCCGCGAGCGTTCAAAAACGGCGGGCAGCACGTCGGCGAAGTCGCGCACGTCGAAGTCGTTGTAGCCCGCGTCCACCGAGGCAGGCAGCCTGCCCTCTATAAAGTCGATGAACACCTGCGTCATGTGGCTGTTGCTGTAGTCGCCCGGGCCGAGCACGCCCGCAAGCATGAGTATGCTGGCGTTCAGGCCCCTGTCCTTAACGGCCGAAAACACTATTTTGTCGGCCTCGCTCTTGGCGCGGGCGTAGTCGGTGCGCGCCCTGTCGGGGTCGGGGGAATAGTCGGAAAGTTGCTCGTCGGGGAAATAGCCCTTGGGGAAGGCCTCGGTGGAGGAGATGTGCAGCAGCTTTTCAACGCCGTGGCGGCAGCACGCCTCCACAACGTTGCGCGTGCCCTCCACGGTGACGGCGTCCACCTCGCTCTTGCTGTCCTCGCCTATGCTCACTTTCGCCACGGTGTGCACTACGGCGAAGCGCCCTCCGCCCGCAAATAGCTTTTCAACGTCGTTGGCGTTGGTAATGTCGCCGAACACCCCTTCGGGCGCGGGCCCGTCCGAAAACACCCTTTCAAATTTCTGTCTGCTGCGGGCAAGGCCCCTCACGCGGCAGCCCTCCTCAAGCAGTTTTTTTGTAAGCACGTTGCCGACGTACCCCGTGCAGCCCGTAACTATGTAAACTATGTCCCTTTCCATGATATTCTCCCTCGGCCGCCATTTTTCCGCGCGGCCTCGATTATTTTATCATATCGGGTCGCTTTATGCAAGCAAAGCGCGCAAAAGAAGTAAAATTGCGGCAAAATGCGGAGTTGCCTATTGCAAAAGGCGCGGGGGTGTGTTATACTTGTCTTACTTAAAAGCCGCGCGGCCGACGGGCCGCGCGGCGCGGAGGTACAATGAAGAGAACTTCAAAAATAATCGCGTCGGTCGCGCTCGCCCTCGCCGTGGTCGTCATAGGCCTCGGCACGGCGGTGCTTACAAACTTTTTAATGGTGCGCGCCTCCAACCCCAACCGCTATGAGAAGGCGGACGAGGAGTGGGAGAGCGCCTCCGCCGCCCTTGAAAACATAGGTATGGGCTGGAACCTCGGCAACACGCTCGACTGTTTAAACGGCGCCGATCCTTCCCTCCCGCCCGTGGAGGGGTACGAAACGGCGTGGGGCAACCCCGTCACTACGCCCGAGATGATAGCCATGGTGGCCGACGCCGGCTTCGGCGGCGTGCGCGTGCCCGTAACATGGGGTACGCACATGGACGAACAGGGCAAAATAGATCCCGCGTGGATGGACAGGGTGGAGGAGATAGTCGGCTACGTCTTGGACGAGGGCATGTACTGCATCATAAACGTCCACCACGACACGGGCGCCGACGGCTGGCTGCGCGCAAGCTATTCCGGCTTCGACGCCATGAGCGCCCGCTTTGTCGGCATTTGGGAGCAGGTGTGCGAGCGCTTTTCGGACTACGGCGAAAAGCTGATGTTCGAGGGGTACAACGAGATACTCAACGAAGAAAACAACTGGAGCGACGCGGGTGAAGAGGGCTTTGCCGCCGCCAACGAGCTCAACCAGCTCTTTGTCGATACCGTCCGCCAAAGCGGGGGCAACAACGTCCGCCGCAACCTGATAGTCAACACATATGCCGCGGCCATTTCGGACGCCGCGCTCTATTCTTTCGCCATCCCGAAGGACAGGTGGTCTAACCACCTGATAATGGAGATACACACCTACAGCCCCTCGGCCCTCGTCTCCACGCCCGAGGACGGAGTGGGGCAGACCCGCCCCACGCAAGCCGACCGCGCCGCCAAGCGCAGGGAGATCTTCCGCCTTGCCACCCGCTCGGCCTTCCTCGGCGTGCCCCTCGTCATAGGCGAGTTCGGCAATATGTGGAAGGGCGACGAGCAGGGCTCGGTGGAGTATGCCGAGATGATGGCCCAAACGCTTGCCGACTTCAACATAACCGGCTTCGTATGGGACGACGGAGGGTGGTTTGAAATACTCGACCGCCGCAACCTGAAGTGGCTGCGCCCCGGCGTGCCCGAGGCGCTCAACGCATACCGTTGATAAAGTAAAATTATGGCAAAACGGCGCGCGCCCGCCTGCACGGGCGGGCGCGCGCCGCAAAAAAGCCGCGCCCTCGGCGCGGCATATGCAAAACTATATTCGGGGGATAATATGTTCGATCCAAACCTCACATTCTGCGAAATTTTTTCGGGGCCCTTGGAGGGCGTTGAAAAGTACTTCGACTACGGCAACGCCCGCACGGCCGAGCGCGCCCACGCCATGACCATGGCCGACTTTGCGCGCATGCACCCCGTGTGCAACCGCGCCTCCATGGCGGAGGGGCTGGAATTTCTGCGCAGGTCGGGCGAGAGCGGCGGAACGGTAAAGGCGCTCTACGCGCCCGAGGAGTGCCTTGCCGACCCGCGCAAGGCCGACGTAAAACTGTTCTGCTTCCCTGCCGACAATCCCGCTCCCGCCGTCATAATCTGCGCGGGAGGGGGCTTCAAATATGTGTGCAACATTGCCGAAGGCTTCCCCGTCGCCCGCACCTTCAGCGCCATAGGCTACAGCGTATTCGTGCTCAACTACCGCGTGGGCGGGTCGCCCGCGCTGCCCTCGGCCCTGCACGACCTCGCGCGGGCCGTAAAATACATAAACGACAACGCCAAGGCGCTCAACGTAATTGCAGGCAGCTACGCCGTGTGCGGCTCTTCGGCGGGCGGAACGCTGGCGGCGCAGTGGGGCACCGACAACAAGGGCTACGCCCGCTACGGCCTGCCCAAGCCCGCCGCGCTCTTCCCGATATACCCCGTACTATGCCTGCCCGAGTTCTATTCCAAGCTGCGCTTTAAGGCGTATTTTGGCCGCGCGTTCGGGCCCGACCCTCTGCCCGCCACCTTCGATGACTACGATCTCACCCGCCATATGACGGTATATCCGCCCGCGTTCATGGTGATAGGCCGCCGCGACGGACTGATAAGCTATAAGCCCGTGTCGGCGTTCGCCGACCTGCTGTTAAAGCGGGGAGTGCCCGCCTATGCCGATATCTGCCCCTCGTCGCCCCACGGCTTCGGCGACGGCGAGGGAAGGGGCGCGCAGGGCTGGATACTCCGCGCCGACGCCTTCCTCAAAAACGGCAAAGTATAGCGCGCCCTCTTCCCCTGTCATTTCGACTGAAGCCCGCCGCGCAAAGCGCGGCGGGCGAAACGGAGAAATCTCCCGGGCTACCTTTCAGATACACTTATTCCGCCGTACTTTACAGAGGCGAAAGGCCCGAGGGTGGGTGGGCGGGACGGACTTGTCATCCCGAGCGACAGCGAGGGATCTCATTGCCCGACTGTTACAAAGCATGGGCAGAGATGCCTCGGCAACGCGCGCACACGCTCGGTTTTACTCCGACAATTATGGCGCGCTGCTCGGCATGACAATAGAGTGGGGAGAGGGGCGCGCTCGCGCGGCGGGCGAAACGGAGAAATCTCCCGTGTAAAGAATGTCATTTCGACCGAGTAAGGAGGACTTTTGTCCGACGAACGGAGCGGAGAAATCCCCCCGGTTTCTTTTCAGATACGATTTTTCCTTATTATAGCCTCTCCTTCGTATGGAGAGGTGGCCGCGTGCGGGAGCGCGCGGACGGAGAGGTCGAAAGGAGGGGTGCGGGCGCTTACTGCTGGCCGTCGGCCCACATTCTTATTGTGTTCACCGCCAGCTTGCGCATGCTCGGCGAAAGACGGCGGTATTGCTTTATCAGCTCCCGCTCGCCCGCCGCCGACCGCCGCTGCGCGGCGGTCGGCGGCGCGCTCATGTCGGCAAAGTCGTCCTCGAGGCCAAGAATATAGTCGGCCGAAACGCCGAAGTGCTTTGCAAGTTTGCGCACCGTCGAGGCCGTGGCCTCGTTGCGGCCCGTCTCGATTTTTGCTATGGTAGACTGGCTTATACCCGTCGCCTCGGCAAGTTGCTGCTGGCTTATGCCCTGTTCGCTCCTCAGTTCAAGCAAAATATTTCCTATTCCCATGTAATGAATTTTACCATTAAAATATTAAAAATGTACTTGACAAGTACAAATACAATCGTTATAATATAATTAAGTACAAAAGTAGTCAAAGCCCGCAATATGCGGCGCCGACCTGCGGTCGGCGCCGCCAAAAGGCAACTTTTACACTGTCGGATATTGACACACTCCGCTTTCGCCTCAACTAATTTTTGCCTATTTTGGTGCAAATTTTAAGTTGCCAAAAACTATTTTTCACAAAAAAATCATATATTTCGTATTGACAACATAATAATAATGTGATAATATAAATTCGATAACAGGGGTAACGATTGACCTTCGCCGCATGATGAGGGCGTTGCAGTATATGCCGCAGGGCGCTTAATTTATTTTGGCGCGGTGGGTTATATGCTCGCAAAACAGAGGCCGTCGCTGATTTTATCATATGGCTTTGCTCTGCGCCACGGCTCGGCCGCGTGCGGGTATAGTCAATTAAATCTATCTGAATATTGTGTAATTTATCCGTCTGTCGGGCTTTCCCCAATTTTCGTTTAAACTATACAACGTGCAGACGGGCCCCGCTTTCTTTCCGAACGCTCGTCTGCTTTTGTTTTTTTGCAGAGGGCGCGCCCTCTGTCCTTTGCCACGGAGGGCAAAGGATAACAACACCTGTAAGTATCGCCCGCCGACGTCGTCGGCGGCGCAGAGCGGATAAATTCACCGTCAAGGTTAACACATGGCGCATAAGTGGACAAAGAGCGGCGTTATTTCTGCCATAGTCATGGGCGTTTTAACGGTAATATTGCTGCCCATACTCATCATCAACGTAACGCTGATAATCAAGGGGTCGTCGTCGGACGGCCGTATTCCCCCCGACATATTCGGCATCGCTCCGCTGGCCGTGGAGACGGGCTCGATGGCGGGCGACAGGCCCGACAGCTTTGGCGAGGGCGCTCTCATCTTCATAGAGATCCTCTCCGACGAGGAAAAAAATTCTTTAAAAGAGGGCGAGATAGTAACGTACTATGTTGAAGAGAACGGCTCTTTAATGTATGTTACCCACCGCATAGTCACCCTCAACAAGCAGGGGGACAGGCTTGAAAGCATAGTCACCTCGGGCGACGCCAACAACGGCGCGCTCGACCCCGAAGTTGAGGCCGCCAACATAATAGGCAGGTGTACGGGCTCGGTAGAAGGTCTGGGCGCGTTCGCAATGTTTTTGCAGACGCCCGTGGGCATACTCGTGTTCGTCGGCATACCCGTGGTGGCCTTCATTGCCTTCGACGCAATACGCATCACATTGTACAACCGCAAAGTAAAGGCGGAGGAGGCCTCCGACAAGGCTCTCGCCGCCAAGGATGAAGAAATTGCCCGCTTAAAGGCCATGCTTGCCTCTCCCTCGCAGGATGAGGGCGCGCCGCCGTCCCCTGCCGAGGACGACAGCAAGGAATAAGCGCCGCGGTATTGCCGCACTATAGCCTCTCCTTCGTATGGAGAGGGCGAAAAAAGGTCGATATGTTGCCTTTCGGCAACTCGATATGCCCCTGTTCGGGGCTCGATATGGCCGCGCTAACGCGCGCCCTCGATATGCGGCGCTATGCGCGCCGCGTTAAGGTAAAGAGTGTATCTGAAGCGTAACCGGGGAGATTTCTCGGCTACGCTCGAAATGACATAAAAAACGTTCAAGGTGTCATTTCGGGCAAGCGAAGCGCCGCTTTCGCTATGATTATAAGCAATTTCGATGAGAACAAACAAGATGCGAAACCGAAGCGAGGAGGGCATTTGCCCGACGAGCGAAGCGGAGAAATCTCACGGGGAGAGAAAACCAAACTCGTAAATAAAAAAATTCTTTCCCCCTTTGTCATCCCGAGCGCAGCCGAGGGATCTCACGGGGAGAGAAACCAAACTCGTAAATAAAAAAATTCTTTCCCCCCTTTGTCATCCCGAGCGAAGCGGAGAAATCTCACGGGGAGTGAAAGCAAACTTATAAAAAAATTCTTTCCTCTTATAATCGGGGAGATTTCTCCGCTACGAACGCCAAGGCGTTCTCCGGTTTCGCATCTTGTTTGCGCTCAACGATAATACTCGCGTTCATGGCGAAAGCGGCGCTACGCTTGCCCGAAATGACATTCATATGACCGAGGGGATTTCTCGGCTACGCTCGAAATGACAGGAGAGAGTATAAGCGGAGGGCGTTTGCCCGACCCCACACCCCTGTTTTTGTCATTTCGACCGAAGCGAGGAGGGTATTTGCCCGACGAGCGAAGCGGAGAAATCTCACGGGGAGAGGAAACCAAACTCGTAAATAAAAAAATTCTTTTCCCCTTTGTCATCCCGAGCGTAGCCGAGGGATCTCACGGGGAGAGAAAGTAAACTTGTAAATAAAAAAATTCTTTTTTAAAAAGGAGTTTAAAGAAAAATATGAAAACCAAAAAGATGAGAATTTTCTCAAAGCTGTTTGCCGCGCTTGTAGTGTTAACGCTTATAAGCTGCTGCTTCATGGGCACCACCTTTGCAAGGTACCTGTCTACTACGACCGGCACGGCTTCGGTAACCGTTGCCGAGTGGGGTATAACCTTTGCCGACGGTACAACCACGTCTAATAAGGAGTTCGAAGTTGATTTCGGCGGTCTTTCCCCCGACATGACGGAGAGGACAACGATTGATACCTCCTCCAAGAGAACCCATTCTACCGGCAAAGTGCTTGTAGGTACTATCCAAAACACGGGCGACGTGACTGCTGTTGTTACAATCAATTATGAAAATGCAAATGGCGAAGGCCTCCCTTACGAAGTTGTTACTTTGAAAAAAGATAAAAATTATGCTGCCGGTTATGGTGATAACGCCGGCGCCCTTACAGGTGATGGCGCTTCGATGTATCAGGTATATAGCCTGTTCAGCATTGAATTATATTACGGCTATTATGAAAATGCTTCCACGACCCCTCTCGCTTCCGGTCAGCAGGTTTCCCTTGCGGGCGATAATGATGGCGATAACAATAACAGCAAGATATGGATATATGCCGAGTGCGTATGGACGACTCACGACGAGCTTCAGCCTTGGGTCGCCGATGCAATCGATACTTGGGCAGGCGAGAATGTGACCAAAGTAGGTTATACTCTCAATATAACCGCCGCACAGGCCTCCGAAGCTCCTAGGGCATAAGTAACGATTGTTCATCGTATCTTAAAACAGACAATAAAAATCGCTGAATAGCAAATAAAAGGGTATTTGCGGGGCGCGTTCCGCGCCCCGCAAATTGCCCTAAAAGCGGCGGGAGTGCCTTTCTTTCCACCCCTTTGTCATACCGAGCAGCGCGCCATAATTGCTGGAATAAAACCGAGCATGAGCGCGCGTTGTCGAGGTATCTCTGCACGGGCTTTGGAACAGTCGGGCAAATGAGATCCTTCGCTGTCGCTCAGGATGACAAGTCCGCCCCGCCCACCCACCCCCGAGCCTTTCGCCTCTGCAAAAACAAAGTGCGGCGGGAGTGTATCTGATACGCAGCCGGGGAGATTTCTCCTCGTCGCCGCAAGGCGCATTTTGCAACAAGGCAAATGAATTTGCCTTGTCCGCTTTTGGCGCCTGCGGCTCCTCCTTCGCGCAAATACTACAGTTTTGCGCGAGGCTAAGGAATTGATATCTGCGCTCCGCGCGAAACGCAAACTCACCCTCACAAGCCGCAATTGCTTGCGGCACGGCTTCGAGTTCGTTTGCTTAATTTTTTCGGAGGGTGCTCGCAAGGCTGCGCACGCTTCGCGGAGTGGTAAAAAGTGTATCTGAAACGGCATCGGGGAGATTTCTCGGCGGCGCTCGAAATGAAAATTAAACCTATTTAGAGAACACAAAAATGCAACAGAACGGGAACGGTAAAAACTACATAGTCACGCAGGAGAGCTGCACGCCGTTTCCTGCAAGGCTCAAGGCGGCGGACGAGCGCACGCGCATGCGCTACAACGCCGTAAAAAACGCCTTCATGGGTTACAAGTCGCCCTCGGGCGACATTACGGCCGCAACTTCGGCGCGCGGCGAAAGCTTTTACGCCGGCGCAAAACTTTTGGGCGAAATACGCATAGTAAGGGGATATGTGCGCCTCTTTGTCGCGCTCAAGCCCGCAAAGTACGCGGCCGACAAATTTCAGCACAACGACTACACCAACACCGTAAGCTATACAAACGTGCCTCTCGGCATAAACGTTTGCAATTCGCAGAGGATAAGCGCGGCATATGCCGTCATCAACGAGGTGATGCGCCTCAACCGCTGCATGCCCAAGGCCGACCATGTGGCCGAGGACTGGACGGAGTTTATCGACGACCATGCCGAGCCCTTCGACCCCGAGGAGCTGGCCCGCGCCGACGGCGAAGTTGCCGACGGCGACATAATAGAGGACATGCTGCCCGAGCCCGAAACGGCCAAGGGCGTGGCCGAAAGCTCCGCCCGCACGAGTGGGGGAAGGGCCCCCAAGGCCGGGTCGGCCGTCAAGGAGGAGAGCGGCTCCGCCGCGGCGAGAGTTGCCGCCGAATACGACATTCCCTCCACCGTGCGGCTGCCGAGGAGCGCAAAGGTGGTGGACGCCGAGGGCAACAAAATAGGCCGCGTTCGTTCCTCCAAGTGGTACGACCTCGAAGGCAAGCTGGTGGGCATCTTCCGCAGGGAGGAAAAGTCTGTCCGCCTGCACCACGCCGATCTTGCGGGGGCATACCTCGATAAAAACGACAACGTAATGGCCCTTTCGGGCGACTATGTGGCCACCTTAAAGCGCTTTCCGCTGGCCATACTCATAATAATTCTGGCAATACTCATATTTGCCACCGTGCTTTCGGGCGTGCTGGGCGCTTCCTTCCTTTCGCGGTCTGAAAGTATCGACTACGCGCCCACGCTCTTTGTCGCCGACGAAAAGGGAACGAGCTGGGACGAGATGGAATCGCTCGACGTGTTCGTCAACAAACAGTTCGGCGACAACACCATTGCCCCGGGAGTATATGGCAACTACGCCTTCACCCTTGAAAACCGCAACGCCGACGACATTGAATTTTCGCTCACTTTTTCGTGCGAGAACGAGTACGGCATAGATTTGGCGTACTCTTTGGAGCGCGACGGGCAGTACGTTGCGGGCGGCGCGAGCGAGGAGAGCAAACTCCCGCCCGAGGGCTTGAACGCCGCTTTGGACGCCGCGCAGACGGGCGAGGAGTACCACATGACGCTGGCCGCGGGCTCGGAGACGGTTTTTGTTCTGGGCTGGTTATGGCGGCACAACGACCCCGTAGACACTGTTGCGGGCGAGAGCGGCATGATATATAAGCTGCACATAACCTTCACCGCCTCGGTAGTGCTTGACTGAGGGAGGCGATAGGTTGCCTACCGCACTATAGCCTCTCCTTCGCATGGAGAGGTGGCCGCGTGCGGGAGCGCGCGGACGGAGAGGGCGAAAAAGGTCGATATGTTGCCGTTCGGCAACTCGATATGGCCCCTGATCGGGGCTCGATATGGCCGCGCTGTCTCCCTTGTCATCCTTCCCCCCTTGTCATCCTTCGCTGTCGCTCAGGATGACAAGTCTGTCCCGCCCACCCACCCCGGGCCTTTCGCCTCTGCAAAAGCGGTGAGGCGCGCCGCCTTTCCCCACCCCTTGTCATGCTGAGCAGCGCACCGAATGAGCGGGATATGCAACAGAGTAAAAGTGCGCGTTGCGAAGCATCTCTACCCATGTAAAATTTGCTGTAAATGAAAATTTTTAAAATAGTAAGCAATATCGTGCGCGGCGTGCTTGTGGCCGTCTGCCTGGCGCTTGCTGCATACAATATTTATGTGCTCGTGGCCAGATATGCCTTCGGCAACGGCATGCCCACCCTGTTCGGTCTGGGCGGGGCGGCCGTGGTTTCGGGCAGCATGGACGACGACAGCGGCGACGACGATATTGAAATAGGCGACTTTATAATCACTTACAGTCAGTCGGACTACGCCGTTGGGAACGTGATAACCTTTTTCGACCCCGACTTCGGCGAGTACGTCACTCACCGCATAGTGCTTAAAAGTCAAGCCGGCTACACTACAAAGGGCGACAACAACAACGATCAGGACACCTTCACCGTCCCCCAAAGCAACATAGTGGGCAAGGTGGTGTACGTTGTAAAGGGCGGAGGACGGGCCATTCAGTTTGTCCGCTCGCCCGCAGGACTGTTGGTTATCATCGCCGCAGGCGCGGCCGTGTGGTTTATCACCGACCTCCTCTCGGCAGTTTTTGAAAGGCGTTGTAAAGATAAAGATGAGTGCAAGGACTAAAAAATATCCGATACTAACGTATCTACTATATTTACTCCTTGTCAGTATTCTGTTTACGGGAGTTACTTTTTCGCGCTACACCATGTCGACCACGGGCGACGTGGCTATTTCGCTTGCCCGCTTTTCGTGCAGATACGAGCTCAACACCATCTCCTCGCAGTCCTTTCCCAACACCAACTATTGGCTGAGCAACAAAACCCCCGGCAACGGGCAGGAGGGCGGCGAAACGGGCGAGGGCGAAGCCACCGCCACCGCCACAAGCACGGCGCGCTCCATGCGCTTCGACATGGCCAACTTCGACACCGAAAACGGCACCACGATAGTCAGTCAGGTGGACGTGCGCGGATACATAAAGTTCACCCTGCCCGCGCTGCTTGCCGACCATATCACGCTGCAGCTCGCCCATGTACAGCACGACCTTTCTGGCAGCGCCGAGGCCGAAACTTACACCTACAACCCCGAAATTGTGCTCGGCGAACTCATCTACGAGAAGGACGAGAGCGCCCAAACGTCTATCCCCACGCTTAAGGACACATATAAAGTTTACAACAACGAAACGCTCGACACCTCCACATTCACCCCCTACTACGGCATAGAGGGGCGCGAAGCCGAGGGCACCTACTCGGTCAGCGGCACGCTTGACAAAAATGCCGCAACGCGCCGCATATCCCTCAATGAAATAGAAAACGGCGTCACGGAGGCCGTGCCCTACATGACCATCACCGCCGAGAGCAGAACGGCCAAATACGCCGTGGGCTTCCAGCGCGGCAACACAAACGATAAATTCCGCTCGCAGCTCTATCTCGACCTCGAAAAGGAGATGGACTACTACACCATAGTCATAAACGACCCCCTAATGGTCTTTGAGGCCAATGCAACCAACGACGCCGGTCAGATAGTGGGGCAGGAAAAGACCTTTGTGCTCTATATGACGCTGGCCTCGAGCATAAGCGACTACTCCGACGCCATGTGGCAGGGCACGCACGAGGACAACGATAACGACGGCAAATGCGACAACTGCGGCGCAGAAATGATAAAAAAGCCGTGCGAAAGTCATGGCGATTTTACCAATATGCACGATAAATGCTCCGTGTGCGGCTACTGTCTCGGGCATGACCAGAATAGCGATATATATTTAAACAACACCATAGAGACCGACAGCACAGGTAAAGTAACAGGTGGAACGAAGGAAAAAGACGACCACTGCGACTACTGCGGTCTGTACATAGGAAGCGACAAACACCCCACGGGCGACACTGCCGTGGATGCGAATAAGGACGGCCATTGCGACTATTGCGGCCTGTTCATAGGCAGCGACTTTGCCACTCATGACGGCCACATAAGCGACTTCAACGGCCATTGCACGGTGTGCGGCCTATACCTCGCCACGGATAATAGCCTTGTAACAAAGGGCGGCCCGAATGGCGAAAAGGTGACCGACTACAACAAACTGATAACCGACCCCGCAACCGACTACTACTTCGACGGCGCCAAAATAACCGGCTGGCACTTCGAACAGCAGGTGGCCGCGGCCGAAAACACGGGCGATACGACCGGGGACGGACAGGAGGGCGGGCAGTCCGCATCCCAAAACACGGGCGATACGACCGGGGACGGGCAGGAGGGCGAACAGTCCGCGCTCGAAAGGGTGCGCATAAACTGCGCATATAATGGCAGTGGCTACACCGTCACTTTCGACCACGTTGCCCCCATAGCCCCCGGCGAGGACGCCAACTTTGTCCACTCCATTCTCGTTGACGACAACGGAAACAAAGAGCTCCTCACCCTCACCGTCACGGCGGCCGACGGGGACAACATTCTCCCCGCCCTGCAGAGCATAGGCGGGCAGTTGACGGGCACATATATCTGCAACAACACAAATAAGGACGGCAACCAAAGTATGGCCGTCACGTTCGATTTAAGCGGCCTTTCGGCCGACCCCTTTGAAAATAAAGAGGGCGGCGCAGGCTACATAATGTACGGCGTTTTAAGCCGCAGCTACGACGTTACTTTAACGGCGCTGTTCGAGCAGGCCTCGGAAACGCCCGCGCAGGGAGGTGAAACCTCATGACGGCAAAAGTGCGCAAGGCGCTTTTATACATTTTAATATGTCTTGTCATTTTAACGCTGTTCACGGCCTCGCTCACTCTGGGCAGATTTACCTCCGAGGAGGGCTCCAAGGGCAACTACGGCGGTCAGGACTTTGAATTCACCGTTTCGGACATGATAGAGATCAGCTCGGAGGACGAGTTCTTCACGGCTATCGAAAACGGCTACAGCAACATTCAGATCAGCGACGACATAGACAAAATAATCATCTCGGGCGGCGTAAGCGAAGTCGGCGCCGACCTCACCATAGACTTAAACGGCAAGGAACTCCAGCGCAACAACCGCGAGCCCATGCTCGACGTGCAGGAGGGCGTCCGCCTGACCATAATAGATACCTCCGAGGAGCAGACGGGCTGTTTTTATAACCCCGTCGGCACCGTGCTGCGCGTTTCGGGCGGAACGCTCACCGTCAACGCGGGCACCTTTGAAAGCGGCCCCCGCGACGACAACGCCGATAACGCAGGGCACAAGTCGGAGTATGCCTACATAGACTATCAAGACAACAATACATGGAAAACGCCCCCGGATAAAATAGTCGTGGACGAAAGCATAAACAAAACGGAAAACATGCCGGGCGCGCAAATAGTGGAAAATGCAAGCGTTTTACTTCAGCAGTGGGACAAAGACAACGACAAGTGGAGCGAAGGTAAAAATGTTTCCATGCCCATTATCGTTCCCGGCGCGTTGCAGGTGGTCGATGGCAACTCTGCCCGCATAAAGGTCAACGGCAATATGTATTTTACCGAAGAAGGGGGCTACAATTATAATAAATATATCCCCAAGGATACCTACCTGTATTTCACCCTCGAGGACGAAGTTGTCAGCAACACCACCATAGCGGCGGGCGGAAGCGCAAACTATAAATATTCCTACTACCTCACTCGCGACGGCGCTGAATTCAAATATGAAGGTAATAGTTCGGCCGCCGAAGGCGCCGTAAAGGTCACCGTTTTCGTATATCAAAACGTAAAGGGTGCGGCGGGCACGGACGTTAGCGGCAATGCGGCCAAATCCTTTGCCGCCATTCAGATGGCCGAGGGCGACGGCGGCGAAACGGGCAACATATATGTGCAGAAGGGCTCGGACTATCACGCCTACTTCGGCGTTGCCAACACCTACTGCGTGCAGGCGAGCGCGGGCTACATGGCCGTTGAAGGCGGCACCTTCCGCGCCTACGGCAACAGCGTGTGCGTGGAGTGCTCCTACGATAGCGGGGCCGCCGACGACGAATATCTGCGCGTGGGCAGCGGCACTTTCTATTCCGAAAACGCCGACACCGTCTGCGTTACGGGCGGCAAAATGGACGTTGTTACCGCCACGCTCAATAAAAATTCCACCGCCGAAGGCACAAACCCCGGCGATAATGGCGCGGCAATACGGGTGGAGGGCGGCTCGCTCTCCGTCACCTCGGGCGCGACTATAACCGTTAAGGGCGACTACAACTACGGCATCTTCTCCGACGGCGTCGGCCTCGTCCGCATAAACACGGCGAACAATTCCGAATTTAAAATGACGCTTACGGGCTCCAACAACTACGGCATATACAGCCAACCTGCCGAAAATCTTGCAAAAATCGAGCCCATAGTTATAGGCAGTACGGCCAGCAGTGAAAGCGGCGGCGTAACGGCCAATATTAAGATAGTCGGAACTAACTCCCGCGCCATATATTCCGAGGGCGGCGACATAGGCATAGCCAACGGCGGCGGCACAGTTACTTTCACTCTCACGGGCTCTGACACGCTCACGGGTCAAAATTTACAGGGCATCTACGCCACGGGCGGTACTGTCACTTTCGGCGGCGATGCTAAAATCAATATCTCCTCGCGCGCGGACGAATATGACTCAACTACTTACGCCGCCTCAAGCAATTCCCATGGTATATATGCAACGGGCGGTACTGTAAATATCGGCGGCTCGTCCTTTGTGTGCAACGTAAATCAAAACGTTACAAACGATAACGCCGATCTTTCGGCAACTAATATCTTTTCAACGGGCGCTCAGATAAATATATCTTCCGATACTGTTACCCTCAACTCCCGCGACCTCGGAATTGTGCTGATGGGCGGCAACCTCAATTTCGGTTCCGATAAGCAGAGCAGTAATATTACAATAGATACGCCGCGCGGCACGGGCATATATGTTGCGGGCGGCAGCCTCACCGCGCATGAAAATGCCACAGTTTCGGTAATTTCTAAAATTGTAGCCAAAAGTTGGGCTGTTACCGGCCTGAACGCTCCCAAAAGCATTTACAACGGCGTATTTGTCAACGGCGGCTCGCTTATAGCAAACGGCACTTTCAGTGTCACCCACACGGGCGTTGAAAACGACAACAGCGGAACTTATCTCTCGCAGGAGATAAAGAGCTTTGCCGTGCGCGTTGAAAGCGGCGGTACCTCAAGCACGGTAAATATTGCAGGCGGCGAGATAAAAAACAGTATCGGCGGCGGCATATATGTCGGCGGCGGAACAGTCACGTTGGGCAATGAAAATACAAAAAAGGGCCCTAACGTAAAAACGGAGGGTAACTTATTATATGCGACGGCTACTTTCCATGATGGGGGCTGGTATGATGATTATTATACTTGGAATTGGAGCTATGTAGTCAATACACAAGAGCAGAAAGCATGGCAGTATATGTTAAATAAAAGTGGCGGTCATGCTGTGGAGGTCAGCGGCGGTTCGTTGACCGTGCATGGCGGAAACTATTCCGCGCAACAAGGGAACGGCATACTCATCCGCAATAGCAATACTGATACTTCCGGTAGTCAGACTTCCGGTAGTCAGACTTCCGGTACTCAGACTTCCAATGAGGTCACTATCAACGGCGGCACTTTCACGGGATATAACAGCGGTTATTATATCGAATACAATGATGGTCAAAAGCCGTTAGGTGACAGTGGCCGCATGGTCGGCCCCGCAGCTTCCTATGGCCTGAATGTGATGGGGCATAGTTTGAAGGTCACTATCAAAGGCGGCGCGTTTGGTGATAAGGACAGCGTTAACGGTAACAGCGCGGCGTCGTTTTTTGGTACGCCGGGCGAAGATGGAACGCAAGTAAAAAGAACGCAAGTATATGTATATGGCGGCACTTTTAACGCGCGCAATGCCGATGCTATCAGCGTTTTCCGCTTTGTCGATATCACATTTGACGGCACGGAGTCTACCCCTATTTCATCAGAAGTTTCGAGCGTGACAGGCGTTGCTTCGCTGTCCGTGCAGAACGACCTGCTATATACAGATGATGACGATGATAACATTAGACACTCTACAATAACAATCAATAACGGTACATTTACCGGTACGGCTTACGGAATATACTATGCCTGCGGAGTTGATAAGCTTACAATTAAAGGCGGCACGTTTACGGGCGGAACCAATTCGGGACTGTATTTCGATGTTGCGCCCAATGACACAAACGTGCAACTCTCCGGCGGAACTTATATGAGCCCGATAAACAAGATAGAGGGTTATGAGAGTTGGGGTATATCATATGTGCGGAATACCGGGTGCAGCAAAAATGCCATAGATGGTGTTAACGTTTCTTATAGCGTTTTGCTGACATCAAATTCCAAAGCCTCGCTGGGTTTCAGAGACGACGATGAAAAACCGACGGGCTATAATATTACATATTCTTCCGAGGTGACGATTCCGGATCAAAATGCAGGCTACACTTCGATAAACAGCAGCGGAACAGCGACATTACGTAGAACATTGGGTACGACGGATGATTGCGACTATTACTATAATAATATAGTTATATCCTGATTTTTTACAAACTTATTGCAAAGGTAGTGTAAAGATTTTTACAAGTTTGTGGTAAAATGTAGTTGTTGGGGGCGGGGAAAACCGCTCCCGAACATGGCACAAAAAAGGGTGCGGCGACCGTTTCGGTCGCCGCACCTTCACCTTATTGTCATGCTGAGCAGCGCGCCATAAATGTTGGGGCAAAACCAAGCGTGTGCGCGCGTTGCGAAGCATCTCTGCACGGGCTATATCTTAGTCGTACAAAGAGATCCTTCGCTGTCGCTCAGGATGACAAATCTGCCCCCCCCCCCCCCCCCCCCCCCCCCCCCCCCGCGCCACCGCCCCCGGCGCGGGGCGGGGGGGAGGCCGGCCGCCCCCCACTCCCCAAGGGATG
>CALVRO010000031.1 GCA_944358655.1 uncultured Clostridia bacterium | reverse complement strand
CAAAAAAAAAAACCTAACGCCTGAACGACGGCATGCGGGAGCAGACTCATGAGGTCTATCCTGCCCGCGATCAGCGCTATCAAAAAGAGCGTCGGGGCCATTCCCATTATCAAAAAATAGACAAGCGTGCCCGCTATTGTGGAATAGCGCTTGTCGGAGAGGTGCCTGTATATCCGTAGCAATGCCGCCATACAATTATTTTTGCCCGCCGAAGGGGCAAATATGTAAGCGCGGCGCGGCCGCAGGCCGCGCCGCGCCGATCTCAGCCGCAGCAACCGCCGTCGTATCCGCGCCCGTAACCGCCACATCCGCCACACTCCGAAGAGCAACTATCCGAGCAGCGGCCGAGGCCCGAGCACAGAAAGATACACCCGCCGAGTATGCCCAAAAGGACGGCGGGCCCGCACACGACGCAGCTTTCGGGGCGGGGCTCGCGCCTCACCCTGCGGCAGGAGCAGTTGCAGGAGCACTCGTACATTCTTTGATTATCGCACATAAACTTTTCCTTTGAATGTATTGAAAGCAAAAGGTTTTCCCCCTCTGCCTCTATCCCATTATATGACGCGCAAACTATTTTTGTCAGCGGCGTTGACAAAGTACCTTAATTTGGTGTATAATAATGGTACAGTAAGGAGGATACAGCAATGACAATACTACCCATTAAGGAACTGAAAAATTCCGCCAAAATTTCGGAAATGTGCAGTCAGAGCGACGAGCCGCTGTATATCACGAAGAACGGCTATGCCGACATGGTAATACTGAGCGCCGCCGCATACGACGCCAAGATGGCGCGTATGGAGGCCTATGAAAAGGTGATGGCCGGAATTCAGGAAGCACGGCAGGGACGCACTTCCGACGCGGCGCAGTTTATTGAGGAATTGGGCAAAAAGTATGCAGCCAAAGATTAAATTTACCATAACGGATATCGCCAAGGCGGATATCGAGCATACGCTGACATACATTGAAGAGCAGCTTAAAAACGCAAAGGCGGCGAGAGACCTGTACGGCAAGATAAGGGACGCCTTCGGACGCATAGCTCTCTTCCCCTCGGCGCAGCCCAAATCTGCCCTTGTCATCCCCGACAGCCCATACGACCTGAGAAAGGTGCCCGTCGGCAATTATATTCTTTACTACGGGCTGTCGGAGGACGGCGTAACCATTCTGCGCTTTATTTACGGAGGGCGGAGCGTAGACGGAAAATATTTTTGAGCCATCTTCCATACACCTTCGCCGTTAATTTACTAAAAAAAGGGACAGGCCGCAGGCCTGTCCTTTTTTACGATCTGTTGAAATTATTTGCCGAAATATCTCTTTAAGAGACCTGCAAAGCCTGCGCCGTGGCGGGCCTCATCCTTGGCCATTTCGTGAACAGTGTCGTGGATGGCGTCGAGGTTGAGCTGCTTGGCCCTCTTGGCGATGGCGAGCTTGCCCTCGCATGCGCCCGCTTCGGCAGCGGCGCGGAGTTCGAGATTTTTCTTGGTGGAAGGCGTTACGACTTCGCCCAGCAGCTCGGCAAACTTTGCTGCGTGCTCGGCCTCCTCGTAGGCGTAGCGCTTGAAGGCTTCGGCTACCTCGGGATAGCCCTCCCTTTCGGCCACGCGGGACATTGCAAGATACATGCCCACTTCGGTGCACTCGCCCGTGAAATGAGCGTGAAGGCCGTCCATTATCTCCTTGTCGTCGCATACGCCGTCGCCTACTACATGCTCGCAGGCGAACTTAGCCTTCTCCTCTACGGGAGCAAAGGTCTTAGCCTTGCAAACGGGGCAAACTTCTACGTCGTCGGCTACTATCTCGCCGCAAACAGTACATCTTTTCATGTTGATCACTCCTTGAATGTTTTAGTGATTACATTATATCATATTTAAGATTAAATATCAATAATATGAGTGTAAATTTTTTGTGAAAAATACAAAATCACGAGCCGAAAACTATGCGGGAGAGTTCGGCGTAGCTTTCGGCGAAAATTTTACCTCCCGCCGCGGCGAGAGCCGCGCGCGAGCGGAAGCCCCAGAGAACGCTTGCACAGTCCATGCCGGCGTTGGCGGCCGTGGCGATATCCGTTTCGCCGTCGCCGACGAAGAGGCACTCCTCCCTCTCCGCGCCCAGCTGCCCCGCTATCCAAAGCGCGGCGCAGGGGTCGGGCTTGAGGCCGAAGCGGCCGTCATATCCGAGGACGATATCGAAGCCGTACTCCCCGAGGAGGGCGTCATACACGCCGCGGGCGGCGTCCATGGGCTTGTTGGTGAGAATGGCCGTGCGTATGCCCGCGGCCTTTACCGACTTTAAGAAGGCGTCCTCGCCCTCGTATAGGGTGGTGAGGGCGTTGTCGCAGGCGGCAAACTCGGTAAGGTAGTATTTGTAGAGCTCCTCCGTCCTTGCAAATCCTGCGGGGACGGCGCGCTCAATGAGCTTTTTTGCGCCGTTGCCGACGAATTTTATAGTGTCCTCGAGGGAAACGGTCGGGCAGCCGAAGGCGGCGAGGCATTTGTTGAGCGTCTTGCAGATATCGCGCGAGGTATTGAGAAGGGTGCCGTCGAGGTCGAAAATTATTGCCTTGTACATAGTTTTTACATTTTATCGGGTACGCCTATGCCGAGCAGGCCGAGCGCGTTTTTGAGCACGCGGAGCACGGCGGAGGTGAGGCACAGCCTGAACTCGCGGACGCCCTCGGGCGCGGTGAGTATCTTGCAGTCGAAGTAGAATTTATTGAACTTCTGCGCCAGATCTACGGCGTAGCGGGCGATATAGCTGGGCTCGTACTTGTCGGCCGCGTCGACGACGGTTGCGGGGAATGCGGCGAGGCACTTTACCACCTCGGACTCCTCGTCGGTGAGGTCGAACTGCGCAGGGAGGGCGAAGTTTTCGCCCGCCTTTTCGAGCACGGAGGCCGCGCGGGCGCAGGTGTACTGCACATACACGCTCGTTTCGCCCTCGAAGGAGAGCACCTTGTCGTAGGAGAAGGTTATATCCTTTATCTTGTTGTTGTACAGCGCGCCGAAGATGACGGCGCCGACACCCACCTTTTCGGCTATTTCGTCCTTGTTTTCAAGGTCGGGGTTCTTCTGGCTGACGACGGCGTAGGCCTTTTCCACACAGCGGGAGATGACGTCCTCCAGCCACACCACCTTGCCCTTGCGCGTGGACATTGCTCCGTCCTCGAGCGACACCATGCCGTAGGCGACGTGGACGAGATCCTTGGCCCACTCCTTGCCCATGAGCTCCAGCACCTTGAAAAACTGCCTGAAGTGCAGGTTCTGCTGATAGGCGACGACGTAGAGGCACTTGTAGAAATCGTATGTGTTCTTGCGGTAGATGGCGGCGGCAATGTCGCGCGTGGCGTAGAGCGAGGCGCCGTCCGAGCGCAGGATGAGGCAGGGCGGCATGCCGTAGGGCTCGAGGTCGACTATCTGCGCGCCGTTGCTCTCCTTTAACAGACCCTTTTGCCTGAGCTCCTTGATGACGGGGGTCATTTTATCGGTGTAGAAGCGCTCGCCGGCATAGCTGTCGAACGTGACGTGCAGCCTCTTATAGATCTTTTCGACATAGGCGAGGGTGAGCGACTTGAACCACTCGAACAGGTCGTTGGCCTCTTTATCGCCGCTCTCGATGAGGCGGAAGTACTCGCGCGCCTCCCTCTCCATCTCCTCGTCGGCCTCGTTGTTGAAGCGGACGTAGAGATCGTTAATGGCGTGGATGCCCCCCTTTTCCACCTCCTCTCTGTTGCCCCAGCGCTTGTAGGCGGAGATGAGCTTGCCGAACTGCGTGCCGTAGTCGCCGAGGTGGTTGATGCCCACGGCCCTGTAGCCGAGGAAGTTGAATATTTTATACAGGGCGCTGCCGAGCACCGTTGTGGAGAGGTGGCCTATGTGGAAGGGCTTGGCTATGTTTACCGAGGAATAGTCGATGCACACCGTCTTTCCCCTGCCCATGTCCGACGAGCCGTACTTCTCGCCCTCGGCGGCTATCCTTTCAAGCGTTTCGCGGGCGAGACCGCCCTTGTTTATTTTGAAGTTGAGATAGCCGTTTACAGCCTCTACCGAGCTTATTACGTCGTCGGGGGCGATCGACGAGGCGAGTTCGGCGGCGATGGCGACGGGGCTCTTGCGGAGCACCTTGGCGAATTTGAAGCAGGGCAGGGCGTAGTCGCCCATCTTGGGATCGGGCGGAACGGCGAGGGCCGAAGCGACCTCTTCGGCGGACACGCCCTCCGCCTTTATTTTGTCTGCGATATACTTTTTGTGATCCATTGGCGTTTCCTTGAATTTTTCTTATTGCATTTTAACATAATATCCTTATTTTTGCAAATTAAAGTTTGCTAAAATAATTATTTTGTAATATAATTATAGGCGCAAACAAAATTTGGAGATAAACTATGAAATTAGGCGTAGTAGGTCTGCCCAACGTGGGCAAGTCCACCCTGTTTAATGCCATCACGCATGCGGGAGCAGAGGCCGCAAACTATCCCTTCTGCACTATAGAGCCCAACGTGGGCGTGGTAGCCGTGCCCGACGAGCGGCTGGACAAGCTCGCCGCGCTGTACGACAGCAAAAAGGTCACACCCGCAATTATAGAATTCGTAGACATAGCCGGGCTTGTCAAGGGCGCCTCGCACGGCGAGGGGCTGGGCAACAAGTTCCTTTCGCACATACGCGAGTGCGACGCCATAGTGCACGTTGTGCGCTGTTTTGAAAATTCCAACATAACGCACGTCAACAACAGGATAGACCCGACGGACGACATAAAGACCATTACGCTCGAGCTCATCCTCGCCGACATTGAGGCCGTAAACAAGCGGCAGGACAGGATACGCAACAGCGCGCGCGGCGGAGCCAACAAGGAGGCCGCCATGGAATTCGCCATGCTGGAGAGGCTGGAAAAATTCCTCGGCGAGGAGAAACCCGCTAGATTGTTCGAGTGCTCGGACGAGGAGAGACCGCTGTTCAATAACCTGTTTTTGCTGACTTCCAAGCCCGTCATATACGCCGCCAACATATCCGAATTCGACATGGGCAAGGACGAGGACGACATTCCGCTCGTCGTCAAGGTGAAGGAGCACGCCGCCAAAGAGGGCAGCGAAGTGCTGGTGATTTGCGCTAAGACCGAGGAGGAGCTTGCGCAGATGGATCCCGAGGACAGCGCAATGTTTTTGGAGGAGCTGGGCCTGAAGGAGAGCGGCCTCAACGCGCTGATAAGAAAGAGCTATCACCTCTTGGGGCTGATATCCTTTCTGACGGCGGGCGAAAAGGAGACGAGGGCCTGGACGATAAAGCGGGGCACTAAGGCTCCGCAGGCCGCCGGCGCTATACACAGCGACTTCGAGCGAGGCTTTATCCGCGCCGAGGTGGTTGAATGGCAGACCCTTTTGGAGTGCGGCGGACTTGTGGGCGCGCGCGAAAAGGGTAAGGTGCGCTCGGAGGGCAAGGATTACGTTGTAAAGGACGGCGACGTCATACTGTTCCGTTTCAATGTGTAACGTCGCCGCGTCGTCGCCGCAAGGCGCAGTTTGAAGGAAGGCAAATTCTTTGCCTTCCTTTCCTTTTGCGCCTGCGGCTCCTCTTTCGCGCAAATACTACAGTTTTGCGCGAGATTGCGGAATTGATTCCTGCACTCCGTGAAAGCAAATTCGCCCTTGCCCGCCCCCTCTACGCGGGTGCGGTGCTTTAGCGATTTGCTACATATTTTTCGGAGGGTGCTCGCAGGGCTGCGCACGCTTCGCGGAGCGGTGACATTATTTTTGCAAGGCGCAGTTTGAAGGAAGGCAAATTCTTTGCCTTCCTTTCCTTTTGCGCCTGCGGCTCCTCTTTCGCGCAAAAGCCACGGTTTTGCGCGAGAATAAGGTGAAAAATGTATCTGAAACATAACCCGGGAGATTTCTCCGCTCGCTACGCTCGGTCGAAATGACATACTCTCCCCGAGGGGGTGCGCGAAGCCTCCTCCCCCTCCCTGTCATACCGAGCAGCGCGCCGATATGGTTGGGTACGATACGAGCAAGAGCGCGCGTTGCCGAGGTATCTCTGCTCATAGCAACGAGGAGAATACAATGAGGTTATATCATATCTGAAACGTAACCGGGGAGATTTCTCGGCTACGCTCGAAATGACATGCTCTACCCGAGAGAGTGCGCGCAGCCTCCCCCCCTCCACCCACTTGTCATACCGAGCAGCGCGCCATAATTGTTGAAGCAAAAACATGCAGGAGCGCGCGTTGCGAGGTATCTCTGTATGGGCTTTGAAATAATCCGACAATGAGATCCTTCGCTGTCGCTCAGGATAACAATGAGGATTAAATAATAATTTCGCCCTCTCCGTCTGCGCGCTCTCACACGCAGACACCTCCCCATGCGAAGGGGAGGCAATAATAAGGTTATATCGTATCTGAAAAGTAGCACGGGAGATTTCTCCGTTTCGCACACTTCGTGTGCTTCAGTCGAAATGACATGCTATGCCCGAGGCGCTGCACATGCTTCCCCTCCCCTTGTCATACCGAGCAGCGCGCCGAAAGAGTTGGGCGCAATAATGGCGTGTGCGCGCGTTGCCGAGGTATCTCTGTATGGGCTTTGAAATAATCCGGCAATGAGATCCTTCGCTGTCGCTCAGGATGACATGTCTGTCCCACCCGCCCACCCCGTGCGTTTCGCCTCTTCAAAACAAGGTGAAAAGTGTATCTGAAGCAAAACCGGGGAGATTTCTCCGCTACGCACGCAAAGCGTGCTCCGGTCGAAATGACAACCTTATAACCGGGGGGATTTCTCCACTTCGCTACGCTCCGGTCGAAATGACAACCTTATAACCGGGGAGATTTCTCCGCTTCGCTACGCTCCGGTCGAAATGACAGCAAAGAGGGAGGTCGGCGCTTTATCTTATTCGGTTTTATTTTGTTCCACGGCGGGAGCGGGCTCCTCTCCCTCCGCCATGCTCTCCGTATTCTTTTGAATGAAGTATAAAATGATCGCCGCGACTACGTCGAGCACATAGATAAAGTGCATCAGTAAAAAGACAACATATTGCAATCTGAAGCCCTTTACCATCCTTCTTACGAGGTATGCCATGTTGCATACGCCGCTGCCCAACATAAAGATATATGTACCTATGATGGACATGGCCATCAGCACTACCATCACAAATATCAGCACGGGGTGCAGCGTAGCGAGATATATGAGCAGCCACACCACGAAATTAACTATGAAAAAGGGCACGAGGACGAGTTTTAATCTGAACGTTACTGCGTAAGGGCATATCTCTTTGAAGAAGTTATACTTTACGGCGACGACGATATTTGCCACTATCAGCGCCGCAGCGAGCAGCGCAAACGAAAGGCAGACGGCGCAGAGCGTGTTCGTCAGCCATTCGGGCATGTTCTCCCACGCCGCCGTTATGATTATCATGACGACAAAGGGCAACTGCGCGGCATAGAGACATATTCCGTAAAGAAAGGAAACCGTTTTCCACTTCATACTCTCTCTCCACTTTAAAAATATTGCCCGCGGCGAGAGCCGCGGGCAACTTTAAATTTATTGCTAAATTACTTTAATTCGGCGAAGTACTTGATAGTCCTGACCATCTGCGAGGTGTAGGAGTTCTCGTTGTCGTACCACGAAACTACCTTTACGAGCGTGGTGCCGTCGCCCATGGGCATGCACTTGGTCTGGGTAGCGTCGAACAGCGAGCCGTAGGTCATGCCGACGATATCGGAAGATACGATCTCCTCCTCGGTGTAGCCGTAGGATGCGGAAGAAGCGGCCTTCATGGCGGCGTTTACTTCCTCGGCGGTCAGCTCGCCATCGCATACGGCGATGAGCTGAGTGAGCGAACCGGTGGGAACGGGAACGCGCTGTGCGCAGCCGTCGAGAACGCCCTTGAGCTCGGGGATGACGAGGCCGATGGCCTTGGCAGCGCCCGTGGAGTTGGGAACGATGTTGACTGCGGCAGCCCTTGCGCGCCTTAAGTCACCCTTGCGGTGAGGGCCGTCGAGAACCATCTGGTCGCCGGTGTAGGCGTGGATGGTGGTCATGTAGCCCTTCTTGATCTTGCAGAGCTTGTTGAGAGCGTCGGCCATGGGAGCAAGGCAGTTGGTGGTGCAGCTTGCGGCGGAGATGACGTTGTCGGTAGCCTTGAGGGTCTTTTCGTTTACGCTGTAGACGATGGTGGGAAGATCGTTGCCTGCGGGAGCGGAGATGACGACCTTTTTAGCGCCTGCGTTGATGTGAGCCATGGACTTTTCCTTGGAGGTGTAGAAGCCCGTGCACTCTAAAACGACGTCTACCCCTACTTCCTTCCAGGGAAGGTTGGCGGCGTCCTTTTCGGCGTAGATCTTGATGGTCTTGCCGTTGACGGTGATATAGTCGTCGCCGGCAACTACGCTGTCGGCATACTTATATCTGCCCTGAGCAGAATCGTACTTCAGAAGATGAGCCAGCATCTTGGGGCTGGTCAGATCGTTGATAGCTACGATCTCGTAACCTTCGGCATCGAACATCTGCCTGAAGGCAAGACGGCCGATACGACCGAAACCATTGATAGCAACTCTTACATTTGCCATAGTTTGTAATTCCTCCGAATTAAAAAATGTTTTTATTTTTGTCGCTAATATTATATCAAATAGCTTTTTATAAGTCAACAATTATTTTAAAATTTCGCGGCAAATATGTGGACATGCGCTCAAATTTTACATTTTTGATACGATTTGTGCCGTCCCTTACGGGTTTTGGGCACTACATATTGAGTTTTACTCAAAAATAATATAAAATACCCGTCAAATTATATAAAAATCTTTGAAATGCGCTTGAAATTTGCCGACAAAACATTTATACTTTATATGTACCCCGAAAGGGGCGAGGAAAAAATTAAAATCAAATTCTCACGGAGGTTTTTTTATGGGTTTAGTTACCGCACAGGAAATGCTTGAAAAGGCACTCAAGGGCAAGTACGCCGTAGGCCAGTTCAACATCAACAATCTTGAGTGGACAAAGAACATTCTTGCCACCGCCCAGGAGCTCGGCGCTCCCGTCATTCTCGGCGTTTCCGAGGGCGCAGGCAAGTACATGACCGGCTTTAAGACGGTCGCCGCCATGGTAAAGGCAATGATAGAGGAAATGAACATAACCGTTCCCGTCGCCCTCCACCTCGACCACGGTACATATGAAGGCTGCTACAAGTGCATCAAGGCAGGCTTCTCCTCCATCATGTTCGACGGTTCGCACTTCCCCATCGAGGAGAACGTTGCCAAGACCACCGAACTCGTACATGTATGCAAGCAGCTCGGGCTCAGCCTCGAGGCCGAAGTAGGCGCCATAGGCGGCGAAGAGGACGGCGTTATAGGCAAGGGCGAGTGCGCCGATCCCGACGAGTGCAAGAGGATAGCCGACCTCGGCGTGACCATGCTCGCCGCAGGCATAGGCAACATCCACGGCAAGTACCCTGCGAACTGGCCCGGCCTCTCGTTTGAAACGCTTGCGGCCGTAAAGGAGAAGGTAGGCGACATGCCCCTCGTTCTCCACGGCGGCACGGGTATTCCCACCGACCAGATAAAGAAGGCCATTTCGCTCGGCGTTGCAAAGATCAACGTCAACACCGAGTGCCAGCTCGCCTTCCAGGCCGCGACGAGAAAGTACGTTGAAGAGGGCAAAGACCTTGTAGGCAAGGGCTTCGACCCCAGAAAGCTGCTCGCGCCCGGCGCCCAGGCCATAAAGGATACCGTAAAGGAAAAGATGGAGATCTTCGGCTGCATCGGCAAGGCATAAATATTTTACGGCATTTGTCAAGGCGCCGCCCCGAGGGGCGACGCCTTAAATATTTTGAACGAAAAGGGCGCATGCTGTATGTATGAAGAAAATTGCCCTCCTCCTCTCCTGCGCTCTTGCAATAGCGCTCGCGTGTTCGTTTATTGCCGACGAGTCGTCCGTAAAGCAGCTTACTAAGCCGTACGTCACTACCTACGAGTGTACCCAAGCCACCCTCGGCGGAAGAGACCTTCTGGACGGCTACGCCTATATCCGCTGCGAGCTGTGCGCGGACGGCGAGCTGAAAATAATTACATGCAAAAAGGACGGCACCAAGCGGACGGTTTCGGGCACCTACGCCTTCGACGACAAAACGCGCGAACTGACGGCAGACATTGCCTTTTTGGGAGCGGCCGCAAACAACCGCGTAAAATTGGAGAACGGAAAATTTATGCTTTCGACGCACATAACAGGCCTGCCCTTGATAATTATTTTCGAGGCAATGTAGCGTTAGACTTGCGAACGGTACATTTGAAGCAAAATTTTAAATATGCCGTTAATAATTTATTCGGTAAAGCCGAACGGGTCGGGACGACCTGTTCGGCTTATTATATTGCATATACCCTGCCATTCCCTTCGGCGGCAATAAAAAAACTACCCGAACCCACTGCTGAGTAATAGTGGTGTTCGGATAGTTCCAATTTGGTGACCCTGCCGGGAATCGAACCCGGGATTGAGCCTTGAGAGGGCTCCGTCTTAACCGCTTGACCACAAGGCCGTATTTAATTTACTTGGTGATTATATCATATAACCGCGCGGTTGGCAAGCAAAAACGCGCTCATTTTTTAAATATTTTCAGAGATATTTTTTAAATGTCAATTACATTCGGACGAGTTGTTTTAAAGCAGAGCGCGCACCTTTCGGTGCGCGCCCTTCAGAGAGAATATGAAAAAAGTTAAGTGTGGGTGGATTTAGCTTTTCCCCTGATTTATACCAGACGAGAATAAAACGAATACGATTTAAAGCGGGCATATCGCCCCATATACTGTGTTAAACCCCTTGGAAATAGGTGACGCTATTCCCTGCGGGCTTTGCCTTGTATCTGAAACGATCTGCCCGCTTTAAATTGCTGCGCACCCTTAAATTGCGTATTTTGGGATGAATTGGCGCGATGACGAAGCAGCAATGCCTACTCGCATTGCAATGAGGAAGAGCGGCAAGGCGCACAAAAGCCGCATTTAAGGGCGGGTTCGTATTACTCCCGTCTAGTATGACTATATTATAGCGCGCCATTGTGTTGTTTGTATGAAGATGGCATGAATTTTATTACTTATTTTATGCGCCCGAATATGGCCTCGGCCACGCGGATGCCGTCGGCGGCGGACGAAGTTATGCCGCCCGAATAGCCGCTGCCCTCGCCGCAGGGATAGAGATTATCGTATGTGACGCTCTGATATAAGGAATTCCTTAAAATTCTTACCGGGGATGAAAAGCGCGTTTCTACGCCCGTCAGGACTGCGGAGGGCGACGAGAAGCCCTTCAGCCTTCTGTTCATATCGGGAATGGCTACCTTTAATGCCTCGGCAGCGACGTCGGGCAGAACGCCGTCGAGCGGGGCGCATACAACGCCCGCCGCATACGACGGTTTGACCTCGCCGAAGGTGCCCGAGCACCTGCCCGCCGCAAAATCGCCGAATGTGATTGCGGGCGCGCGGTACGTCCAACCGCCCGCTTCAAAGGCGCGGCGCTCGATATCTTCCTGAAAGCGCATGCCCGCAAACAGGTCGGCAGAGCCGAAATCGCTCCTCTTCATCTGCACCATAAGGGCGCTGTTGGAGTTGACGCTGTCGCGGGCATAGAGGCTCATGCCGTTGACGACCACCCCTCCCCTGCTGCTTGCGGCGGGGATGACGACGCCGCCCGGGCACATGCAGAAGGTGAACACCGTGCGTTCGTGCGCGTGAGAAACGAGCTTGTAGTCGGCCGCGGGAAGGGCGGAAAATTTTTCGCCGTACTGCGCGCGGCCGATATCGCTTGCGAGGTGCTCTATCCTGACCCCGACGGCGAATTCGCGCGGCTCCATGGCGACGGAGTGCGCGGCGAGCATTTTAAATGTATCGCGGGCGGAATGACCGACGGCAAAGACGGCAATATCGCACTCAAGCTCGGCCGTTGCGCCGCTGCGCACGTTAGTAACGTTTAATGAAACGACCTTACTTTCCTTACATACTATGCCGTCGATGCGGCTGTCGAAGAGAAAACGGCCGCCGCGTTCAATTATATGTTTGCGCATGGCGCGGAGGACGTTGTAGAGGTTGTCGCTGCCTATATGGGGCTTGTTGAGATAGAGTATCTCGGCGGGCGCGCCGAAGGCGGCGAAATATTTTAACACGTCGCGGTTGAAGCCGTCGTGCGTCTGGGTGTTGAGTTTGCCGTCCGAAAAGGCACCCGCGCCGCCCTCGCCGAACTGCACGTTGCTCTCCTCGTCGAGAACGCGCCCGTTGAAGAAGGCGAGGCAGCTCTCCCTCCTCTCCTCGACGGGTTGTCCGCGCTCGACGATGACGGGGCGGATGCCGTGATCGAGCAGCCTGAGGGCGCACATGAGCCCCGCAGGGCCGCTGCCGACTATTACGACCTTGACGGGGCTGTCCGTCCTTTCGGGCGCGGGGGTCTCCTCCCTCTCCTCCGCAGACGACACGGCGAGCGAATACTGCCAGAAGATATTGGACTTGTCGCGCGCGTCGAGCGATTTTTTGAGTATTTTGAAGTATCTGACGGGGGCGCCGAGCCTGCGGGAGGCGATTTTAATGAGGTCGCTCTCCGCTCTGCCGACGGCCAGTCTTACGTTGTCGAGGCGTTTTATCATAGTTGATCGCAAATGGCGTTCGCCGCTCTTACTCCGCTTGCAAACGCCCAAAGGAGATTGTAGCCG
Organism: uncultured Clostridia bacterium; assembly: GCA_944358655.1. Lineage (GTDB taxonomy): Bacteria > Bacillota > Clostridia > Christensenellales > Borkfalkiaceae > Coproplasma. Next base: position 7,660 of record CALVRO010000031.1, on the reverse strand, counting down.
CCGCAGTCGCCGTCGACGTCGACATATTCGCCGACGAGATAGAGGCCGCGGACGAGTTTGCTCTGCATATCGTCGCCGATATCGGCGCAGTCGACTCCGCCGTGAGTGACCTGCGCGCTGTCGAAACCGAGCGTGCCCGTGACGGGAAGGGTGAAATTTTTGACCGTGCGGGCAATGTCGCAAGTCTCGGGGCCCGCCCTCTTGATTATCGCCCTGCCGAGCTGGTTGTGCAGCGTGCCCGAGAGCAGCTCGGAGCGGGGATAGCCGAGCGCCGCCTTGGCCGCGACGTCGCGGCGGACGGCCTCCTCCTCTACACCCGGCAGAAAGGAGAGGGTTACAACGGCTCCGCTTACGCCCGCGAGGACGGACGAAAGTTTGAATATGGCATTGCCCGACAGGCCGTAGTCGGTGAAGATGACGTCGCCCGTCGCGCTGCCGAGCAGCCTTCCGCCGACCGAGGCCGTTACGGCGCTTTGAACGCGTATGCCCTTGAGCGACCTTATGTGCGCCGTGTCCGTTCTGAGTTGGACGAGGGACGGGCTGAGCGGCATGAGCTTATGGCCGAGCGACTGCGCGAGGGCGTAGGACGAGCCGTCGGTGCCGAACTGCTTCTGCGCGCTTCCGCCGCAGGCGAGCACGACATTACGGGCGCGCAGGGTGCGGCCGTCCGAGAGGGTGAGCGCAAAGCCGCGCTCTATGCCCGTGACGGACAGCGGATGGAGGAGCGTGACGCCGAGGGCGGACAGCTCGAAGAGCAGACTGTCGGTGAGGGCGGAGGCCTGCCTGCCGGCGGGGTATATCCTCCCCTCGCCGTCGGCCTCGAACAGGCAGTTGAACAGCCTTTCGGGCAGGCGAACGTCGCCGCCTATGGTTTTAAAGGCGGCAGCCGCCCCTCCGCCGTGATAATTTTCGGGCGAAAGGGCGAGGTTGGACACGTTGCCCTGACCGTTGCCCGTGGCGGCAAGCTTTTTGCCGAGCCGCTCATTTTTGTCTATTACGGCCACCGAAATATCTTTTCGCCTGCGTGCTAAAGTCAGCGCGCAGGTAAGGCCCGCGGCGCCGCCGCCGACTATGGCCACATCGTACTTTTGCATGCCATTATTTTATATTACGGCGGGTGTTTTGTCAATCAGTTTGCCCTCGGGCGTATTTTTGAAGGAGGCCCTCGAAGGCGGCGAGGTGGAGTTTTTCGTCCTCGAGTATGCGGGCGACGACGGCGCGCGCCCCGCCCTCGGGCAGAAGGGTGAGCATGCGCGTATAGGCTGACACGGCGTGGCGCTCGGCGATGACGTCGTCCTCGAGCATGTTTTTGAGCGAGCGCGAATAGGCGACGAACTTGGCCGAATAATAGTTGAATCCCGCAGGAGGATAGGCCGTATAGACGGGCGGAGCGCCGAGGGCGAGGATGGTTTGGCCGAGAAGTTTTAAGTGTATCATCTCGGCTTGAGCGACCGAATCGAGGAGCTCGGCGTACTCCCTCATCCCCTTGCGCGAAAAGAACAGGGCGTGATAGTTGTACTGAAGTATGCTGTTGAGCTCGCCTGCGGACGAGGCGTAGGCGGGCGAGATGACGCGCAGCGCGCGGCAGTCGGGCGAGATACCTTCGGTCGTGGGATAGGGTTTTTCGGCTATCAGCGGTTTGGTCATATAGGCGCTCCTTATATTTAACTTTAATATCAAAATATTCCGTCCGCCGTCTTAAATGTGATAGAACGCGCGAGCGCCGCACCGTTTTGAAAACGGTGCGGCGCTCCATGTTTGTTCTAAGACAACTGCAGGTGCCGATCAGCTTTTGAGTATATCTTTGAGAAATTGGCCGGTGTAGCTGGCGGGGTTTCGGGCAACCTCCTCGGGCGAGCCCGTGGCTATCACCGTGCCGCCTCCGTCGCCGCCTTCGGGGCCGAGGTCGACTATATAGTCGGCCGTCTTTATGACGTCAAGATTGTGCTCGATGACGAGCACGGTGTTGCCCCCCTCCCTCAGCCTTGCAAGTATTTTGACGAGCTTGTCCACGTCGTAGCTGTGCAGGCCGGTGGTGGGCTCGTCGAGAATGTAGAAGGTCTTGCCGGTGGAGCGCTTGGAGAGCTCGGTGGCCAGCTTAACCCTCTGCGCCTCGCCGCCCGAGAGGGTGGTGGAGCTCTGCCCGAGCTTGATATAGCCGAGGCCGACGTCGCAGAGCGTTTTGATTTTGTTGTGTATGGCCGTTATGGGGCGGAAGAACTCCTCGGCCTCCTCGCACGTCATGTCGAGCACGTCGGCTATCGACTTGCCCTTATACTTGACTTCGAGCGTTTCGCGGTTGTAGCGCTTGCCTCCGCACACCTCGCAGGGGACGAATATGTCGGGCAGAAAGTGCATGGCTATCTGCAGTATGCCGTCGCCCTGACAGTGCTCGCACCTGCCGCCGGCCACATTGAAGGAGAACCTGCCCGACTTGTACCCCCTCTCCTTTGCGTCGGGAGTGGCGGCGAACAGGTCGCGGATGGGCTGGAACACGCCCGTGTAGGTGGCGGGATTGGAGCGGGGCGTGCGGCCTATGGGCTGCTGATCGATGGCGATGACCTTGTCGAAGTACTCGAGCCCCTCGAAGCCGTCGGCGTCGCCGAGCTTGAGGCGGGCGCCGTTGAGTTTGTTGGCGAGGTAGGGATAGACTATCTCGTTGACAAATGACGACTTGCCGCTGCCCGACACGCCCGTTACGGCCGTGATGAGGCCGACGGGCACAGAGATGTCGATATTTTTGAGGTTGTTCTGGCGGCATCCGCGCACCTTCAGCCAGCGGCCGTCGGGCTGTTTGCGGAAGGCGGGCACCTCTATTTTCCGCCTGCCCGCGAGGAAGTCGCCCGTTATGGAGCGGGGCTCGTTCATAATGTCCTGCTGAGTTCCGCAGGCCACCACCTCGCCGCCGTGCACTCCCGCCATGGGGCCGATATCGACTATATAGTCGGCCGCGCGGATGGTGTCCTCGTCGTGCTCGACGACAATAAGCGTGTTGCCTATGTCCCTTAAGCCCTCGAGCGATCTCAACAGCTTCTGATTGTCTCGCTGGTGGAGGCCTATGGAGGGCTCGTCGAGGATATACAGCACGCCCGTAAGGGCGCTGCCTATCTGGGTGGCCAGCCTTATCCTCTGGCTTTCGCCGCCCGACAGCGTGGCCGCCGAACGCGAGAGCGTGAGATAGCCGAGGCCGACGTCCTCCAAAAAGCTGATGCGCGCGTCTATTTCGCGGATGATGCTGTCGGCTATCATGTGTTCGGTCTTGCCGAAGAAGGAGAAGTCGGAAAAGGCTTTTATCTCGTCCACCGACATGTCGCACACTTCGGCTATGTTTTTGCCGCCGACGGTGACGGCGAGCGCCTCCTTTTTGAGCCTCTTGCCGCGGCAGCAGGGGCACTCGGAGGTGCGCATGTAGCGCTCAATATCCCACTTTACGCTTTCGGACTGCGTTTGATTGTAGCGGCGCTGAAGGTTGGCGGCAAAGCCCTCCCACGCCGTTTTGTAGCTGCCCGAAAAGCGGTGGGCGTTGTACTTCATGTCTATCTTTTCGCCGCCGTTGCCCCACATGAGCATGTTGTAGATGCCCTCGGGCAGGTCGCTGACGGGCACGTCCATGGAGAAGTTGTAGGCCTCGGCGAGCGCGCTGATATACATTTGGGTCATGGCCGAGGAATCGAGGTTCCAGCCGCTTATCTTTATGGCTCCCTCCCTCAGCGTCTTGCTCTTGTCAGGGCAGATGAGGTCGGGGTCTATCGACTGCGTGAAGCCGAGGCCCGAGCACTCGGGACAGGCCCCCCACGGGGTGTTGAAGGAGAACAGGCGGGGCTCGATCTCCTCTATCGAGATGCCGCAGTCGGGGCAGGCGTATTTGGAGGAATAGAGCTCCTCGCTGTCGTTGCAGTCGATGACGACGAGGCCGTCGGCGAGTTTTAAGGCATTTTCGAGGCTGTCGGTCAGTCTTTTGAGTATGCCAGGCTTTATTATAAGCCTGTCGATGACCACCGAAATGTTGTGGCGGACGTTCTTTTCGAGGCGGATATCCTCCTGAAGGTCGTAGACTATGCCGTCTATCTTTACCCTGCCGTAGCCGCTCTTTTTGTACGAGGCGAGCTCCTTGACGTACTCGCCCTTCTTGCCGCGCACGACGGGGGCCTCCACCATTATCCTGCTGCCCTCGGGCATGAGCATTATTTTATCGGCTATCTCGTCGACCGACTGCCGCCTTATCTCCCTGCCGCAGTTGGGGCAGTGGGGCACGCCCACGCGGGCGAAGAGCAGACGGAAATAGTCGTATATCTCCGTGACCGTGCCCACCGTAGAGCGGGGGTTGCGCGAAGTCGTCTTCTGGTCGATGGATATGGCGGGCGACAGGCCGTCTATCGATTCGACGTCGGGCTTTTCCATCTGCCCGAGGAACTGGCGGGCGTAGGACGACAGGCTTTCGATATACCTCCTCTGCCCCTCGGCAAAGATGGTGTCGAAGGCCAGCGTCGATTTTCCGCTGCCCGAGAGCCCCGTGAACACCGTTAAGGTGTTGCGGGGGATGTGCACGTCGATATTCTTAAGATTGTTCTCCTTTGCGCCCTTGACAAAAATTTCTTCTTTCATTACCTGTTTGCACCCTATGATCTTTTGGCCTGCAGCATGCGCTTTTTGAGGCGGGAGATGGAGTCGCGTATCTCTATCGCCCTTTCGAAGTCGAGCTGGGCCGAGGCCACCTTCATCAGCGCCTTGAGCTTTTCTATTTCGGCGGGGATGTCCTTGAGCTTTACTTCGTCGTCGGCCTTCTTTTTTGTGGTTATGCCGAGATCTATCTTTACTTCCTTGATTATCGTCTTTGGAGTGATGCCGTGCTCCCTGTTGTAGGCGTCCTGCACGGCGCGGCGGCGGTTTGTTTCGTCTATCGCCCTCTTCATGCTGCCCGTGACGACGTCGGCGTACATTATCACCCTGCCCTCCGCGTTGCGGGCGGCGCGGCCTATGGTCTGCACGATGGAGGTCTCGCTCCTCAAAAAGCCCTCCTTGTCGGCGTCGAGAATGGCGACGAGGCGCACTTCGGGGAGGTCGAGGCCCTCCCTTAAGAGGTTGATGCCGCACAGCACGTCGAACTCGCCCGCGCGCAGGCCGTTGATTATGTCGATGCGCTCGAGGGCGTCTATGTCCGAGTGCATATACCTCACCTTGAGGCCGTGCTCCTTTAAATAGTCGGTGAGGCTCTCGGCCATCTTTTTTGTCATGGTGGTGACCAGCACCCTGCCGCCCTTGGCTATTTCGCCGTTTATCTCGCCGAGGAGGTCGTCTATCTGACCCTTGGTGGGCCGCACCTCGACGGGGGGATCGAGCAGGCCTGTGGGGCGGATGAGCTGTTCGACGACCTGCCCCGCCTGTTCGAGCTCGTACGGCGCGGGCGTGGCCGAAACGCATATGAGCTGGGGAACGCGCTCGTCGAACTCTTCGAAGGTCAGAGGGCGGTTGTCGTAGGCCGACCTGAGGCGGAAGCCGTAGTTGACGAGGTTGTCCTTGCGCGAGCGGTCGCCGTGGTACATGGCGCGTATCTGCGGTATGGTCATGTGACTCTCGTCGATGAACACGAGGAAATTGTCCTTGGGAAAGTAATCCAACAGCGTGAAGGAGGGCTGACCGGGCGAACGGCCGTCGAAGTAGCGCGAATAGTTCTCTATACCCGAGCAGTAGCCTATCTCCCTCATCATCTCGAGGTCGTAGGTGGTGCGCTGTTCGAGGCGCTGGGCTTCGAGCAGTCTGCCTCCCTCGCGGAAGGCCCTGACTTCGTCGTGCATGTCGCGCTCTATCATGGAGAGCGCCGTCTGCATCTTATCGCCCCCGACGGCGTATTGGCTGGCGGGGAAGATGAGCACATGCTTGAGCTCGGAGATTATGGTGCCCGTGAGGGCCTCCTCCTCGCATATCCTGTCTATCTCGTCGCCGAAGAATTCGACGCGTATGGCTATTTCGGAGTTGGACGCGGGGAAGATCTCCACTATGTCGCCGCGCACGCGGAAGGAGGAGCGCTGGAAATCGATATCCCTGCGCTGATACTGTATTTCTACGAGGCGGCGGAGCAGCTCGTCCCTCTCCATGCTGTCGCCCGGGCGCAGAGAGATGGCGAGGCGGAAATATTCCTCGGGCGCGCCCAGACCGTATATACAGGACACCGAGGCGACGACTATTACGTCCTCCCTCTCGCCGAGCGAGCTCGTGGCCGAGTTGCGCAGCTTGTCTATTTCGTCGTTGAGGCTCATGTCCTTTTCGATATATGTGTCGGTGGACGGAATGTAGCTTTCGGGCTGGTAGTAATCGTAGTACGACACGAAGTACTCCACCCTGTTTTCGGGAAAGAACTCCTTGAACTCGTTGCAGAGCTGCGCGGCGAGCGTTTTGTTGTGCGCTATGACGAGGGCGGGACGGCCGACGTTTTTGATGACGTTGGCCATGGTGAACGTCTTGCCCGACCCCGTGACGCCTATGAGCACCTGCGTGCGTATGCCGTCGAACACGCCTTCGGTCAGTTTTTCTATCGCCTGAGGCTGATCGCCCGTGGGCTTGAATTTTGAGTGTAGTTTGTATTGCATATGAATTATAGAACGAACGTTTTTACTCCCTACATTATACGCCCGAATAAATTATTTGTCAAGCACGGAGAGCGGGCTCACAGGCCGAGAATGTCCTTGATCACCTCGCCAGCCATGATGAGGCCCGCAACGGGCGGGACAAAGGAACAGCTGGCGGGGACGGGCCTGCCCGAAGGGCGTTTGTCGCCGCACGAGGCGACGGCAACGCGGGGCTGTTCCTTGGAATAGACGACCTTTAAGCTGTCCACACCCGCCCTCTTCAGCTGCGAGCGCATGACCCGCGCGAGGGGGCAGACGGACGTGGAGAATATGTCGGCGACTTCGAAGGAGGTTGCCGAAAGTTTGTTGCCCGTGCCCATGCAGGAGATGATCTTCGTGCCCGCGCGCCCCGCGTTGACGGCGAGCGAGACCTTGGCGGCCACGGTGTCGACGGCGTCGACTATGTAGTCGTAGGAGGAGAAATCGAAGAGGGCGGCGCTCTCCTCGGTGTAGAAGATATTGAGCCCCCTGACGTTGACGGAGGCGTTTATGTCGCGGACGCGCTCGGCCGCGACCTCGGCCTTGGGTCTGCCTACGGTGGAGCGCAGGGCGAGGATCTGCCTGTTTATGTTGCTCGGCGACACGACGTCGCCGTCGACGGCGTCTATAGTACCCACGCCCGCGCGGGCGAGGGCTTCAAGACAGTATCCCCCCACTCCGCCGAGGCCGAACACGGCCACCTTTGACGAGGCGAGTTTTTTAACGCCCTCCTCGCCTATGAGGGCGGCTGTGCGCATAAAAATTTCTTCCATGCCCTAATTATATCACCATTTTGTCTTTAAGGCAAACTATGCGCCGCCCGCATATGCGGGCGGCGCGAAAAATGTTGCCATAGCGGTAAAAATATAGAATGTCGACCTCTCCGTCCGAACGCTCTCGCGCTCGGACACCTCCCCATGCGAAGGGGAGGCTATAATAAGGATATATCGTATCTGAAACGTAACCGGGGAGATTTCTCCTCGTCGCCGCAAGGCTAACTTCGCAGCAAGCCGAGTAAACTCGGCTTGTTTGCTCTATAGCCTGCGGCTCCTCTT
>CALVRO010000030.1 GCA_944358655.1 uncultured Clostridia bacterium | reverse complement strand
ATCCTCGCCCTCGTCGACGTAGGCAAATGGCTCGAAGAAAAGGCCAAGCACAGGACGGGCGACGAGATAGAAAAGCTTTTAAAGCTCGCCCCCGACAATGTGACGGTCGTGGGGGAGGACGGCCTCGTCACGCGCCCCCTCTCCGAGGTAAAAGTCGGCGACGTGCTGCTCGTCAGGCAGGGCGAATACGTCCCCGTCGACGGCGTTATAGCAGAGGGCAGCACGTTTATAGATAAGTCGGCCGTCACGGGCGAGAGTCTGCCCGTCGAAGTGGCCGAAGGCGACTTTGTCACCTCGGCGGCCCTCAACAAGAGCGGCGTTATAAAGGTGCGCGCCGAAAAGGTGGGGGGAGATACCACCCTCTCCAAGATAGTAAAAATGGTGCGCGAGGCGGGCGCCTCCAAGGCGCCCATACAAAAGCTGGCCGATAAAATAGCCGGCGTGTTCGTGCCCGCCGTGGTAGGCATAGCCCTCCTCACCTTTGTGGTGTGGCTGCTCGTCGACGGAGCCGTCGTGCCCGAACATTGCGTCACCTATTCCATATCCGTGCTCGTCATCTCCTGTCCCTGCGCGCTCGGTCTGGCCACCCCCGTGGCCATAATGACGGCTACGGGCAAGGGCGCCTCCCTCGGCGTGCTGTACAAGGACGCCGAAAATCTCCAGCGCCTCTCCGAAGTCAACTGCGTCCTCCTCGACAAAACGGCCACGCTCACCGTCGGCAAACCGTCCGTAAGCGACGTGGTCACCTTCGGCGGCGACGAGCAAAAGCTGCTCTCCGTCGCCTCGGGCATAGAGAGCAACTCCAACCATCCGCTGGCGAGGTGCATAGTCGACTACCACCCCGAGGGTGCCGAGGTGGAAAACTTCGAATATATCGTGGGCAGGGGCGCCAAGGCCGTCTGCGGCGGGAAGGCGTACCGTCTGGGCAACGCCGCGCTCCTTGCGGGCGTCTCCATTCCCCCGTCGGTTGCAAAGAGGGCGGAGGAGCTCGCCTCGCAGGGCAAAACCGTGCTCTACCTCGCCGAGGATAAAAAGGTCGCCGCTCTCATCGCCCTGTCGGACAGCTTAAAGGAGGGCGCGGCGGAAACTGTCTCGCTGCTCAAAAAACGCGGCCTGCGCGTGGCCATGCTGACGGGCGACAATTCCACCTGCGCCAAGGCTGTGGCCGACAGCGTTGGCATAGAGGAGTTCGTGGCCGAAGTGCTGCCCGAAGATAAGCTGAGGGCGGTGACAAACGTCCAGTCGGTGGGCGGAGTAGTCGCCATGGTGGGCGACGGCATAAACGATTCGCCCGCCCTTAAGCAGGCCGACGTGGGCATAGCCATAGGCACGGGCACCGACGTCGCCATAGATTCGGCGGGCGCCGTGCTCGTCGCCGACGACATCCGCGCCCTCGATACGGCCTTTGGCCTCTCGCGCGCCACCGTGCGCAACATCAAGGAAAACCTCTTCTGGGCGTTCATCTACAACGTGGTCATGATCCCCGTCGCGGCGGGCGCCTTCTCGGCCCTCGGCTTTACCTTCAACCCCATGATAGCCGCCGCCTGCATGTCGCTCTCCTCTCTCTTCGTGGTGGGCAATGCGCTCAGGCTGCTCCTGTACAAAAATAAAAATTTAAACACAAAAAATAATTTAAGCCCCTCTCCCGCGCAAAACGCCGCGCCGAGGGAGGGCGAGGATGACAGTATGAAAAAGATAGTTTGCATCGAGGGCATGTGCTGCGAGCACTGCGCCGCCCGCGTCGAAAAGGCCCTCTCGGCCGTGCACAACGTAGTGTCGTGCGACGTCAAACTCAAAAAGAACTGCGCCGTCATACGCAGCCGTCAGCCCGTCTCCGACGAGGAGATCAAAAAGGTCGTCGAGGATGCGGGCTACAAAGTGACCGCCGTCGAGGACAAATAATACAAATTCAGCGCCCGTTCTCCAAAACCCGTCAAAATCTCTCCCCCAAGACAAGGTATAATGTCGTCAAAAGATTGTCAAACGGGGTATAGTATGGGTGCAACGTGTAATTTGATGCTGTTGGACAGGCGCACGGCCGAGCTCGTAAGGGAATATGTCCCCGAAGGCGACGTGCTCGACAGCGTAGTAATGTTCTTTTCGATATTTGCCGACTCCACGCGCGTGCGCATGCTGTCGGCTTTAGCCATTTCCGAGATGTGCGTCACCGACCTTTCGCGCGTGCTCAACATAAACCAGACCACCGTGTCGCACCAGCTCAGGCTGCTGAAGAACCTCGGCATAGTCAAGTGCGAACGCAACGGCAAAATAATCTTCTATTCGCTCGTCAACGACATAGTCAACGACGTAATGCTCAAGGGCGTAGAATTCCTCGGCTGTTGAGGCTCAACCATGCCCCTCCTCGTTAGTGTATGTCATTTCGACTGAAGCACACAAAGTGTGCGAAACGGAGAAATCTCCCGGGCTACGTTTCAGATACACTTCCACCGCAACTTGTCCGTCGTTAAAGCTTTGAGATGCCTCGGCAACGCGCGCACTTGCTCGGTCATATTCCAACTATTATGGCGCGCTGCTCGGCATGACAGGGGGAAGGAGGGGAGGCGCGCGCCCTCGGGAGAGAGTATGTCATTTCGACCGAAGAACGCCGCAGGCGTTCGCAGCGGAGAAATCTCCCGGGCTACGCTTCAGATACACTTTTACCTCAACGCGGCGCATTTGCGCCGCATATCGAGGCCGCTTATCGGGCGGCCATATCGAGCCCCGAACGGGGCATATCGGGTTGCCGCAGGCAACATATCGACCTCAACGTCGGCATTAAAAAACAGCCCGTCCCGCGCATTAACCAAGCCTCTCCCTTCATAAGTTAGTAAACTGACGAAGAGGGGAGGTTTTCAATGTTTTTCGACGTTCTCGGGCTCATCTTAAGCAAAATTTTCGTATTCACGGGCGTAGTGCAGGGCAAGGGCTCATTTCCCAAGCCCCTCCCGCCCGAGGAGGAGAGGAAGTATCTCGCTCTCGCCCGCGCGGGCGATAACGACGCAAAAAACACGCTCATCCGCCACAACATGCGCCTTGTGGCGCACATTGTTAAAAAATATTCGGGCGCCGCCGAGCAGGACGATCTGATGTCCGTCGGCTCCATAGGCCTTATCAAGGCCATAGGGAGCTACCGCGAGGGGCGGGGCACCACGCTGGCCACCTACACGGCGCGGTGCGTCGAAAACGAAATACTCATGCTCCTGCGCGCGGGCAAAAAGCACAGGGGCAACCTGTCGCTCTCCGACCCCGTCGGGTACGACAAAGACGGCAACGAGCTCACCATAATGGACGTCGTCGCCGAGGAGGAGAGCGTATTTTCGAGCGTTGAAAATTCCCTCCGCCGCGAAAAATTCATAGTGCAGCTCAAAAACATACTCAACATGCGCGAGTACACCATAATCAAGCTGAGGTACGGGCTGGAGAGCGGCGTGCCCATGCCCCAGCGCGAGGTGGCCAAAAAGCTGGGCATCTCCCGTTCGTACATCTCCCGCATAGAAAAAAAGGCCATCATAAAGGCCCGCGAACAGCTCGATCCCGAAGATTTTCTCGACGAATAAACTTGACATCCCCGTCCGCCGCATGCTATAATTTTAGCATGACAGGAATGAACTTCGCACATCTCTATTACCGCGGTCTCAACGTATTGCTCAAATAGTAATGCGCGCCTTGCCGCGGGTAAAAATAATGCGCTTTATTTGCGGCGGCTTACCTGCGGGTAGACCGCCCTTTATTTTGCGATAGTATCGGTAAAATAATATTTGAAATTCTGTTACAAGGAAGATATATCATGGGTATTTACGAAGAACTCAAAGCCCGCGGGCTGATAGCTCAGGTCACCGACGAAGAGGAGATCCGCGAGCTCATCAACAACGGCGGTGCGCGCTTCTACATAGGTTTCGACCCCACGGCCGACAGTCTGCACGTCGGCCACTTCATGGCGCTGTGCCTGATGAAGAGGCTGCAGATGGCGGGCAACAGGCCCGTCGTTCTGATAGGCGGCGGCACGGGCCACATAGGCGACCCCTCGGGCCGCACGGACATGCGCACCATGATGACCGACGAGGTCATCGAGCACAACTGTCAATGTTTCAGAAAGCAGATGGAGCGCTTCATAGAATTCGGAGAGGACAAGGCCGTCATGGTCAACAATGCCGACTGGCTGTTAAAGCTCAACTATGTCGAGCTGCTGCGCGAAGTGGGCGCATGCTTCACCGTCAACAACATGCTGCGTGCCGAGTGCTACAAGCAGCGCATGGAGAAGGGCCTGTCGTTTCTGGAGTTCAACTATATGATAATGCAGGCCTACGACTTCTGGTATCTCAACGAACACTACGGCTGCAACATGCAGTTCGGCGGCGACGACCAGTGGTCGAACATGCTTGCGGGCACCGAGCTCATCCGCAAAAAGAGCGGCAAGGACGCCTACGCCATGACCATAACGCTGCTTTTGAACAGCGAGGGAAAAAAGATGGGCAAGACGGCCAAGGGCGCCGTATGGCTGGATGAAAAAAAGACTTCGCCCTACGACTTCTACCAGTATTGGCGCAACGTCGACGACGCCGACGTAATGAAGTGCATCAAGATGCTCACGTTCATCCCGCTGGAGGAGATAGCCGAAATGGAAAAGTGGGACGACGGCCAAATCAACAAAAAGAAGGAGGTATTGGCCTTCGAGCTCACCAAACTCGTCCACGGCGAGGAGAAGGCCTGCGCCGCGCGCGATCAGGCCAAGGCGGCCTTCGGCGGCGGTGAAAACCTGCCCGAAAAGAGCGTTTCTGTGCAGAGCGCCACAATAATCCCCGTGCTCGTAGCGGCGGGAATATGCGCCTCCAACGGCGAGGCGCGCAGGCTGATAGCGCAGGGCGGCGTGTCGCTCAACGACGGCAAAGTCACCGACATAAACGCGCCCGTATCCGACGGCGACGTCATCCACAAGGGCAAAAAGGTACACATAAGGATCCGCCTCGCATAACCCTTTGCCCTGTTGCGGTTCTCCTGCTTTGTTTCCTTAACGCGGCGCCTTAGGCGCCGCATATCGCGGCCGCTTACCGCGCGGCCATATCGAGCCCCGAACGGGGCATATCGGGTTGCCGCAAGGCAACATATCGACTTTCTCTCGGCATCCCCTTCGTATGGAGAAACCTCCCCGGGTAGAGCATGTCATTTCGAGCGTAGCCGAGAAATCTCCCGGGCTACGCTTCAGATACACTTCCACCGCAGCTTGTCCGTCGTTAAAGTTTTAAGATGCCTCGGCAACGCGCGCACTTGCTCGGTCATATTCCAACTATTATGGCGCGCTGCTCGGCATGACAGGGGGAAGGGGGGTGGAGGCGCGCGCCGTTGTTCCCCTTGGGGTAAGTGTCATTTCGACCAAGCGAGGCTGTTAAGCCGAGCGCGCGGAGAAATCTCCTCGGTTACGCTTCAGATACGATAAATCCTTAATATAGCCTCTCCTTCGTATGGAGAGGTGTCCGCGCGTTGAACGCGCGGGCGGAGAGGTCGAAAAAAGAAAAAACGCCCCCTCAGTCGGCAATAAATTGCCGACAGCTCCCCATGGCGACGGGGAGCCATTGGGGCGTGTCGCCCCTCGTTTTATCGTCGCTGTCGCGATGAGATGCCTCGGCAACGCGCGCACTTGCTCGGTCATATTCCAACTATTATGGCGCGCTGCTCGGCATGACAGGTGTTGAGGTTGTTTGGTACGCAGCCCGCGCCATTTGACGCAACCGTAACGTTGCATTTCACGCCGCCCCAAGGCGGCACACAAACAATGTCATACATCTCTCTAAGCGGCGAGTGCGTCACCCAAAAGGTCATCGAAAAGTCGCGCTTCATCACAACTTCATGCCACGTCGAGGGCGAGGAGGAGGCCAAGGCCTTCGTCTCCCGCATATCCAAAAAGTATGCCGACGCCACGCACAACTGCTACGCCTTCATCTGCGATGCGGCGGGCAATTTTCTGCGCTTTTCGGATGACGGCGAACCTCAGGGCACTGCGGGCATGCCCATGCTCGAGGTATTGAGGGCCCAAAAGATAGTGCAGGCCGCCGTCGTCGTCACCCGCTACTTCGGCGGGATAAAGCTGGGCGCGGGAGGGCTTGTGCGCGCCTACTCGGGCTCGGTCGCGCAAAACCTTGCCGAGGCAAAAAAGGTGTGCTACGACAGATGCGCCGAGGGCACATACACCGTCGGCTATCCCCTCGCCGAGGCGTGCGCGCGCTATTTTTCCGCGCATGACTGCAGCCTGTCAGATACCCGATACGGCAGCGACGTCGCCTTCACCGTAGCCGTCAGGGCCTCGGATGAGGCCGCCTTCGACGCGGGCCTCGTCAACGCCCTCAACGGCAGAGTGACAATATCGCCCAAGCGGTACTATTTCTTCCCGTTTGAAATTTAAATAAAACGCGGCGCGCGGAGTTGTCTCCGCGCGCCGCCTCATTTTGCCCGCCATTATTCAAAGTCATTTAAATAAAGTTTTTCAGCCTCTTTTTGATTGACTTGAGGTTTGCCTTTACGCACTCGGGCGAGGCTCCCCCGTAGGAGGTGCGCGCCGCCGCGCATGCCGCGGCCGTCACCGTTTGGGTAATGTCGTCGCCGAATTCGGGCGCAAAGGAGCGGTACTCCTCGGGCGTCATGTCCTGCAGGGTGCGCCCGTTTTTAAGGCACCACCGCACTATGCTGCCCGTCACGCCGTGCGCCGTGCGGAAGGGAACGCCCTTCTTGGCCAGATAGTCTGCCACGTCGGTCGCGCAGCAGAATTCGGCCTCGGCGGCCTTGGCCATCCTCGGCCCGTTGAGCTTTATATAGGGCAGCATTTCGGCCATGATGTTTATGCAGTTTATCGTCTGCTTTTCGGCGTCGAAGAAGCCCTCCTTGTCCTCCTGCAGATCCTTGTTGTATGCCAGCGGAATGGCCTTTATGGTGGTCAGAATGGCCATCAGATGCCCGTACACCCGCCCCGTCTTTCCGCGCATCAGTTCGGGAATGTCGGGGTTCTTCTTCTGCGGCATTATGGAGGAGCCCGTCGAGTATTCGTCGGGTATTTCAAAGTATCCGAATTCCTCGGTGGAGTAGAGTATTATGTCCTCGCACAGCCTTGAGAGGTGCGACATTATCATCGAACAGTCGAAGATATACTCGGCCACGAAGTCGCGGTCGGAGACGCCGTCCAGCGAATTTTCGCACGGCCTGTCGAATTCCAAAAGGGTGCAGGTGAGGTCTCTGTCGATTGGGTAGGAGGTGCCCGCCAGCGCCCCGCTGCCGAGGGGCATGACGTTCGCGCGCTCGCGCGAGGCGCACACCCTGTCCAGATCGCGCAAAAACATTTCGGAGTAGGCGTTGAAGAAGTGCCCCGCGCACATGGGCTGGGCCTTCCTCAGGTGGGTGTAGCCGGGCATGATAAACTTCAGCCCCGCCTTTGCCCTGTCGCACAGACTGTCGACAAGCCATGCGAGGCTCTCGGCAAGGCAGTCGAAGGCCCCTCGCGCGTACAGGCGGAAGTCGGTGGCCACCTGGTCGTTGCGCGAACGCGCCGTGTGCAGCTTCTTGCCCGCCTCGCCTATGCGGCCGACGAGCTCGTTCTCCATAAAGGAGTGTATGTCCTCGGCGCCGGCTATCTCCAGCTTTCCCGCCGCAATGTCCTCGGATATGGAGTTGAGCCCCGCGCATATCTCGTCGCTCTCCTCCTTGGTGATTATGCCGCATGCGCCCAGCATGGTTGCGTGCGCAATAGAGGCGGCAATGTCCACCGACCACAGGCGGCAGTCGAAGGGCAGCGAATCGTTGAACAGGTCGGCGTCGCCCGCCGTAGGCGCCTCAAAGCGCCCTTCCCACAGTTTCATCTATTATTCCTCGTTAACAAATTGACTTGAATGTGATTTTATTATATAATATTTGAGTAAACTAATCAAGTTAATTGGCGCGCATTATGATAATTCTCGGCATCGACCCGGGCTACGGCACAATGGGCTACGGAGTGATAGAAAAACTCAATAACGGCAACGTGCTGCCCGTCGACTACGGCGTAGTCAAAACGCCCGCCTCCGAAAGCTTTCCCGTGCGGCTGGCCATGCTCGAGGAGGGCCTCAACAAGATCTACGCCAAATTCAAACCGCAGGAGATAGCGGTGGAGGAGCTGTTCTTCACCAAAAACATAACCACGGGCATACCCGTCGCCCACGCAAGGGGAGTAATTTTGGTGTCGGCCGTAAAGTACTGCGGCAGACTGTTCGAATACACGCCCATGCAGATAAAACAGGCGCTCACGGGCTACGGCAAGGCGGACAAGGTGCAGATGATGCACGTCGTCACCTCCCTTCTGCGCCTCAAGGCCGTCCCCCGTCCCGACGACGCCGCCGACGCTCTGGCCGTTGCTCTCTGCCACGCCCACACCAACCGCTTCGGCGACCTCTTCGGAATAAATTAACTTGCCCCGCATTAAAAAAAGCGATGTCATTTCGACTGAAGCACACGAAGTGTGCGAAACGGAGAAATCTCCCCGGCTATAAGGTCGTCATTTCGACTGAAGCACACTAAGTGTGCGAAACGGAGAAATCTCCACGGTTTCGTTTCAGATACACTTTTACCTCAATATAGCCTCCCCGTCGTATGGGGAGGTGCCCGCGCGGTGAACGCGCGGGCGGAGAGGGCGATATTCTAATATTTATTCCCCATAGCCTCGCGCAAAACCGTGGCTTTTGCGCGAAAGAGGAGCCGCAGGCGCTAAAAGCGGACAAGGCAGATTTATATGCCTTGTTGCGAAAAGCGCCTTGTGGCGACGACTCCGCCACAGGGCGGATAAACGACTATCATGATAGGATATTTAAAAGGCAAACTCTTATACTCTACGGCCGAAACGGCCGTCATTGAAGTGGGCGGAGTGGGGTACGAGGTCTATTGTTCGGCCTCGGCCTTCTCCAGAATGACCCCCGGCGGCACCGCCGAGGTCTACACCTGCCTGCAGTTCTCCGATACAAACGGCCTCACGCTGTACGGCTTTTCGTCGATAGAGGAGAAGAACATGTTCTTAAAGCTTATCTCCGTGTCGGGCGTCGGCCCCAAGATGGGCATAGCCGTGCTGTCCTCCATGGACAGCTCCGCCGTCGCCGCCGCCATTGCCACGCAGGACGTAAAGCGCCTGTCGTCCGTCAAGGGCCTCGGCAAAAAGACGGCCGAAAGGATAATTTTGGAGCTTCGCGAAAAGGTGGGCGCCATTGCAAAGACCTCTCCTTCGCTTCAGGGAGCGGCGCCTTCGCTCATCGTAGAGGACGGCGACGAGGACGCCATTGTCGCCCTTCAGACTTTGGGTTTCTCCCGCGCGGAGAGCGCCAAGGCCGTCGCCTCGGCCAGGGCAAAGGGCGCAAGCGGCATAGAAGATATCATAATGCAGGCCCTTAAAAGCTTGTAAGAAATTCCTTACCTGAACATTCAAGGATACAGCCATGTTTTTCGATGATGAAGAATACCAGACGGGCGAAGAGCGCTTGGTGCAGAGCACGCGCGGCGAGTACGACGCCGAGGAGAACGTCCTCCGCCCCAAAACGCTCGAAGGCTACGTCGGCCAGAGCAAGGTAAAGGAAAACCTTACCGTATATATGAACGCCGCCAAAAAGAGGGGGGAGGTGCTCGAGCACGTCCTTTTATACGGCGCGCCCGGCCTCGGCAAGACAACGCTCGCCCACATTATCGCAAACGAAATGGGCGGGCAGCTGAAGATGACCTCGGCCCCCGCCATAGAGCGCAGCGGCGACTTGGCCGCAATACTCACCAACCTCAACGAGGGCGACGTGCTGTTTATTGACGAGATACACCGCCTCAACCACAGCGTGGAGGAGATACTCTACTCCGCCATGGAGGACTACGCGCTCGACATAATAGTCGGCAAGGGCCCCTCGGCACGCAACATCCGCTTTTCCCTAAAAAAGTTCACTCTCATCGGCGCAACCACCAAGGCGGGCATGATAGCCAACCCCCTGCGCGACCGCTTCGGCATCATCTGCCGCCTCGAGATGTACACCCCCGAAGAGCTCAAAGACATAGTCACCCGCTCGGCGAAAACGCTGGGCATCGCCATCGACGACGAGGCTGCGGGCGAGATCTCCCGCCGTTCGCGCGGCACGCCCCGTATCGCCAACCGCCTGTTAAAGCGCGTGCGCGACTTCTCCACCGTAGGCGGCAGCGCGGCGGTAAGTTTAAAGGACGCCCGCTTTGCGCTCGGCAGAATGGAGATAGACGAGCTCGGGCTCGACGATATAGACAGGGCCCTTCTGCGCGCCATGATAGAAAAGTTCGACGGCCGCCCCGTCGGGCTCGAAACGCTTGCGGCCACCATAAACGAGGACGCAGGCACTATCGAGGACGTCTACGAGCCCTACCTTCTCCAGCTCGGCTTTATCGCCCGCACGCCGCGCGGCAGAGTAATTTTAAAGGGCGGCTACGAGCACATGGGCTGCACGCCCACCGCCTCGCAGTCCGAACAGATCACGCTGTTCGACAAAAAGGATTAACTCTTTCCATAGCCTCAATATTGTCTCTCCATCGTATAGAGTTGAGTCCGCGCGGTCGACGTACGGATAGATACCCTCGGGTAGAGTATGTCATTTCGAGCGTAGCCGAGAAATCTCCCCCAAAAAAAGGAATGTCATTTCGACCGAAGAACGCTTTGGCGTTCGTAGCGGAGAAATCCCCCCGGGTTATAGTTCAGATACACTTAATGCCTCAACGGCGCGGGCGCAGCCCGCGGTATTTCACGCCGCCGCAAGGCGGCATTTAACTAAAAGGCGTAAGCCTTTTCATTTAACGCACTTTTTCCATGCAATACTTAAAATCAGATTTTTATTACGAACTACCCCCCGAGCTCATAGCCCAGACGCCCGCGGAACCGCGCGACTGTTCCCGTCTGCTCGTCTACGACAGGGCGACCGACAAGATAGAACACCGCATATTCAGGGATATCTGTCAATATCTCCGCAAGGGCGACGTGCTCGTCGTCAACAACACCAAAGTGCTCCCCGCCCGCCTCTATGCCCGCACAGAGCACGGCGGTCATGTGGAGGTGCTGCTTTTAAAGCGCCTCGATATCGACAAGTGGGAGGTTTTGGTCAAGCCGGGCAAAAAGTGCCGCATAGGCACCCGCCTCGTCATCTCCGAAAAACTCTCCCTCACCGTCGAGGGCATAACCGACAGCGGCGAGCGCATAGTAAAGTTCGACTGCAAGGGCGTTTTCGAGGAGGTGCTGGACGAGGTCGGCTCCATGCCCCTCCCGCCCTATATCCACGAAAAGCTCAAGGATAAAAACCGCTATCAGACGGTCTACGCCAAGACGGACGGCTCGGCTGCCGCGCCCACGGCGGGGCTGCACTTCACGCCCGAGCTGCTCCAAAAAATAAAGGATATGGGCGTAGAGGTGGTGGAGGTGCTCCTCCACGTCGGTCTGGGCACCTTCCGTCCCGTCAAGGAGGACGTCATCACCGACCACAAAATGCACAGCGAGTACTATTCGGTCAGCGAGGAGGCCGCGCAAAAGCTCAACGCCGCCAAGGCCGAGGGCCGCAGGATAATAGCCGTCGGCACCACCTCCGTGCGCACTCTCGAGAGCGCCACCGACGAAAACGGAGTAGTGCGCGCCGAGAGCGGCAACACCTCCATATTCATCTATCCGCCCTACAAGTTCAAGTGCGTCGACGCCCTCATCACCAACTTTCACCTGCCCGAAAGCACCCTGATAATGCTCGTCGCCGCCCTTACCGGCCGCGAAAAGATACTCCAAATTTATGGGGAGGCGGTGGAGAGGGGGTATCGGTTCTTTTCCTTCGGCGACGCCATGATGATCGTATAAGCATCGCATCTCTTTGTCGCGGTTACGGCTTTGCTCAGTCATGTACGTTTGTGTACACTCCTTCGCAACTTCCGCCCGCTCCTCGACCTGCTCGCTTCTACGCTCCTCATGAATTCCCCCGCATGAAGATTACTGCAACCATTGTTTTTTTAATGCGGTGATTTACTCGCTCCTTAGTATTTACCTCTTAGTAAATTTCCTCAGGCTTTCCTCGCGCGCCGCGCCTTGCTCGCTTCTAAAACCAAACCAACACTCTGCAATAGCATTTTCATATCCCGGCAAATATAATGCGGCGGTTTCTACGCTCCTCATAACCTACGCATGAACTTAGGCGCAAGCCTTGCATATTATAATAAGGAACAGCTATGATTTTTGTCACGGGCGACACGCACGGCGACGTCGACTTTAAAAAACTTGAAGATTTTGCCCGCGACAACCCCGGGCTGACCAAGTCCGACTACATGATAGTGGCGGGCGACTTCGGCGGCGTGTGGTGGGCAAAGACGCTCGCCGCCGACCTTAAACCCTACAGCGCGCTCCCCTTCACGGTGCTCTTTGTCGACGGCAATCACGAAAACTTCGACATACTCAACGCCTTTCCCGTCACCAGGAGGTGGGGAGGCAAGGTGCACATGGTGCGCCCCGACGTCATCCACCTCATGCGCGGGCAGGTCTACGAGCTCGAGGGCAACACAATATTCACCTTCGGCGGGGCGACGAGTATCGACAGATACGTCCGCACCGAGGGCCTATCGTGGTGGCGCGAGGAGCTGCCCTCGCACGCCGAGCTCGACGAGGCCATAGCCAATTTAAAAAGATACGGCAACAAGGTCGACTACATAATAACCCATTCGTGCGGCGAGAGGGCGCTGATGTATCCGCCCCTGCGCACGCGCAACATTCAGATGGGCCGCTATCCCGAAAATCACATGCTGTCCTACTTCGAGGACATAGTCACCTACAAAAAATGGTACTTCGGCCACTACCACATGGACGGCGTACTCAACGATAACATGACCGTGCTCTATCAAAAAATAGTCCCCCTCGGCGAGTAGAGGGACGGGGCGGGGGCAAGCCTTTTGGCTTGCCCCCGCCCCCGCATATATAAGGGCGGCGGGAGCACCAAAGGCGCTCCCGCCGCCCTTAAAATTTGAGTTTATCTTCGGCAAATACCCGCGTCAGGACGCGGTGTGCTCTATCTCCAGCACGTCGGGCTTTTTGCCTGTGGAGGAGGGCAGCAGTATCTGCACTATCTTTATCAGTCCGTTGGATATGGGGAATGCCGCCTCTATCACCACGGCGATTATCAAAAGCTTGGTGGTGTCCCATTCGAGCAGCGACCACTTGGCCTCGTCGCTGACGTTGTACAGCATGTCGCCTATCCACGGCACGCACAGCGCCAGCGCGGTGAACGCCACCATCAGCAGGAAGAGCGTCGTGCGATACACGTTGAGCGGTTGGCACACCCTCAAAAGCATCACAAGTCCCGCAAAGGTCATGGCCATCATGCACATGGGCACATAGTATGCCTCGTATTCCTGCGGGTTGAAGAAGTACACAAGGTATATCGCCATCACGCAGCATATCATCAGCACGGCGCCGGGGATACTTCGGCTCATGACGTGCGTTATGAACTTGCCCTGTACCCTCTCCTTGTTGGGCTGCAGCGAAAGCGCCACCGAGGGCGCGCCTATTATGCACACCTCTAAAAGCAGCATGTTGCTCGGCATGAACAGGTAGGGCTGCTGCAGTATGACCATGCATATCACGGCGAGTATGCCCGTGAACAGCGTTTTCATCAGATACAGCGAGGCCGAATTCTTAATGTTGTTGACTACCCTTCGGCCCTCGCCCACAACTTTGGGCATGGAGGCGAAGTTGTTGTCCATCAGCACCAGATGGCTGACGTTCCTCGCCGCCTCGCTGCCCGAGGCCACCGATATCGCGCAGTCGGCCTCCTTGAGCGCCAAAATGTCGTTTACGCCGTCGCCCGTCATGGCAACGGTGTTGCCCGCGCCCTTGATAGAGCGGACGAGTATGGCCTTCTGGTCGGGCGTCACGCGGCCGAACACCGTGTATTTGTTGGCCACGCTCTCAACTTCCTTGTCGCTCAGTCCTTCGAGCGAGATGAACTTGTCGGCGTTCTCTATCCCCGCGCGCTTGGCCACCTCGGCCACCGTCACGGGGTTGTCGCCCGAAATGACCTTTACGGCCACGTCGTTCTGGCGGAACCACTTAATGGTGTCCACGGCGTCCTCGCGTATGTTGTCGGCAATGGAAATTATCGCCACGGGCTTTAAATTTGCGGGCAGCTTGTCGCCGACGATGGGGGTGGGGGAGTGCGCTAAAACTATGACCCTCAGCCCCATCTGCGCGTATTGCTTTACAATCCTGTCAACTTTTGCGGGCATGGGCTTCAATACAAATTCGGGCGCGCCCATGCAGAATGTTCCCGTGTCCTCGAATGTCACCGCCGAAAGCTTGCGCTTGGACGAGAAGGGTATCTTCGCCGTGGGCGACAGCGCGTCGCTGTGCCCGAAGTGGTTCAAAAGCGCTATCGAAGTCTGGTTGTTGTCGTTGAGCGCCGACAGCATAGACCCCATGATATCCCCCAGCGAATACTGTCCCACCGTGTTGAGGATGACGCAGTCGCTCACCCTCATGCGGCCGTCGGTAATGGTGCCCGTCTTGTCCAGACATAAAACGTTTACCCTCGCCAGCATCTCTATGGAGTACAGATCCTGCACAAGCGTGTTGTTCTTTGCAAGTCTTATTACGCCCAATGCCAGCGCTATCGAAGTCAGCAGCATCATTCCCGAAGGTATCATGCCTATGACCACCGTGCAGGTGCGCTGGATGGCGTAGTTTATCTTGGCGTCGAATATGTAATCGAACACCCCGCTGAGCGCCGTCTCCGAGAGTGGAGCGTGATAGGTGGTAAAGAACATGCCTATGGCAATGGGCACTATCAGAAAGCCCACGCACTTTATGATGAGCTTTGTCGAGTTCATCAGCTCGGAGTTGGGCCTGCGGTACTTCCTCGCCTTGGCCGTCAGTTTTTCAAGGTAGGTGTCCTTGCCCACCTTTTCCACCCTGAACTTGCCGCTGCCCGAGGAGATGAAGCTCCCCGCGTACAGCGCGTCGCCGGGCATCTTCTTAATGGGCACCGATTCGCCCGTCAGCAGGCTCTCGTTCACCTCCACCGAACCCTCGGCGAGTATGCAGTCGGCGGGCACCTGGTTGCCCAGCTCCAAAAGGAGAATGTCGTCGAGCACTATCTCCGAGGAGGGTATCTCAACTATCTCCCCGTCGCGCACCACCTTCGAGGTCGCCGAACCCATTATCGACAGCCTGTCTATCGACCGCTTGGCGATTATCTCCTGAATGATGGCTATTATTATGTTGGCCGAGGTGATTATTATTACGAGGTAGTTGGTGATGCCCGTCGTCCCCGCCAGCAACAGCGCTATAAAGGCGCACAGGCAAAGCAGATTGAAGAAGGTGCAGATGTTGCCTATGAATATGCTGGCGTACGACTTGGAGTACTTCTTGTTGGTGTCGTTGAAGGCGAACTGGCGGAAGCGCGCCTCCACCTGCGCCTCGGTCAGGCCCTCCTCAACGGTGGGCGTGAACCTCTCGCACTTTCCCGCCGAAACCGCCTTTTTGGGGTGGCGCTTGAAGTACTTTATTATCTTCTGCTTGTCGAAGCCGGGCGTGGCGGTGTACTGCTTTGTCGACACCGGCCTGTCGTCTGCGGGAGGGGCGGCTGCCGCCGTCTCGCCGCCGTCGCCCTCGGGCGCGGCCACCGCTTCGGGCAGGCCGTCCTCGTCGGGGTCGGGCGCGTTTGGTTTATAATAAATTTTGCTCATTTTCTTTCCTCATCGCGGGTGGGCACAATAGAGTATGCTCATTCTCGCCGCTTTTTAACAAGAACAATTCAATTATACCATGCCTTCGTTTTTTTTTCAATTAAATAAAGGCAATTCATTTGCAATAACCCGCAAATTGGTTTATAATATTTTGGAACAAATTTAAAGCGCCCCCGTCGGCACGTTGACGGCGCGCGCAAAGAGAGAGCAGATATGATAGACATTAACCTCATCCGCACCGATCCCGACAAAGTAAGGGAGAACATCAAAAAGAAATTTCAGGACAAAAAACTGCCCCTCGTCGACGAGGTGCTCGAACTCGACGCCCGCCGCCGCGCCCTTCAGCAGGAGGGCGATACGCGCAGGGCGCAGCGCAACGCCATAGCCAAAAAGATAGGCGCCCTCATGCGCGAAGGCAAGAGGGAGGAGGGCGAGGCCGCCAAGGCCGAGGCCAAGGCCAACAACGACCGCATCGCCGAAATAGAAAAACTCACCGCCGAGGCCGAGGAACAGCTCAAAAGGGACATGATGGCCATTCCCAACATAATCGCCGACGACGTGCCCATCGGCAGGGACGACAGCTGCAACGTTCAGCAGAACACCTACCTGACTCCCGAAGAAAAGCCCTTCGAAGTGCCCTACCACCTCGATATTCTGGAAAACCTCGGCTGCATAGACCTCGACGCCGCAAGGCGCACGAGCGGCAACGGCTTCTATTACCTCCTCGGCGACGTGGCCCGCCTTCACTCTGCCGTGCTGGCCTATGCCCGCGACTTCATGATAGGCAAGGGCTTCACCTACGTCATCCCGCCCTTCATGATCCGTTCGGACGTCGTTTCGGGCGTAATGTCCTTCGAAGAGATGGACGGCATGATGTACAAGATAGAGGGCGAGGATCTCTACCTCATCGGCACCAGCGAACACTCCATGATAGGCCGCTTTATGAACACCACCTTGAAGGAGAGCGACCTGCCCCTGACTCTGACGTCCTATTCGCCCTGCTTCAGAAAGGAGAAGGGCGCTCACGGCATAGAGGAGAGGGGCATCTACCGCATACACCAGTTTGAAAAGCAGGAGATGATAGTCATCTGCAAGCCCGAGGAGTCGGACAGCTGGTACGAAAAGATGTGGAACTATACCGTTGAACTCTTCGTGTCCATGGGCATACCCTGCCGCACCCTCGTGTGCTGCTCGGGCGATCTGGCCGACCTCAAATACCGCTCGCTCGACGTCGAGGCGTGGTCGCCCCGCCGCAAGGGCTATTTCGAGGTGGGCAGTTGCTCCAACCTCACCGACGCTCAGGCACGCCGCCTCGGCATAAAGTACAAGGACGCGGCCACGGGCAAAAACGTCTATGCCCACACTCTCAACAACACCGTCGTCGCTCCGCCCCGCATGCTGATAGCCTTCCTCGAAAATCACCTTCGGGCCGACGGCTCGGTGTTCATCCCCGAAGTGCTCCGTCCCTACATGGGCGGGCTCGACTGCATACGTCCCAAAAAGAAGTAACTTTTTATCGGCGTTTCGATAAAACGTCATCCGTGCAAACGAAGTGTGTTTTCCGTAAGAAATTCCGGATAAAATTATTATAGTATAGAGTTTATTTTTTAAGGCCGCGGCGCTCATCCGAGCGCCGCGGCCCTTTCGCGCCCTTAAATAGCGGCTTCGGCCCACGTTTTCGCCAAAATGCGCCAAATTTCGGGCAAATATGCCAAATCCCGCGCGCAAAGGGGTGGTATCATTTATCGGCAGCAAGCTTAAGGAGGATGAAAAAGTGAAAGTTCTTTCGTCGCTTTCGGGCGGCGCGCTCATCTTAAAGCCGTGCGGCGAGATGGACGAGTATTCCGCCCCTTCCGCGCGGGCGGCGTGCGACGAGCTCATAGCCCGCGCCCCCGCCGCACGCAAGGTCATAGTCGATCTCTCGGGCATGACCTTCATGGACTCTTCGGGCATAGGCTTTCTCATCGGCAGATACAAAAAGGCAAGGGCGGCGGGCAAGGCCATGTATGTCAGCTCGCCCGATCTAGCCGCCGACAAAGTGCTCTCGCTGAGCGGCGTCTACTCGCTCATCCCCAGGGCAGACAAGTGAGGTGTTTTTTCTCCTATGACAGATAACTATTTAAAGCTCGAATTTCTCTCTCTCGCCTGCAATCAGGCCTTCGCCCGCGACGCCGTCGCCGCCTTCTGCGTATATAAAAATCCCTCGCTCTCGGTCATCTCCGACATAAAGACGGCCGTGTCCGAAGCCGTGGCCAACTGCGCCGTCCACGCCTACGGCGGGGAGGCGGGCCCTGTCATGGTGGAGTGCGACATGCAGGGCGACCTTCTACATATTTCGGTCACCGACAGGGGCAGAGGGATAGAGGACGTGCAAAAGGCGCTTCAGCCCTTTTACACCACTCTGCCCGGCGACGAGCGCTCGGGCATGGGCTTCACCATAATGCAGACCTTTATGGATGAGTTCTCCGTGCAGTCCCAAAGGGGCGAGGGCACCGTCGTGCGTATGGCCAAGCAACTCAACGCGGAAGTGGAGAATGTTTGACAGACAGACTACAAACCAACTCATCTCCCTTGCCAAGGCGGGCGACGCCTCGGCCAAGGAAAAACTGCTCGCCGACAACCAAAGCCTTTTAAAGTGCATAGTCAGGCGCTACCTCAACAAGGGGGTGGAGTACGACGATCTCTACCAGCTGGCGGGCATGGGCCTATTGAAGGCCGTCAACGGCTTCGATCCCTCCTACGGCGTGCGCTTTTCCACCTACGCCGTGCCCATGATAGCGGGGGAGATAAAGCGCTTCATGCGCGACGACGGCTCGATCAAGGTCAGCCGCTCTCTCAAGGCGGCCGCCAAGCGCATCAACGCCTATGTGGAGGAGTACTCCTCGGCGCACGGCGTTGCGCCGTCGGTAAAGGACATAGCCGAAAAATTCGCCATGCCGCCCGCCGAGGTGGTGTTCACAATGGGCTCCTCGCGCATGCCCCTTTCGCTGTTCGCCAAGGCGGACGGTGGAGAGGACGACTCGCGACTGTTGCTCGACAAGCTCCCCTCGGGCGACGGACAGGAGGAGATGATAGAAAAGCTCGAGCTGCGCTCGGCCATAGCCGAACTGCCCGAACGCGACAAAAAGGTGATAATGCTCCGCTATTTCCGCGACATGACGCAGGCCGAAGTCGCCGCCATGCTCGGCGTGTCGCAGGTGCAGGTGTCGCGCATAGAGAGCAGGATAATGGAACAGTTCCGCAAAAAACTTACGGGGTAGACCCTTTTTCGCCCGCAGAGGTCGAAAGGCAAAAAACGGGGCGCGGGGCGGCAAAACCAATTTGCCGCCCCGCGCCCCTTTACATATCGATAATTATGTGCTATAATGTAATAAAATAAAGTCACGCGCGAGGTTTTGGCATATGATAAATCAAAAAAGCGTCCGGCTCGGCTCCGTCCGCTCGGTCATCCGCGAACTCTTCGAATACGGCAAAAAGCGCAAGGCGCAGATAGGCGAGGACAACGTGTTCGACTTCTCCCTCGGCAACCCCTCGGTGCCCGCGCCCGCGGCCGTCCGCGAGGAACTTATAAGCATCCTCTCCTCCTGCGACCCCGTGGAAGTGCACGGCTACACCTCGGCTCAGGGCGACTACGCCTGCCGCGCCGCCGTGGCGGAGCACATAAACAAAAATTTCTCGCTCTCGCTCTCCGCCGACAATATCTACATGACGTGCGGCGCCGCCGCCTCGCTGTGCATAACCTTGAACGCCCTCTTAAACGCTGGCGACGAAGTAATAACCATAGCGCCCTTCTTCCCCGAGTACCGCGTGTTCACCGAGCACGCGGGCGGAGTACTCGTCCCCGTCCTCGGCGAGGAGGGCACCTTCCAGCCCGACATCGCCGCAATAAGGGCGGCAATAACGCCCAGGACAAAGGCCGTTTTAATAAATTCGCCCAACAACCCCTCGGGCGTGGTTTACACCAAAAAATCTATAGAACAGCTCTGTAAGGTTTTACAGGAATGTAAGGAAATGGGGCAGACGATCTATCTCATCTCGGACGAGCCCTACCGCGAGCTGGTGTTCGGCGGAGTGGAGGTGCCCTATATTATGAATTACTACGCGCAATCCATAGTCTGCTATTCCTACTCCAAATCGCTCTCGCTCCCCGGCGAAAGGATAGGCTACATAGCCGTATGCCCCGATATGAACAACGCCGCCGAAGTCTACGCCGCCGTCTGCGGCGCGGGCAGGGCGCTGGGGTATGTGTGCGCGCCCGCGCTCTTCCAAAAGCTCATCGCGCGCGTGGCCGACGTGCTGCCCGACGTTTCTGTCTACGAGCGCAACCGCGACACGCTCGTCGCCGCGCTTACAAGCTACGGCTACAAGGTGGTGCGCCCCGACGGCGCCTTCTATCTCTTTGTTCGCTCGCCCGAGCCCGACTCCGACGCCTTCGCCGAGAGGGCGAAAAAGTACGAGCTGCTGCTCGTGTCGGCAAAGTCCTTCGGGGTGGAGGGGTATGTGCGCGTGTCCTACTGCGTGTCGCCCGACATGATAGCCCGCTCTCTTCCCGCCTTCGCCGCCCTCGCCGACAGCTATAAAAAATAAATCGTACGCCGTGCGGCCGCCCCGATAAAGTATCGGGGCGGCCGCAGCTTTTCAAAGTCATTGCCGCCCGCATGGTTTATCTTAAATTTATATAGGCGAAATATACTCTTATAAAAAAACAAGGACGGCTCAAATATGCCACAGCTTCTCTCCGCCGCGGCGGACATAGTCCCCACGCGCAATCTCAATCTGCTGTATATAATTTTAGACAGCATATTCATTGTAGTCTTTCTCGGCCTTCTCATCTGGAAAAAGCGCTATTCCACCGTCATCTTCGCGCTGTTCGGCGGCGTGCTTTACACGCTTGTCGACTACGGCGGATTCTACCTTTTAAGCCACACCCGCACTGTGTACATAGACGGCGCCCTCGCCGACGCTCTCGGCACGTTTTGGGTGCTGTTGTGGATGTCCATGAGCTACGGCATAACCAACTTTGCCTTCATATGGGTGTGCCTCAACCGCGATAAACTTCTAAAGTATTGGATATTCCTCATAGTTATGTGGTGGATGATAGCTCCCTCCATATGCGAGATGGGCGGCGAGGCCACCATAACCACCTCGCGCACGACGGGCGCGTACCACGGCTGGATGGGAGTGGCACTTGTGCTCTCCTATCTCATACTCATAGTCGTGCTCCTCAAAAGGGAGGGCAGGCCCGCGCTCGTCAATATCCTCACGCTCTGCCTTATAGGATTTTGCGTGCAGTTCGGCTGGGAATTTTCGCTGCTCGTCAACGGCATCCGTCCCCTCAACGAGGCCAGCCTCCGCACCCTCATAGTCAACTCCTGTCTTGAAACCAACCTCGGCATGCCGGCATGCTTTGCCATCAACTCCCTCTGGCGCCGCCGCTTCAACGAAGATCTCTCCCGCGCGCGGGAGGCCACGTCCGATGCTG
>CALVRO010000029.1 GCA_944358655.1 uncultured Clostridia bacterium | reverse complement strand
CACGTCGCTGGCTATGATGGCCTTGGCGGCCGATATGGTGCCGTGCATGCCCAGCATGCCTATGCACGCGGGGTCGCCGTCGGCCACGGCGCCCTTGCCCATCAGCGTGTAGGTGACGGGCGCGTTGAGCTTTTTGGCCAGCTCCTTAAGGTAGGGCGAGGCGCCCGAGGATATCACGCCGCCGCCCGCGATTATCACGGGCCGTTTTGCCGCGTTGATTATCTCGGCCGAGGCCTTTACCTTGTCGCCGTCTATCGAAAAGGTCTTAAGGGGGTGGGGAGGGAGGGGAGCGTATTCGCACTCGGCTATCTGAACGTTTTTAAGAATGTCGATGAGCACGGGCCCCTTTCTGCCCGAATTGGCTATGTAGAAGGCGTGGCGGATGGTGTCCGCCAGCTCTTTAACGTCCTTTACTATGTAGTTGTGCTTGGTTATGGGCATGGTTATGCCGGCTATGTCCACCTCCTGAAAGGAGTCCCTGCCCAGCATGTTGAGCCCCACGTTGCCCGTCACCGCCACCATGGGTATGGAGTCCATAAAGGCCGTGGCAATGCCCGTTACAAGGTTTGTCGCGCCCGGGCCAGAGGTGGCAAAGCATACGCCCACCTTGCCCGTCGCCCGCGCGTAGCCGTCGGCGGCGTGGGCCGCGCCCTGTTCGTGTGCGGTCAGAATGTGGTTTATCTTTCCGTTTCGGTACAGCGCGTCGTATATGTCCAGCACGGCGCCGCCGGGATAGCCGAAAATGGTGTCCACGCCCTGCTCCAGCAGGCAGTTGATGAGTATGTCCGCGCCCTTGAGTTTCATGTGCTCTCCTCCTTAAGATATATTATACATTTATGCGAAAACTTGGCGTATATATTTCTTTATATTATATACTATACGATTTAATATGTCAAGAATAAATTTATAATTTTACCGCACTAAAGTATTTTTGCCCGCCGGGGGGAGGAAAGAAGGCACATAAGGGGGCGGAGCGGGCATATTATATGGGGTGAAAACATTCAAAAGGCATGGTTTTTATTCGCTGCGCGAGCTCAAAAGAATGGGCGCCGAGGTGACGGGCGCCGAGGTGTTCGTCAGTCGTTCGGCAAGCATATCGGCGGGGGTGCGCATATGTTCGCCCTGCCATATCTCGGGCCGGACGGCGATAGGCGGGGGCACTTCGCTGCTTGCGGGGTGCGTGGTGGAGGGAGCCCGCATCGGCTCGGGCTGCACGCTCGGGCCGTGGTGCAACGTGCGCGGCGGGTGCGAGATAGGCGACGGCTGCCGCGTGGGCGACTTCGTCGAGCTCAAAAACGCCGTCCTGGGCGGAGGATGCAGGGTGGCCCACCTCGCCTACATAGGCGACGCCGCCTTAGGCGAGGGCGTCAACGTGGGCTGCGGCGTGGTGTTCGCCAACTACGACGGGCGGGCAAAGCACCGCACGCGGGTGGGAAATAATGTGTTCATAGGCTGCAATTCAAACATCGTCGCCCCCGCCGACATTGCCGACGGAGCCTTCATAGCGGCGGGCACCACGGTGGGCGGCGGGGTGGAGGGCGGGGCGTTCGTCATCTCCCGTCCCCCGCTCAAAATCGTGCCCGAAGGCGGGCGGGGGAGGTACGGCGATGGGTGAATTTTTTGGCACCGACGGTTTTCGCGGCAGGGCGGGGGTGAGGCTGACGGCCGCCCACGCGTTCGCTGTGGGCAGATATCTCGGCAGCACGGGCGAGGGGGGAAGGGCGGCGCGCGTCGTCATAGGCAAGGACACCCGCCGCTCCTCATACATGCTCGAGTACGCCCTCGCCTCGGGCGTGGCCGCCTCGGGCGGGGAGGCCCACCTCCTGCACGTCGTCACCACGCCCTGCGTCTGCCATTGCGTGCGCGCCTTCGGCTACGACGCGGGCGTAATGATCTCGGCCAGCCACAACGCCTATCCCGACAACGGCATAAAGATATTTTCGCGCGGGGGGCAGAAGGCGGACGACGGCCTCATATCCTCCGTAGAGGCCTGTCTTGGCGGCGACCCGCCGCCGTACGCCGCCGACGGCGCCGTGGGCAGGATAGTCGATATGCCCGCGGGCAGAAAGAGCTATTTGGCTTCACTCCTGTCGCTGTCCGAGGTGCCCTTCACGGGGTACAGGGTGGGGCTGGACTGCGCCAACGGCGGGGCCTACAATCTCGCCCGCAGGGCGTTTGCCGACCTCGGCGCCGAGGTGTGCGCCATCGGCTGCCGCCCCGACGGCCTCAACATAAACGACGGCTGCGGCTCGACGCATCCCCTGCGGCTGTGCGCCATGGTCGCGCGCAGGGGGCTGGACGTCGGATTTGCCTTTGACGGCGACGGAGACCGCTGCATATGCGCCGACGAACGCGGCAACGTCGTAGACGGCGACGGCATATTATATATACTTGCAAGATATTTAAAGGGCAGGGGCGGGCTCGAAGGCGACGGCATAGTCGCCACCGTTATGAGCAACGGCGGGCTGGAGAGTTCGCTCGCGCGGCAGGGCGTCCGTCTCTTCCGCTGTCCCGTGGGCGACAGAAACGTGGCCGAGGCGCTCATTGCGCGCGGCCTGTCCCTCGGCGGCGAGCAGTCGGGGCACATAATAGTCGGGCGGGGCGGCTGCGGCGACGGCATTGCCACGGCAATATGGCTGATGCAGGCCCTCGTCCGCTCGGGCGGGCCGCTGTCCGCGCTGACGGCGGGCCTTGCCCTCCTGCCCCAAAAGCTTGTAAACGTTGAGGCGGACGGCGACTGTCTTTCGGACGGCGGAGTGCGCGCCGCATGCGGGGAGGCGCGCGCCCTTCTGGGCGCGCGCGGCAGGCTGATAGTCAGGCCGTCGGGCACCGAAAGCGTGGTGCGCATAATGGCCGAAAGCGAGGACGAAGGGGCGTGCGCGGCGGCGTGCGCCGCCATAGAAAAGAGCATAAAGGAGGGGGGATATGTGCGGGATAATCGCATACGCGGGCAGTGAGCGCGCGGCGGGGATACTCTACGAAGGACTGAAAAAACTCGAGTACCGCGGCTACGATTCGGCGGGCCTGTCCACGCTCGGCGGGGGCAGGATAACCACCGTAAAGCGGGTCGGGCGGGTGGAAAATCTCGCGCCCCTTTTAAAGGACGCGGAGGGCTGCTGCGGCATAGGCCACACCCGCTGGGCCACTCACGGCGAGGCGGGCAGCGCCAACGCCCACCCCCACGAGTACGGCCCCTTCTCCATAGTGCACAACGGCATGATAGAGAACTATGCCGAACTGAGGGCCGAACTCGTCGCCCTCGGCGACGCCTTCTTCTCGCAGACGGACAGCGAGGTCATAGTCCACCTCCTCGGGCGCGAGTATTCGGGCGACCTCGCCGCCGCCCTGCACGCCGTCACCGGGAGGCTGAAGGGCTGCTGGGCCATAGCCGCGCTGTATGCCTCCTTCAACGGCTTTGCTGTCGCCCGCCGCGGCTCGCCCGTGCTGCTCGGCAGGGGAAGGAGGGGCAACTTCGCCGCCAGCGACATGTCCGCCCTCGTCGGCTTTGCCGAGAGCTGCTGCGTGTTGGAGGAGGACGACATAGCCCTCGTCACGGCCGAAGAGATAGCCGTGTTCGACGGAGCCATGCGCCCCGTCGAGCGCCCCTTCCGCCCCGTCGAGGGGGAGGCGGGCGGAGAGGACGGAAAGGGCTGCGCCCACTATATGCTGAAGGAGATCGGCCAAAACGCCCGCACGATGCGCGCCACCTGCGCCGCCCTCGCCTCCTTTTCCCGTTCGGAGGAACTGACCGCCCGTCTGCGCTCGGCCGACAAAATAGTGCTTACGGGGTGCGGCACCGCCTACAACGCCTGCCTGATAGGCGCGCGCCTTCTGGAGTGGGAGTACGGCTGTCCCGTCCGCGCCTGCATTGCCGGCGAGGCGCGCTGCGACCCGCCGCGCGTCACCCGCCGCACGGTGTGCATAGCCGTCAGTCAGAGCGGGGAGACGGCCGACACCCTTCGCGCCGCGCTCACCCTGCGCGAGGGAGGGGCCTACCTCGTTTCGGTGACAAACGTCGGCTACTCGGCCATAACGCGCGTCAGCGATATGGTGCTGCCCGTCTGCGCCGGCCCCGAGGTGTGCGTGGCCGCCACCAAGAGCTACATAGGCCAGCTGGCCGTCTTTCACCTCATATCCTCCCCCCGCACGGCCGCGTCGCGGCGCGCGCTGCTCTCGTCCGTCGCCGACCGCGTGGAGGAGCTGACGGCCGAGGGGGAGTACGCCCGCACCATTGCCCGCCTGTGCGCCGACAGCCGCGCCGTGTTCTTCATCGGGCGGGGCGCCGACTACGACGTCGCCGTCGAGGCCTCCTTAAAACTGCGCGAAGTTTCCTACATTTTTTCGGCGGGCATGCCCGCAAGCGAACTCAAGCACGGCACTCTCGCCCTCGTCGACCCTACCGTGCTGTCGGTGGTCATTATCTCCGACGGCGGCACAGCCGAAAAGTGCGTAAACGCCGTCGAACAGATACTCTCGCGCAGGGGAAAAGTGGCGGTGGTCACAACCTTGCCGAGGATAGCCGAAAGTCTCGGCGGGCGGGTGGACGCCTGCTGGCTGCTGCCCTGCGTGCCCGCGCACGCCTCGGCCTTCGTCACCGCCACGGCGCTCCAGCTCGTGGCCTACCGCGCCGCGCTGCTCCTCGGCCTCGACCCCGACAAGCCGCGCAACCTCGCCAAGAGCGTTACCGTCGAATAACGATTGACATTTTTGCTCTCTCCGCGTATAATTAAGGAAAAAGGGGCGCGCGTGCGCACGCGCACGCGCGCCCCGCGCGGCGGATTTTCCGCCGCGCTCAAGCGGAGGTATATAATTTATGCAGACCATTCTCGTCACGGGCGGCGCCGGCTTTATCGGCAGCCACACCGTAGTCGAACTTCTCAACGCCGGCTACGGCGTAGTAGTGGTGGACAACCTTTCCAACTCCTGCGAGGAGAGCTTAAAGCGCGTTAAAAAAATAACGGGCA
Organism: uncultured Clostridia bacterium; assembly: GCA_944358655.1. GTDB lineage: Bacteria > Bacillota > Clostridia > Christensenellales > Borkfalkiaceae > Coproplasma. The sequence goes on along the minus strand of CALVRO010000029.1, from coordinate 16,420 downwards.
AAGAGGTCGCCTTCTACATGGGCGACGTGCGCGACCGCGCGCTGCTCGAAAAAATTTTCACCGAGCACGCTATCGACTGGGTCATCCACTTTGCAGGGCTCAAGGCCGTGGGCGAGTCGTGCAGGATGCCCGTGGAGTACTACGACAACAACCTCAACGGCACCCTGGTGCTCGTCGACGTCATGCGCCGCCACGGCTGCAAAAAGATAGTATTTTCGTCGTCGGCCACCGTCTACGGCACTCCCGAAAGGCTGCCCCTCGACGAAAACTGCGCCATAGGCGGCACCACCAACCCCTACGGCACGAGCAAGTATTTTCAGGAGATAATGCTCACCGACGTGTGGAAGGCCGACAGCGAGTGGACGGTGGTGCTGCTGCGCTACTTCAACCCCGTCGGCGCGCATGAAAGCGGACTTATCGGCGAGGACCCCAAGGGCATACCCAACAACCTCATGCCCTATGTGGCGCAGGTGGCCACGGGCAAGCTCAAGTGCGTGCACGTCTTCGGCAACGACTATCCCACGCCCGACGGCACGGGAGTGAGGGACTACATCCATGTCGTCGACCTTGCCCTCGGGCACATTGCCGCCATAAAGGGCTGCCAGAGCAGCGGAGTGCACATATACAACCTCGGCACGGGCATAGGCTATTCTGTGCTCGACATGATCCACGCCTTCGAAAAGGCGTGCGGCAAAACTCTGCCCTATGTCATCGACCCCCGCCGTCCGGGCGACATTGCCGCCTGCTACGCCTCGTCCGCAAAGGCCGAGCGAGAGCTGGGCTGGAAGGCCAAATACGATCTCGAGGACATGTGCGCCTCGCAGTGGAAGTGGCAGTCGTCCAACCCCAACGGCTACAACGGCTGACCTCCCGCGCCCCCACCATAACGCGGCGCGCTTTGCGCCGCATATCGAGGCCGCGATATTTCGCGGCCATATCGAGCCCCCGAACGGGGCATATCGAGTTGCCGTAAGGCAATATATCGACTTTTCGTTTCAATTTTACATGCTGTTCGCACAGCAAAAAAGGGGGCGCGGCCGACAGGCTGCGCCCCCTACATAATAACATATATTAAATAAAAACCTCACAGCCCGAAAAGCCCCGTCTTTTTGGGCTTTTCCAGATATTTGCTCCTCATCAGGGCTATATCCTCGTCGGTCACGCCCAGGCGCTGCTTGCAGTATTCGTTTATGCTGCCGTACTCCTCCTTTACGGCGGCAATGGTGTCGGTGATGTACTTGGGCTTTGCGGCCATCATGCCGTAAAGAATGTGTTTGAAGCGGGGCACAAGGGGAGCTATCATCAGTCCCACCCTGTTCCAGAAGAACTTGGCCCTCTGAAAGCGGTGCGAGGCCACATAGTCGGCCACAATCATCCTCTCGTCCACGCCCAAAAGGCTCTCCACCAGCATGGCCACGAGGCCAGCCCTGTCCTTTCCGCCGCTGCAGTGCCATAATACGCACCCGTCGTTGTCTATAATAAGGCGCAGGCAGTCCCTTAAATACCCCACGGCCTCGTCCGAAAAGAGCACCATCTTGTACATGGCCAGCATGTAGTTGTCGGCCGTGCCGAATTCCGTCTTTATGCGGCGCGACTCTATGGCCATGGTCTTTGTCATGCTCTTTTCGCGCGTGATGCCGGGCGTGGCCGTGCACAGCACGGGCAGGTGCACATACTCAACGCCGTCTATCACCGTGTCGGGGTACTCCTCGCGCTCGGTGTAAATGCGCAGGTCGATAATAAGGTTGAGCCCCTTCTTTTTGAGCTTTTGAACGGTGTCGTCGGGCAGTTTATAAAGTTTTCCGCTGCGTATCAGCCTGTCGTGCTTGATAACAAGCCCGTCCGCGGCGGGCATTCCGCCCAGGTCGCGGGTGTTGAAAAGCTTCTTCAGCGGCAGCCGCTTTATCATGTACATACTCAAATTCTACCACACAAAACGGCACAAGTCAACATGTGCGAGCAATTTTAAACCGTAAAATGCACTATTTTGCGCCGAGCAGCGCCAAAAAACATGCCTTTTCAAAAAAAATTGTGTTTGCGTGTTTAAGCACAAGTTTTGCGCGTTATATTAAAATTGTAAAACGATTTGCAGGAAAAACCACAATGTCTGAAAAAAAAGATAAACTCAAACACAGCGACCAAGAGGAGATGGAAGAACTTCCCGCCGAGGCGTCCGCACCTCAAAACGAGGAGGCCGACAAGGCGCCCGAGGAGGCGCCCAAGGAACCTTCCGAGCTCGAAAAGGCTCTCGCCGCCGCCGAGGACTACAGGCGCAAGTGGTATTCGGTTTCCGCCGAGTACGACAACTTCCGCAAGCGCAACCAGACGGCCGTGGCTCAGGCCTTTGCCGACGGCAAGGCCGAGGCCGTGCTCAAGCTGCTGCCCGTTGCCGACAACTTCGGCTACGCCTACGAGGGCGCTCCCGACGAAAAGACCAAGACGGGCATCGACAAGATAATAAAGAGCTTCAACACGATAATTTCCTCGCTCGGCATCGAGGAGATAGCCGTCAACGTCGGCGACGACTTCGACGAGAGCGTGGCCGAGGCCATAATGAATGTCCCCGCCGAGGAGGGCCAGAAACCCAACGCCGTGGCAAGGGTGCTCAAAAAGGGCTATCGTCAGGGCGGAAAGGTCATCCGCTTCGCTCAGGTAATAGTCACCATATAGTTTAAATGCGCCTCGGGCGCTGCATAATAAATAAAGCTGCATAATAAAAAAAGTAAACATACCTTTTACAGGAAAGGAGAAAATATATTATGGGAAAAGTTATCGGTATTGATTTAGGCACCACCAACTCCTGCGTGGCGGTAATGGAGGGCGGCGAACCCGTCGTCATCCCCAACAGCGAAGGCAGCAGGACTACCCCTTCGGTAGTTTCCTTCAAGGCCGACGGCACTCGTATCGTAGGTCAGGCGGCAAAGCGTCTGGCAGTTGCGCAGCCCGATAAAACGGTCATATCCATCAAGCGCCACATGGGCGAAAATTACAAGGTAAATATAGACAAGGGCTTCTCCCCTCAGGAGATCTCGGCCATGATACTTTCCAAGCTCAAGGCCGACGCCGAAAGCTACCTCGGCACCAAGGTTACCGACGCGGTCATCACCTGCCCCGCATACTTCAACGACAGCCAGCGTCAGGCCACCAAGGACGCGGGCAAGATAGCAGGCCTCAACGTTCTGCGTATCATCAACGAGCCCACGGCCGCCGCGCTCGCATACGGCCTCGACAAGCAGGAGGGCAGCCAGAAGGTCATGATCTACGACCTCGGCGGCGGCACCTTCGATGTCTCCATCCTCGAGATAGGCGACGGCGTGTTCGAGGTTCTGGCCACCAACGGCGACACCCACCTCGGCGGCGACGACTTCGACGCCAAGATAATGGACTACCTCGTAGACACCTTCAAGAAGGAGACGGGCGTAGACCTCTCCAAGGACAGGGCGGCAATGCAGAGGCTCAAGGAGGCCGCCGAAAAGGCCAAGATAGAGCTTTCGGGCATGACCAACACCAACATAAACCTGCCCTTCATCACGGTGGTCGACGGCCAGCCCCAACACCTCGACATCGACCTTTCGAGGCAGAAGTTCGACAATCTCACCGCCGAGCTCGTCGAGCGCACGGTAGAGCCCATGAAGAAGGCCATGGCCGACGCGGGTCTCACCTATTCGGACATCAAAAAGGTAATAATGGTCGGCGGTTCCACCCGCGTTCCCGCCGTATTCAATAAGGTAAAGGAAGTCACCGGCAAGGAGCCCTTCAAGGGCATCAACCCCGACGAATGTGTCGCCATAGGCGCGGCCATTCAGGGCGGCGTGCTCTCGGGCGAGGTAAAGGACGTGCTCCTTCTGGACGTTATGCCCTTGACCCTCGGCATCGAAACGCTCGGCGGCGTATCCACGCCCCTCATCGAGCGCAACACCACCATCCCCGTAAAGAAGAGCCAGGTATTCTCCACCGCGGCAGACAATCAGCCCGGCGTTGAAATAAACGTGCTTCAGGGCGAGAGAAAGTTCGCCCGCGACAACAAGTCGCTCGGCAAATTCATGCTCACCGACATTCCTCCCGCACCCCGCGGCGTGCCTCAGATAGAGGTCACATTCGACGTCGACGCCAACGGCATAGTCAACGTAACGGCCAAGGATCTCGGCACGGGCAAGTCGACCAACATAACCATAACGGCCTCCACCAACCTCTCCGAAGAGGAGATAGACAAGGCCGTAAAGGACGCCGAAAAGTACGCCGAAGAGGACAAGAAGCGCAAGGAGGCCGTCGACAACAAAAACAACCTCGAGGGCATGATAGACTCGCTTGAAAAGACCATGAAGGAGGCGGGCGATAAACTGTCCGAAGAGGATAAAAAGACCGTGGAGGACGCCATAGCTTCGGCCAAGGCCGAGCTTGAAAGCGGCGACAACGACCGCATCAAGGCCGCCTTCGACAAACTTCAGTCGGACGTTCAGCCCGTAGTCGCCAAAATGTATCAGCAGGCGCAGGGCGCCGCGGGCGGTAACCCCGGCAACGGCGGCAACGGCGACGACACGGAGTTTACGCAGCATAACTAAAAGATTGATTAACGCAAGTGGTGCCTTGGCCGAAGGCATCCACTTGCCGTTATTTGAGGAGCTCTTCTCAAACGCCGTAATGGGAAGCGGCGTTTTCGGTCACCGCTCGCACGGGACATAGGTGCTCGCTCATCTCGCAACGCGCAAACAGCGCATGTGTGCTGTTTGCCAAAACGCGTTGCTCGTCTCTCTTGCCGCGATTATTTGCGTTAGAGGTCACGCGTCAACTCCCTCGGGGAGAGTGTGTCATTTCGACCGAAGTGAGCGTAAGCGAACGGAGCGGAGAAATCCCCCGGGCTACGTTTCAGATACTTATTACCGCATTGTTGCCTCTCCTTCGCATGGAGAGGTGGCCACACGCATGAGCGTGTGGTCGGAGAGGTCGAAAATAAAAAGAACGCCCCCTCAGTCGGCAATAAATTGCCGACAGCTCCCCATAGCGACGGGGAGCCAATACGGGCGAATTTTGCCCGTTTATCCGTCGCTGTCGCGACGAGATGCCTCGGCAACGCGCGCACACGCTCGGTCTTTCCCCAACTCTCTCGGCGCGCTGCTGGCATGACAAGAGGGAGGAATGGAGGCGTGCGCAGCCTCCCCCCACGGGGAGAGCATGTCATTTCGACCAAGCGAGGCTGTCAAGCCGAGCGCACGGAGAAATCTCCCCGATACCGCTTCAGATACACTTTTACCACAATATAGCCTCCCCGTCGTATGGGGAGGTGTCTGCGTGCAAGAGCACGCAGACGGAGAGGGCGATATTTTAATATTCTATCCTCATTGTCATCCTGAGCGACAGCGACCAACAAAAAAGTACAACAGGCCGCCGCTCACACGGCCGAATAGCTGTTGCCGCCGCTGCGGACGGCGAGCCCCTTTATCTCCAGCGAGGAGAGCACGGTGACGGCCTCGTACACCTTTATGCCGACGGCCGAGGCCACGGCCTGTATGTGTGCGCCGCCGTTTGCGCGCAGGTAGGCGAGCACTTTCTCCTCGGCGGGAGTGAGCGCAACGCGCTTTACCCGGTATTCTAACCCGAACTCGCTCAAAATGTCAAGCACATTGCGGCAGAGCGAGGCGCCGTTTTTTATGAGCTGATTGCAGCCCTCGCCCGACGACACTCCCAAAGAGTGGGGAAAGGCAAACACCTCTCTGCCGTAGTCGGCGGCGTAACCCGCCGTGATCAGGGCGCCGCTCCTGCTCCCCGCCGACACCACGAGGGTGCCCTTGGAGAGGCCTGCGAGTATGCGGTTGCGCGCCACATACATGTATCTGAGCACCGCCCTTTGAGGGGGACTTTCGGAGATTACAAGCCCGCCCTCCTCCACACTTTTTATGAGCGCGGCGTTGGCGGACGAGGCAACGCTTTGGTGTCCGCCGGGGAGCACGCATATTACCTTGCCCGAGGGGAGCGCGCCGCGCACGGCGGCCGTATCGGCGCCGTCGGCCACTCCCGAAACTACGGTGAAGTGTTCTGTCAGCTCGCCCGCTATCCTCTTGCAGGCCGCCGCCGTGGCGGCGGGCGTTCTGCGCGAGCCGACCACAGTGAAGCAGTCGCCCGAAAGTAAGCTTATATTTCCGCGGCAGTAGAGCACGAGGGGCGGAGCGGGTATTTCGGCGAGCAGGGGCGGATATCCGCCGTCGCCAAGCACCACGCAGCTTATGCCGCTCTTTTCAAGGCCGAGCAGCACCTTCTCCCTGTATGCGCCGTCGAAGAGAGCGCGCTTCACTTTATTATATACTCCGTCGCCGAGGCTTTTAATCAGAAATTGCTCATATTTTATGTGCTCGGCGTCGTCGCAGTCGACAGCGCGCAGCAGGGCGCGCTTGTGCCTGTGGCCCAGCCCTTCGAAACTGTCGGCGACTATCACGTCGGCCGCGCGTCGCGAATAGGTCATGTTCAGGGCTCCTTGATATCGAAATTGCGGTACGAGGTGGCCTCGAGAATGTGCTCGGGGCGTATCTCGGCCGATAGAGCGAGGTCGGCTATGGTGCGCGCCACCTTTATAGTCCTCGAGCGGGCGCGGGCGGAGAGCGACAGCCTTTCGAAGGCGCCGCGAAGGATACTTTCGCACTCGGGCGAGAGAGAGCAGTACTTTTTTATGTCCCTTTCGCCCATGTTGGCGTTGGTGGACGGGCGGCCGAAGCGCTCGCGCTGGATGGCGCGGGCACGCTCGACGCGCTTTTTTACAACGGCGCTGCTCTCGCCGCTCTCTGTCGAGGCGAGCTCCTCGTACCTGACGCCGTCGACTTCTACCTGAATATCTATTCTGTCGAGCAGCGGCCCCGATATCCTTGCGCGGTAGCGGCGTATCTGCGCGGGCGTGCAGGTGCACTCCTTGTAGGCCGAGCCGTAGTTGCCGCACGGGCAGGGGTTCATGCTGGCGCACAGCATGAAGTCGGCGGGGAAGGTGACGGCGCCGCCCGCCCTTGTGACGGTTATCACCTTATCTTCGAGGGGCTGGCGGAGAGATTCGAGCGTGGCGCGCGAATACTCGGGCAGTTCGTCTAAAAACAGCACGCCCTTGTGCGCCTTGGATATCTCGCCCGGGCGGATGCGCGTGTTGCCGCCTCCGCACAGCGAGGCTGTGGTGGCCGTGTGGTGGGGCGTGCGGAAGGGACGAAGGGACACTATGCCCTCGTCGCCGAGGTCGCCCGCCACGGAGTGTATCTGCGTGACTTCGAGCGCCTCCTCGAAGGTGAGATCGGGCATTATTGTGGGGATGCAGCGGGCTATCATAGTCTTGCCCGAGCCGGGCGGCCCCGAAAGGAGCAGGTTGTGCCCGCCCGCCACGGCTATCTCCACGGCGCGCTTGGCCACGGTCTGACCCTTGACGAGCGACAGGTCGGTGGCATACGAGGCCGACTGCAGGGCGGAGGCAAAGCTCTTGTGCGCGACGGGCACGAAGCCCTCGCAGCCCGTAAGAAAGGCCGCCGTCTGGGAGAGATCCTTTAAAGCGTACACTTCGGCGCCCTCGATATAGGCCGCCTCGTTGGCGTTGCCGAGGGGCACCACGAACTTAGTGTACCCCCTCTTCATTGCCGAAATGAGCGAAGGCAGCACGCCCGAAACGGGCCGAAGAGAGCCGTCGAGGGCGAGTTCGCCCAGAAGGACTACCCCCTGCGTGCGCGCCGCGGCAAGCTCTCCGCCCGCCATCATGACGGCGACGGCGATGGGCAGGTCGAACTGGCTGCCCTCCTTTTTTATGTCGGCGGGAGCGAGATTTACCGTAACGTGGTTGACGGGAAAGTGAAAGCGCGAATTGCGCACGGCCGAGCGCACCCTCTCCTTGCTCTCCTTTACGGCGGCGTCGGGCAGGCCGACGATGTCGAAATTGGTCATTCCCCTGTTTATGTCGGCCTCCACCTCGACGGGTACCCCGTCGATGCCGAGGAGGGCGAAACTTGTCACTTTTGCAAGCATTTTATCCCCCGTGTTGGCTGTGCCGCGCGGGTCGCGCGGCAGCGGCAATTTTAAAAGCTCCCGCGCGCGGCGGGAGCTTTTTTAAATTACTTTACTTCCTTTATCTTGGCAGCCTTGCCGGTAAGTCCGCGCAGATAGTAGAGCTTAGCCCTTCTTACCTTGCCCTTTCTTACAACGGTTATCGAAGCGATCTTGGGGGAATGGACGGGGAAAGTCCTCTCCACGCCTACGCCGAAGGACAGCCTTCTTACGGTAAAGCTCTCCCTTATTCCGCCGTGCTTTTTGGCGATGACTACGCCCTCGAAGTTCTGGATCCTCTCCTTGGTGCCCTCGATGACCTTGAAGCCCACCCTGACGGTGTCGCCGACGTTGAACGAAGGAACGCTCTCCTTCATGCCTTCCTTTTCAATGGCTTCTACCAAACCTTTCATTTTATGACCTCCGAATGTATGCGCCGCGCCCGACAGATTGCCTTTGCTACGGGGCACGACGTCGTTATTTTTTTCAAGCTTCTATATATTAACAGACCGTCACGCAAAAATCAAGCGCTTTAGGGGGGTGTGTCGCAATTTTCACAAAAGAATTTTTTGAGCGCCGTCCGCCTTAAAACCGCCCCTCCGACATACCTATTTTATAATAGGTAGCGGGCGGCAAGCGCAGGCAAACGCGGAGCGGGCGGAGATCAGACGTCCGAGGGCGAAAAGGCGTCCTCGATATGGTTTATGCCGCCGCCGAGCAGCTCGATAACGTCGAAGCGGACGACAACGTCCATCTCCCTGCCCGAAAAATAGTACTTTGCGGCGTTTATGTAGCGGGCCATTCTGTCGCGGCGGACGGCCTCGTTGGGCAGGCCGAAGGCCCGTCCCGAGCGCGTTTTGACCTCGACGAAGGCGAGCACGTCGCCCTTTTTTGCGACTATGTCCACCTCGCCGAAGGGCGTGCGCAGGTTGCGCTCGACTATTCTATATCCGCTGCGCTTGAGATAACGCGCGGCGCGCGCCTCGCCGAAGAGGCCGAGGCGGCGGTTTTTGCCCCTTACTGCCATTTTTTTGTAAAGCTCCTGCGGTGGATGGGCGTGAGGCCCATCTTTTCTATGGCCGCAATGTGCGAGGCCGTGCCGTAGCCTGCGTTGCGCTCGAACCCGTAACCGGGATAGACCCCCGCATATGCCGCCATGAGCGCGTCCCTCTCCACCTTTGCGATGATGGACGCGGCGCCTATGCAGTAGCAGTTAGCGTCGCCTTTGACTATGCTCTGTTGCTCGATATCGATATCGAGCGTCATATTGCCGTCGGTGAGGACGAAGTCGGGGCGGACGGACAGGCTTTCGACGGCGTTTTTCATGCACAGCCGCGTGGCCTGAAGAATGTTGATTTCATCTATTACCTGCGGTTGGACGGCACATATGGCCCAAGCAACGGCCTTCTGCCTGATCAGGTCGGAGAGGGCTTGGCGCTTTTTGGCAGAAAGTTTTTTGCTGTCGTCCACCCCCTCTATGGGCTCGCCTTCGGGCATTATGACGGCCGCGCAGACGACGGGGCCGGCAAGGGGGCCTCTGCCCACCTCGTCCACGCCGCACACATATCTGTAGCCCCGCGCGTGCAGGGCGTTTTCGTACGAGAGCTTGTCCATATCAGAATACAAGGCCGTCGCAGTCGGAGATATCGTCGAGAGTGACGGGCCCCAGCCTGCCCTTCCGGAAGTCGTCGATGACGGCGCGCTCGGCGCGTTCGTAGTCAAAATCGCCCCCGCGCAGCACAAAACCGCGGCGGCGGCAGACTCCTTCGAGCATTTCGAGCGGGGAGGCTATGTCTATTGAGTACCTCTCCGCGAGTTTTTGGGGATATTTTTCGGCGAGCTCGCCGAGGAGGGCGAGGCAGATGTCGTCGAGGTCGAGGATGTCGTCGTTGATGGAGCCGACAAACGCGAGGCGGGCGGCCAGCTTCTGATTTTCGAAGGCGGGGGGCGTGGTGCCGGGGGTATCCAAAAGCTCGAAGCCGTCGCAGCGTATCCACTGCTTGCCCCGAGTGACGCCCGCCTTGTCGCCCGTGGCCGCGCGCTTTTCGCGCGAGAGGAGGTTTATAAGCGTGCTCTTGCCCGTGTTGGGCACTCCGCAAACCATAAAGCGGAAGATGCGCCTGTAGCCCTTCTCCAGCCCCTTCTGCTGCTTTTCAGCGACGAGCGAGGCGATTGCCCCCGCAATATCCCGCCGCGAATTGGCATTGACGGCGTTGAGCTTTATGCAGGCGCCGCCGCGCTCGCGGATGAGCTTTACGAAGTCGTCGCACTTTTTGTCGGCGAGGTCGCACTTATTGAGAACGTACAATACCGGGCGGGAGCCGAAGGTCTTTTTGAGGTTGCCGTTGTACGACGAGGCGGGGCAGCGCGCGTCGAGCACATAGATAATGCCGTCGCAGACGCGCACGCTCTCCTCCATCATCCTCATGGCCTTGGTCATGTGCCCGGGGAACCATTGAATGTGTTTCATAAAATAAATGTTAACGCAAATTGTGCACTTGTGGCGTGCACCAATTTGCCGTTATTTAAGGGCTCTTCTCAAACGCCGTAATGAAAAGCGGCGTTTTCGGTCACCGCTCGCACGGGACATAGGTGCTCGCTCATCTCGCAACGCGCAAACAGCGCATGTGTGCTGTTTGCCAAAACGCGTTGCTCGTCCTCAGGGGCGCAATCTTTAGCGCCCTACTATTATATAATTGCGCCGCTTTCACCCGCTGAGGTTGCTTTCGCAACAAATGTGGGCGCGCTTAACGGGGAAATGAATTCCCCTTGCGCACGTTAATTATTTTAAATTTTAACGCGAATTGCGCATTAGAGGTCATGCGCCAATTCGCCGTTATTTGGGGAGCTCTGCTCCCCTTTGCGCGATTTTAATGTAGCCCTACAATTATATGATCGCGCAAATTCCCCTCGCTGAGGCGCAGGTATGCGCAAATTGTGTAGTGCTACGCGAAAGCGCGGTTTCGCTTGCACCGTTGATATATTTAAGAATTTAACGCAAATTGTGCGCTTGTGGCGCGCCACCCTCCTCGGGTAGAGTATGTCATTTCGACCGAAGTGAGCGTAAGCGAACGGAGCGGAGAAATCTCCCGGGCTACGTTTCGGATACACTTTTTACCGCTCCGCGAAGCGTGCGCAGCTATGCGAGCAACCTCCGAAGAATGAGTAGCAAATCGCTAAAGCGCCGCACCCGCGACAGAGGGCGCGGGCAAGGGCGAATTTGCTTTCACGGAGTGCATAAATCAATTCCTCAGCCTCGCGCAAAACTGTAGTATTTGCGCGAAAGAGGAGGGATAACCGAGCAATGTTGCAAGTTGAATTTATTTGACTTGCTTTAAGCGAGGTTTATCCCGACGAGCCGAGGCATCTCTGCCCATGCTTTGGCGAGGATTGAATAATAGAATATCGCCCTCTCCGTCCGCGCGTTGACCGCGCGGCCACCTCTCCATACGAAGGAGAGGCAATAATAAGGTTATATCGTATCTGAAACGTAATCGGGGAGATTTCTCCGCTTCGGCTTCGCCTTCGGTCGAAATGACATGTTATATCGGGGAGATTTCTCAGCCACGCTCGAAATGACATGCTATACCCGAGAGTGCGGGGCGGCACGCCGCGCCATGGCTCGCGTCGATTTAGAAATGCTATAAAATGGTTAAAAGACAACTACACTTCCTACTTGCCCTGAGGGAGGTCGGGGCGGAGTTTTTTTGTCAGTTTTATGCTCTCCTGCCGCCTCCACTCGGCGACGGCCGCGTGATTACCCGAGAGCAGCACGGCCGGCACCTCCACTCCGCGAAAGACTGCGGGGCGGGTGTACTGGGGGTATTCCAAGGCGCCGTCGGAAAAACTTTCGTCGACGAGCGAGCCCGTGGCGAGTACTCCGTCGACATAGCGCGCAACGGCGTCGCAGACGACCATGGCGGGCAGCTCGCCGCCCGTTAAAACGTAGTCGCCGATGGAAATTTCCTCGTCGATGAACATGTCTAAAACGCGCTGGTCGACGCCCTCGTAGTGGCCGCAGAGCAGCAACAGGTTGCTGCAGCCCGACAGCTCGAGCACCTTGGTCTGCGTGAATGTGGCGCCCTTGGGCGACATGTAGATGCGGCGCGCCTCGTGGTCGGGGTCGCACGCCTCTATGGCGGAGGCTATGGGCTGAGGCATCATTACCATGCCCGCTCCGCCGCCGAAGGGATAGTCGTCGCACTTGAAGTGCCTGTCCTCGGAGTAATCGCGGATATTAACTATGTTTATGGCGAGTTTACCGCTCTCTGCGGCGCGGCCGATTATGCTCGTCTTTAATGGCGCGAACATTTCGGGGAAGAGCGTAAGAATGGTTATCTTCATTTGTCGTACATTGCCACTTCGTCGAAGCGCTTTTTGTTTACCGTCACCCGTTTGGCGGCGACGTCGATATCCTCTATCACGCCGTCGGCGGCGACAAAGGTGACGCTGCCCTCCTCGCGGCGGACGACGAAAATGTCCGTCTTGGCGGGCGTTATATCGCATATAGTGCCTATGCTTTTGCCCTTTTCGGTGACCACCTCGCAGCCCAGAACGTCGACGAGATAGTACCTGCCCTCGGGCAGGGCGGGCGCGTCCTCGCGGAGGACGACTACGTCCTTGCCGCGCAGCAGCTCGGCGGCGTTGCGGTCGGCCACGCCCCTGAGCGACAGAAAGGCGCAGTCGCCCGCGGGGCGGACGGCGTAAACCTTGTATTCGGTTCCGTCGATAAACACGCGTTTGATACCCGAAAGAACTTCGGCGCTGTCGGTGAGGGCCTTTACCTTTATTTCGCCGCGGATGCCCTGCGGCTTTAATACCTGTGCGACTGTGAGAGTATTTTCCATAAGTCAACTTTTACCGCGCCCGTGCAACATGCCCCGTTCGGGGCGGAGATATGCCGGCGCGGTTATCTGCCGTTTTTAATATGCCGCGCCGCAAAGGTGTTTGCGGCGCGGCAACAAAAATTATTTAAGCCTGTTTTTCTTCGATCTCGATGACGTACTTTTTGCTGTCGCGAGGGGTGGCGCAGCGCACGAGGGTGCGGAGGGCCTTGGCTATCTTGCCCTGCTTGCCTATCACCTTGCCCATATCGCTTTCGTCGAGGAGGACGGTGACTTCGATGGCGTTGTCCTTCTCCTCCACTTTGTACTCGATCTCGTCCTTTTTGTCGGCAAACTGCTCGACGATATACTTTATAAGATCCAACATTTTATAACTCCGTGGCGCGTAAATTATCAGATGACTGCGCCATTACTTTGTGCCGCAGACGGCGGCGTTATTTTGCGAGAGAGGGAAAAAATAATTACTTCTTCTTTTTCTTGTTGTTGGTCTTGGGAGCCGAGAGCTTGGAGGACTGCTCGAGCGCGCCGGCCTTTACAAGGTAGCTTTTGACCGTTTCGGTGGGCTGAACGCCCTTGGACAGCCAATCCTTGGCCTTTTCCACGTCGATGACAATCTCTGCGGGGTCCTTGAGGGGGTTGACGTAGCCGATCTTGTCGATATACTCGCCCGACTGCGCCTTTCTGGAATCGATAACTACGATCCTGTAGAAGGGGGACTTCTTGTCGCCCATTCTGGTAAGTCTCATTTTAACTGCCATGGTATTTTATCTCCTGAAAAAAATTTATTTGCTTTAGGGTTTGCCTCCGCTTGGGCGGAGAGATTTATTTGAAGGGCAATCTGCGTTTGCCGCTCTTCAACTGTTTTATCAGCTGTTTGGTCTGGTCGAACTGCTTTAAGAGCTGGTTTATCTCCTGCACGCTCGTGCCCGAGCCCGAGGCTATGCGCTTTTTTCGCGACGAATTTATTATGGAGGGATCTACCCTTTCGCGCCTCGTCATGGAGAGGATGATGGCCCTTGTGCGCTCTATCTTCTTTTCGTCTATGTCGCCGTCCTTTACCTTTCCGGCAAGGCCGGGCATCATAGAAACGAGCGCCTGAGCACCGCCCATCTTTTTCATGCTTTCGAACTGCTCGAGATAGTCCTCCAGCGTGAAGGCGTTTTCGAGCATCTTTTTCTGCAGCTTTTTGGCCTGCTCCTCGGACACGACCTCCTGCGCCCTCTCGATAAGGGTGAGCACGTCGCCCATGCCGAGTATGCGCGAGGCCATTCTGTCGGGATAGAAGGGCTCGAGATCGGTCAGCTTTTCGCCCACGCCTATGAACTTGATGGGCTTGCCCGTGACCGCCTTTATGGAGAGGCAGGCGCCGCCGCGCGTGTCGCCGTCGAGCTTTGTTAAAACTATGCCCGTCACTTCGAGCCGCTCGTTGAAGGTCTTGGCGACGTTTACGGCCACCTGACCCATCATGGCGTCGACGGTGAGAAGAATTTCGCTCACCTCCACCGCCTGTTTGATGCGCTCGAGCTCGGCCATGAGCTTTTCGTCTATCTCCAGCCTGCCCGCCGTATCTATTATTACGGTGTCGTACCCCATGGACAGGGCGTGGGCTACGGCCTCTTTGGCCGTCTTGACGGGATCCTGCGTGCCCCTTTCGAACACTTCGACACCCGCGTTCTTACCCACTACCTGCAGCTGGGTTATGGCTGCGGGGCGGTAGATGTCGCCCGCGACGAGCAGCGGCTTCTTGCCGCCCTTTTTCAAGAGCACGGCAAGTTTTCCGCACAGCGTCGTCTTGCCCGCGCCCTGAAGGCCGCACATCATTATTACCGTGGGGGGCTTGGGCGAAACGTTGAGTTTTGCGTTGGCGGGGCCCATCAGCTCGATGAGCTGTTCGTTGACTATCTTTATTACCTGCTGAGCGGGGTTGAGGCTCTTTAATATCTCCTGCCCCACCGCCTTTTCGGAGACGTCGGCGCAGAACTTTTTGGCCACCTGAATGTTGACGTCGGCCTCGAGGAGCGCCACGCGCACTTCGCGCATGGCCGTCTTTATTTCAAGCTCCGTAAGCCTTCCGTGCTTTGTCAGCTTGGAAAATATATGATTTAATCTTTCGGAAAGAGATGAGAATATTGCCATACGTTGTCCCTGAAAGCGCTTTGTATATCTTTGGTGTAGTCGCCGCCCAATATCCCCCTTAATTTGGCGATATCTGCGGCATATTCGGGGTGCAATGCCAAAAATTCATCCGCCCAGCGCCCCGCTTTGGTGAGCACGAGCGACAACCTCAGATCGCCCTCGATAAGCGTTTTGGAGAGGTGCAGAGCGCCCTCGTACTCCTCAAGCTGCCTCTTGCAGCCCGCAAGACACTCGGAAACGGCCTGACGGGATATACCTTTCTGCTCGGCTATCTCCGACACGGTGAGGTCGAGATTGAAATACATATCCGTCATCTCGCGCTGGGTGGGCGTGAGCAGTCCGCTGTACACGTCCCAGAGGCGCATAAACTCGAGCTTGTTCATACAACTACTATATTATATCCGCGAAGCACCCGTTTGTCAAGCATTTTTACTTGACACGACATGTAAAAAAGTTTGTTGAAAAAGTAACATAAAATGTTTTGCATTTCAACTAACGGCCGTTAATGTACGGGAGGGCGAAAATATATTGACAGAGCTGGCGTGCGGTGATAAAATATGCCGTGACTGTACGCCGCAGCGGGGACTACCCGCGCTCTCGGGCGGACGGCCTTCGGAGGATGAAAATGATGCGTAAAGAGATAAACGGAGTTGTGTACGACACGTCGCGTTCGACAGTCGACAAAAAGTTCACATACGGCGCCTTCGGCGCGGACAACGGGTACGAGGAGACCCTGTACATAACCGAGGACGGAGAGTACTTTATCTACACCAACGGCGGAAAACTTTCCAAATACCCGCACGAGGAGATATACCCCATCTCCCACGGCAAGGTAAAAGAGTGGGTAATGTCGCATTGAGCGACACATATGCTTGAAATAAGCCGCTTAAGGCGGGCGCATAGGCGCCCGCCTTTTTTTGTTTTTGTCGGGAAAAATAGTATGTAAAGAACAGCCTATGCTTTAGCAACGACTAAGCCGATTACAGGCTCCCCGTCGCCATGGGGAGCTGTCGGCAACTTGTTGCCGACTGAGGGGGCGTTCTTTCTTTTTTTCGACCTCTCCGCCCGCGCGTTCTCCGCGCGGCCACCTCTCCATGCGAAGGAGAGGCATAGTGCGGTGAAAGTGTATCTGAAACGTA
The DNA here is from genome assembly GCA_944358655.1 of uncultured Clostridia bacterium. Classification (GTDB taxonomy): domain Bacteria; phylum Bacillota; class Clostridia; order Christensenellales; family Borkfalkiaceae; genus Coproplasma. Next base: position 300 of record CALVRO010000029.1, on the reverse strand, counting down.
ATCGGGGAGATTTCTCCGCTTCGCACACTTCGTGTGCTTCGGTCGAAATGACATACTCTGCCCGAGGGGGTGGTGTGCAAAACCTCTCCCCCGTTTGTCATACTGAGCAGCGCACTGAACAGGCAGGTTGCATTATATGGTTGGCGTGCGCGTCGCCGAACGTATCTCGGAGGCGTAAGCCGACGGACAAACGGGGCAACGCCACGTCATGGCTCCCCGTCGTCATGGGGAGCTGTCGGCAACTTGTTGCCGACTGAGGGGGCGTTCTTTCTTTTTTTCGACCTCTCCGCCCGCGCGTTC
>CALVRO010000028.1 GCA_944358655.1 uncultured Clostridia bacterium | reverse complement strand
CGTTATCGTAATTATAAAATGCGGTTGAGGGAGGAGGTTATAACGAGGAGGTAACAAAGCGGCGTAAGGAGCAGGTTGTATAATGGTGGAGAGGGAGGGTATAAAGCGGAGCGAGGAGGGGCTATAAAGCGGGACAAGGAGCGGGCTATATAACACGGTGAGCAATATAATATCGGGAAGCAGAGGGCAATGCGAAACAGACGACGGGGGAGGGCATTACAGGGCGCGGATGGATTCTACGGGTCTGCGCTTGGCAATGGCGTAGACGGGCAGGAAGGTGGCTATGACCGAGGTGACGAGTGCAATGCCCAGCATGACCAGCCACGACAGCGGCCCGAACACCAACAGCACGGCGTATATCTCCGAGGCTATGGCCTCGTTTATGACGTGGCAGACGACTATGGAGACTATGGCCGCGAGGAAGTAGCAGACAGCCGTGATTATGCCCGCCTCGGAGTAGAATATCCTGAACACGTCGGCGCTTCTCGCGCCCACGGCGCGGAGGATGCCTATCTCCTTCTTTTTATATGTTATGGAGACGGATATAAAGTTGAAGAGCAGCAGCATGGCGAATATCGCCATGACGACGCCTATCCAAAGGAATACCTCTTCGAGTATCTGAACTATGCCTGATACGGTGGAAATAAGCGAGGTTATGGCCGTGTTGACGGCGAAGAAGGTGTCGTCCTCGGCGATATTCAGCTTGCCGCGCACCAGCTCGGAGAGGGCAAGCCCGTGCGGCGCGGGCACATACATGGCGGTGTAGCGCATGTCGTCGGGGGCGACGTAGTTCGTTTCGTACCACCCCGAATATGCCTCAACGACCTCGGTCAGTCTGCCGTAAAAGTCCTCGGAAAAGTAGAATACCTCGTCCGTGCTCCTCTTCTGCGGCTCGTAGGTGAAGCCCGCTATGGTGAAGGTGAGTGGGTCTATGTTAGCGGCGGGGGCGGAGATCTCAACATTATTTTTGTATTGCCCCGAGGATATGGCGTAGGCAAACACCTTTGCCACTTCCTCGGCGGCGGCCTTCGCCTGCTCGTCGGTCGCGCGCGACGGGTCGCCGACGTCGCTTATATATTTGCCGTCTACAAGTATGGACGCGAGGCTGCTGCAATGCTTTGCAAGCTCAATTTCGTCCATGGACGGGCCGTTGGCCCCGTAATATTCCCGTGCGCACGTTTCAAACGCATCCGAAAGAAGATAGACTGCGGGCAGTACTACCTCCCCGGAGGAGAGGGCGGCCTCCTTTCGCCCGTCGAAGAAGATAAGCTTTTCGGGCGTCTTGCCGCTCTCGGTGGGCAGCGTGTTCACGGTCTGTCCGTAGTAGTAGCCGAAGTCGAAGCCGTCTGCCATCTGAAATTCAAAGGTGTAGTTCAGCATTGTGTGGCCGTAGTCGGGCGCGACGGGAGGGCCCATTTCGTCGAGGTGGGCCTCGTAGAAGTCGTCGCTCACCAAAACGAGGTTGTAGGCCGAGTAGCCCTGAAGCATGTAGAAGCGCGCCTCGGTCTCCTGATATTGCTCGTCGAGGAAGGCATAGTCGACATATTCCTTGAGTGCGTCGTACTCGCTGCCGGGCGAGCCCTCCACAACGCCCGCCACGGTGACCGACAGAGCCGAACCTTCGGCGCTGTTTGAGCTGAGAACTATCGTTCGTCCCACAATATCTTGGGGGCTTTCAAGTTCTATCTCCCCGCCGTCCTCGTCCGTCAGTCCGAAAAAGGCGATGCAGTCGAAGGTGTAGCGCGAGATTATAACGTCGTCGGGCCCGAGGGCCTGAAGGTTTGTTTGGGTCAGCATGTCGCCCTGCCAGCTTGCGGGGTCGAACTCGGCAAAGGCCGTCACCTCGTTTGTGTAGTAGGTCGGCAGCTGCTCATAAAAATAGTTTATGTTGGTGATATTGAAGGTGTAGCCCGTGGAAGATTGGTAGTTGAAGGCGGCAAGCGTTCTGTTTCCCCACTTTTCGGATATGGCCTCGTAGTCGGCGGGGGTGAACAGAGTGTTTGCGGTGCCGGGGGAGCGCACCTCGTTTCCTTCGCTGTCGTAGTACACATAGTCGCGCACATATCCCTTTTCCACGCGCAGTTGGCTGTAGTTCATGCGCTCGTATGTGGCTATCTCGCTCTCTATCGGGTCGAAGAAGGTCATGGTGGAAAACAGCCCGAACATGGCGAAGGCTATGGTGGAGAGCAGTATGGTGAAGGCCAGACGGAAGGGCTTTACCTTAAGGCTGCTCGCGCCTATCCTCAGCGCGTGGCGCATGGGCAGGCGGGAGCGTATCATCCCGGCCTCGTTGGTCGAATAGTTGCGCTTGGCAACGGCGGCTTCGTCCGTCCTTTCAAAGGCCACGGCGCCGCCCCCGCCGTGCTCGTCGGCAACGTATCTGCTCATGTCCTCGGCGGCGTTTGTCAGCACGGCGCCGTTGGGCGAGGAGGCGAGGTAGTCGTTTATGCTCCGAAGGTCGTCGCAAGTCAACAGGGCGCCCTTTTTAATGGTTATCGCCCCGCCCGAAAAGGTTATGTTCCCCTGCTCGCGCGCCTCGGCTCGCACCTTTGTGACGTCGGAGATTACTTTGCCGTCCTTGAGCTCTATTATGCGGTCGCCGTAGTATTCGGCGAACTCCCTGTCGTGCGAAACGACTATCACCAGCTTGTCGCGCGAGAGATTTTTGAGCGTTTCGAGTATCTGCCTGCCCGTTTCGGAGTCGAGCGCGCCCGTGGGCTCGTCGGCGAGTATTATCTGCGGATCCTTTACCAGCGCGCGGGCGATGGCCACGCGCTGTTTCTGTCCGCCCGAAAGGGTGTTGGGCTTGCGGCGGGCAAAGTTTGTAAGCTCCACCTTTTTAAGTATGTCGTCGACGAGCGCCCTGTCCCGCCCGCGCCCCTGCAGTTCGAGGGCTATGGCTATGTTGTCGGCAACGCTGAACTCCTCTAAAATGTTGTACTCCTGAAAGACAAATCCAACAAAGGTGTTGCGGTAGCTGTCGAAGTCGCTTTGGCTGAAATCGCGGCTCGAGCGGCCCATTATTATTATCTCGCCCGAGTCGGGCGCGTCCAGTCCGCCGCACACGTTGAGGAGGGTGGACTTGCCGCTGCCCGACTTGCCCAGCAGAAACACCATGCCCCTGTCGGCAAATCTCAGGCTGACGCCGTCCAGGGCGCGCACTTGGGCCCCGCCCTTGGGGGCGTATATTTTTGTCAGGTTTTTAACTTCAAGCATGTATTTTTTTCCCTCCGCGGCACACCCGCCGCGAATTGATTTAATAACATTTTAGCACATTGATGCGGCAAAATCAAGGGGAGGGCAGGCACGTTTGGTGCACAAAGGTGGCAAACGTCGTGCATGTCCGCGCGAAAGGGGAGGGTGTAATAAAAATGTAAATAACCATAAAATACCTGCCGCCGCCGTTGACTTCGCCGCGGCGAAGGTTTATAATGTAGGCGAAGAACAAGAGAGGAGGAAAAATACATTGCTCATCTGTAAAAACTGCGGCGCCGGGAACGGCGACGACTGCACCTTCTGCGCAAGCTGCGGCAGTCGGCTGGACGGCAAAAGAGTGTGCCCCTCGTGCGGCAGGCTGATGCCCGAAGCCAACGCCTTCTGCACGGCCTGCGGGGCGGCGATGGAGGGCAGGCCCTCAAAGTTAAGAGGCTTTAAGCCCTTCGCGGACGAAGGCTTTTGGGATAAACTGCTTGCATGGCTGGCGGCGGGAGGCTCGCTGTTTGCCGCCTTCTTCGCCTTTGTGTTTGTGTTCTGCATAGGCACGGGCATGGGAACGCTGCTCGTCTCCGACGGCCTGTTTGGCGCCGTGACGGCCGATATCTACTACTATTTCGGCGAGGTCTACCGCGACGTGGCCGAGGCCATCTCCGCAGCCGAGACCAATTCGGGTAACGACGCCATCTACGCGGCCGCGCAGTACATACAGGCCGCTCTGGGCACGACCATAGCCGCCCTCACCCTCGTCGGCACGCTTGTGTTCGCCGTGTGGGGCATGGCGGAGGGAGTGCGCACCATAGTAAAGGGCGAGGTTTACAGCAAAAAGGCGGCAAAGCTCTCGCTTGCGGCCACCGTGGTGTTTATCGTCGGCTCGCTGCTCCTCACCCGCATGACGACGGCAATTCTCAAATACAATGGAGTCGGCACCATGTTCGAGCTCGGTATGAACGGCGCCACAAAGGCGGGCATAGCGCTCACCCTGATAGGCGTAATTGCCTCCGCGCTCGCCTCGGCCGTGCGCGGCAGGGCGAACTTCAAGGGGCTTGCCGCCGTTATAAGGGGCGCGGGCTGCGGCGTTGCCGCCCTGTTCTGCCTCGTTGTCGTGTTTGTCGGAGGCGGCTGCCTGTTTGAAATGGCGATGAGCGGCGGGTCGATATTATCGGACTATATGCCGATCTATCATTATCTCTTCGAGGACGCCGTCGTAGGCGAAGGGTTTGTGCTCACCGAGTCTGTATGGCTGACTGCCCTCGTCTACGCCGTAATAGCCGAAGCCGGCCTCGTCGCCTGCGTGGTTGCGGCGGGAACGGGGCTGTATGCCTCGCTGTCGGCGCTGTCCAAGGGGCGCAGGGCCAACTTCGTCGCGCCCGTCGTCGCCCTTGCGGCGGCCGTTATTTCGCTGACGTGCGCCGCGCTGTTCGCGGGTCAGATGGGCACGTTGAGCGACCAGACCCTTGCCGCAACTTCCGACTACGCCTTAGGCGGCAATATCGCCCTCGTCGTCCTCTCGGCAATTTGCCTCGCCGCCGCCGTTGCGGCCGTCGTTCTGCCCGCTAAAATCAAGGAAAAAGCTGCTCCCGCTCAGACGGGCGGGGAGGCCGCGGCGGAACAGTCCGCCGAGCCCGAACAGGCTCCCGCAGAGGGGCAGAACTGAGAAAGGCGCGGACATATGCCCCGATCAATTTAAAAATCTTTAAAACAGGCGCCCGCCGCGAATGTCGCGGCGGGCGCCTTTAACGTGCCTTTGACGTGCCGAAAAGCAGGGCCGCGCGGACGATTTTTTCGTCCGCGCGGCAAATTTATATATTTAATTATTTTTGTCGCCCTGCTCTATCTTCAAACCATTCTCGTACTTGTCGTTGAAGGAAAAGTACTCGCCCCTGTATTTAAAGGCGGGCAGGGTGTCCAGCTGCACGTTGTGCAGCGCCCTGAACACGCTGGCGTCCACGTCGGGGTTGCGCTCGCGGAAGTCCTTTATGAGCTTTTTAACGTCCTGCCGCGCCGACTGTCCCTGCTGTCCCACGGCCAGCCCCTCGGTCAGTTTGCACGCGCAGGCTATAAAGGTCAGCCCGTTGTACTCCTGCCAGTGCACAATGTCGTCGTCGAGCACGCAATAAAGGGGGCGTATCAGCTCCATTCCCTCGAAGTTGGCCGAGCGTATCTTGGGCATCATGCCCTGTATCTGCCCGCCGAACAGCATGGACATCAGCGTCGTCTCTATCACGTCCGACTTGTGGTGGCCCAGGGCTATCTTGTTGCAGCCCAGCTCCTTTGCGCGGGCGTACAAAAATCCTCGGCGCATGCGCGCGCACAGATAGCAGGGGTGCTCGCCGCCGATGAGCTCGTTTACGTCGAATATGTCGCTTTCGAATATGCGCGCGGGTATGCCGAGGCGGTCGAGGTTGTCCTCGATAAGCTGCCTGTTGCGCCCGTTATATCCCGGATCCATCACTATATATTCGGCCGAAAAGGGTATGTCGGAGTGCCTTTCAAGCTCCTGCACGCACTTGGCCATCAGCATGGAGTCCTTGCCGCCCGAAACGCATACAGCTATCCTGTCGCCCTCCTCTATAAGGCGGTAACTCTTCACCGCCTCCAGAAAGCGCGACCATATGCCCTTGCGGAATTTGGTGATTATCGAGCGCTCTATCTGCTGCCTCTCGGTCAGTTGTTTGGCCATGATCTGCCCTTCGCCGCGCTCAGGCGTGTTCCTCTTCGTGAGGATCGGGGAACTGCGCCTTGTCGTAGGCGATGCCGTTCCTGTCGTAGTAGTCCTTAATGGCGGCGCGTATGGCCTCCTCGGCCAGCACCGAGCAGTGCAGCTTGTGCGCGGGCAGCCCGTCCAGCGCCTCGGCCACGGCCTTGTTGGTGAGGGTGAGCGCCTCGGATATGGGCTTGCCCTTTATCATTTCGGTGGCCATCGAGGAGGAGGCTATCGCGCTTCCGCAGCCGAAGGTGTTGAACTTTACGTCGGTTATTATTCCGTCGCTGACCTTTATATATATCTTCATTATGTCGCCGCAGCGGGCGTTGCCCACCTCGCCCACGCCGTCGGCGTCGTCTATCTTGCCTACGTTGCGGGGGTGAGTGAAGTGATCCATTACTTTTTCGCTGTAAAGTGCCATTTTATTTTTTACCTCGTGTTCAAATATGTAGCTTGCGGCGGTCGCCGCGTTTTGATTATATCAGATGGGGGCGCTGTCCCTTTTCCAGCTCCTCCCATACGGGCGATATCGAGCGGAGATAGCTTACGACCTCTTTTACGCCGTCGATAATGTATTTCATCTCCTCCTCGGTGTTGTCGGGGCAGAGCGAAAGGCGCAGCGACCCGTGCGCCACCTCGTGCTTGAGCCCCAGCGCCAGCAGAACGTGCGAGGGGTCGAGCGAGCCCGAAGTGCAGGCCGAGCCCGAAGAGGCGCATATGCCCTTCTGGTCGAGAAGTAAAAGCAGGCTTTCGCCCTCTATGCCCTCGAAGCACATGTTTACGTTGCCGGGCAGCCTTTTCACTCTGTCGCCGTTGAGTTTGGAGTGGGGGATGATAGAAAGGCCGTCTATCAGCATGTCGCGCAGCAGCTCCTCCTTGGCCATGTTCTCGTACAGGTGGGCAATGGCCTCCTGCAGCGCGGCCGCCATCGAGCATATGCCCGCCAGATTTTCTGTGCCCGCGCGCTTGCCCTTCTCCTGCGCGCCGCCCTCAATAAAAGTCCTCAAAGGCAGGCTCTTTTTGCAGTACAGCACGCCCACGCCCTTGGGGCCGTGGAATTTGTGCGCCGAGAGGGAGAGCATGTCTATATTGTCGGCAACGACGTCCACGGGGATGTGCCCCACGGCCTGCACGGCGTCGGTGTGGAAGGGCACCTTGCGCCTGCGGCAGACGGCGCCTATGTCGCGTATGGGCAGAATGGTGCCCACCTCGTTGTTGGCGTACATAACGGTAACAAGCGCCGTGTCGGGGCGGATGGCCTCGTCCACCTGCGCGGGAGTGATGAGTCCGTTTTGGTCTACGGGCAGATAGGTCACTTCAAACCTCTCGCCCTCAAGCTTTTTAAGGGTGTGGAGCACGGCGTGATGCTCGAAGTTGGTCGATATCAGGTGCCTCTTGCCCTTGGCGGCGCCGTTGTACGCGGCCGAGCGTATGGCCTGATTGTCGGCCTCGCTCCCGCCCGAGGTGAAGTATATCTCGCCCCTTTCGGCGCCAAGACAGGCGGCCACGGCCGCGCGCGCACTTTCAAGCTCCTCCTTGGCCCTCTGCCCCACGCCGTGCAGCGAGGAGGGATTGCCGTAAATTTCCTTTAAATAGGGCTTCATGGCCTCTATGGCCCTGTCGCTCATGGCCGTCGTGGCGGCGTTGTCTACATAGATCGTTTTGGTCATTTCGATCCTTCCTTTTAATTCCTACCTTTTTAGTATGATATGATTATAAAAGTTAATTCCTATTTTGTCAATAGGAATTAAGCCCGCGCGCAAAAAAATTTTTGCGCGCGGGCGGAGGGGGAGGGGCGGGAGGCCGCCCGCCGAAGGGATTATGCGCATAAAAGTGTAAATTTGTAAAATCGCCCAAAACACTTGTCGGGGCGGGACAAATGTGTTAAAATAGGGTCATGAAGGTAACAAATATACTCAAAACCAAAAAGAGGAGCCTCTCCTTCGAGGTATTCCCGCCCAAGACGGGCGAGGCCTTTGCAAGCGTCAGCGCGGCCGTGGACGGGATAGCCGCTCTCTCGCCCGACTTCATAAGCGTCACCTACGGCGCGGGCGGGGGCACTTCGGAGTACTCGGCCGCCATAGCCGAGCACGTTCTGCGCGACCTCAAGGTGACGCCCGTGGCGCACCTTTCGTGCATTTCGTCCGACCGCGCCGACGTCGAGGCCAAGCTCACGCGCCTCAAGGAGGCGGGCGTGGAGAACGTTCTCGCCCTCCGCGGCGACATACCCGCAGATTTTGCGGGCAATCTCGACTACACATACGCCTCCGAACTCGTGGCCGAAATCAAGGAGCGCGGGTGCTTCTGCATAGGCGGGGCGTGCTATCCCGAAGGCCACCCCGAAAGCCGCACGCTCTTTAAAGATATCGAAAATTTAAAAAGAAAGGTCGACGCGGGGTGCGACTTTCTCACCTCGCAGATGTTCTTCGACAACGCCGCCTTCTATTCCTTCATGCATAAGGTCAGGGAGGCGGGCATAACCATTCCCGTCATCGCGGGCGTAATGCCCGTCACCAACGGCAGGCAGATAAAGCGCATGATGGCCCTTTCGGGCTGCACTCTTCCCGCCCGCTTCAGGCGCATGATAGACGCCTTCGGCGACGACCCCGTCGCCATGACGGGCGCGGGCATTGCCTACGCCACCGAGCAGATAATCGATCTCTACGCCAACGGCATACCGGCCGTGCATGTGTATTCCATGAACAAGCCCGCCGTCGCCGCCGCCATCCGCCGCAACTTAGAGGGCATTGTATGAACGTGCTCTCCGGCCGTATCTCCGCCGTAAACGAGCGCGAGGCCGCCCGTTATATGGGCTATATGGGCGGGGCAACGCCCCAAGGCGAGGTTGCGGGGCTGTTTGAAAAGTGCTCCGCCGCCGCGCTCGCGGCGCAGTCGCCCAAGGCCGTGTACGCGGTATATCCGCTGAAATTTAGGGAGGACGGCGCCGACCTCGGCTTTGTATTTACGCGCAGCCTCGACCTGAAAAAATACCTCTCCGGCTGCCGTCGGGTAGCCGTGTTCGCCGCCACTCTCGGGGCGGGTATCGACAGGCTCGCCGCGGCATATTCCCGCCTGTCCGCTTCCTCTGCCGTGGTGATGCAGGCCATAGGCGCGGCCATGGCCGAACAGTGGTGCGACGAGGTGCACGCAAAACTGCGCTTTGAGTACGGCGGCCTTTCGGCGCGCTTCTCGCCCGGTTTCGGCGACGCGCCCCTCGCCATGCAGCGCGACATCTTCGCCGCCCTGCAGGTCACTAAAAATATAGGCGTCACGCTTACGGAGGACTGCTTCATGCTGCCTTCCAAGTCGGTGACGGCCTTCGTGGGTATAAAGTAATGACGTTTGCCGAAAAGTTAGCCAATTCAATAGTTATTCTGGACGGCGCCATGGGCACCATGCTTCAGGAGCGCGGCCTGCCCGCGGGCACCCCGCCCGAGGCGTGGAACCTCATCTGTCCTTCGGAGGTGGAGGCCGTCCACCGCGCCTATATCGCGGCGGGCGCGGACGTCGTCTACGCCAACACCTTCGGCGCCCACCCCTTCAGGTGGGGGGAGAGGACGGAGGAGGTCGTTTCGGCGGGCGTAGCCATAGCGCGGCGCGCGGCAAAGGGGAGCGGGGCGCTCGTCGCCCTCGACGTCGGTTCACTCGGCAAACTGCTTTCGCCTCTCGGCGACCTGCCCTTCGAGGAGGCCGTAGCGGCCTTTAAACGCATGATATGTGCGGGTGTACGCGCGGGCGCCGACCTCGTCGCCATAGAGACGATGAACGACGTCTACGAGCTCAAGGCCGCCGTGGTGGCCGCAAGGGAGGTCTGCTCGCTGCCCGTCATGGCCACGCTCGTTTTCGGCGCCGACGGAGTCACCCTCACGGGCACCCCGCCCGAGGCGGCGGTCGCCGCGCTGGAGGGCCTGCGCGTCGACGCGCTCGGCATAAACTGTTCGCTCGCCCCCGCCGAGATGACCCAAACGGTGGAGCGCATGCTGGCCGTCTCGTCCACGCCAGTCGTGGTCAAGCCCAACGCAGGCCTCCCCCGCGAGGAGGACGGCAGGGCCGTCTACTCGCTCAGGCCCGAGCAGTTCGCGCGCGACGTCGCGGCGCTTGCGTCCCTGGGCGTGCGCGCCGTGGGGGGCTGCTGCGGCACTACTCCGCGCTATATCGCGGCCATAAAGAAGGCCGTGTCGTCCGTCCGCCCCGCACCATTGAAGGAGTGCGGCAGGACGGTGGTGTCGTCCTACGGAAAGGCCGTGTATTTCGGGGATATCCCCCTGCTTATCGGCGAAAGAATAAACCCCACGGGCAAGAAAAAGCTCAAGGAGGCGCTGCGCGCGGGCGATATGGGATATCTGCTCGGCGAGGCGGCCGCGCAGGAGCAGGCGGGGGCGCATATCCTCGACGTAAACGTCGGTCTGCCCGAGATAGACGAGCCCGAAGTGCTCGCCCGCGCCGTGAGCGAGATACAGGCCGTCACCTCCCTTCCCCTGCAGATAGACAGCTCCGACCCCGCCGCGCTCGAGCGCGCCATGCGCGTCTACAACGGCAAGCCGCTCGTCAATTCGGTCAACGGCAAGCGTGAGGTGATGGACGCCGTCTTTCCCCTCGTCCGCAAATACGGCGGAGTCGTCGTCGCCCTCACTCTCGACGAAGGCGGCGTGCCCCCCACGGCGGAGGGCAGGATAGCCATAGCAAAAAAAATACTTGCCGAGGCGGCAAAGTACGGCATATCCAAAAAGGATATACTGTTCGACACGCTCGCCATGGCCGTCTCCGCCGACCCTTCGGCGGGGGTCGCCGCGCTCGACAGTCTGCAATATATCGCGCATACTATGGGGTGTAACACCTCGCTGGGCGTCTCAAACATATCCTTCGGCCTGCCCGAAAGAGACCGCCTCAATGCTTCCTTTCTCACATTGGCGCTCGCGCGCGGGCTGTCGGCGGCCATAGCTAACCCCTGTTCGGCCGCAATTACGGCCGCCTACAAAAGCTTTCTCGCCCTCACGGGCAAAGACGAGGGGTGCGCGGGCTATATCGCTTACGCCGCGTCCGCGCCCGCGTCGGTCGCTCCGCCCGCCGCCCGTGCGGCAGCCGTCTCCCCATCGCAGGGAGAGGAGGACGGGCTGCGTTCGGCCATTTGTCGGGGGCTCAAAGCGCATGCCGCGAGGTGCGCGGCCGAACTCGTTCAAAGCCTGTCCCCCCTCGAAGTCATCGACGGCCACATTATCCCCGCCCTCGACGCCGTGGGCGACGGCTTTGAAAAAAAGATTGTCTTCCTGCCACAGCTTCTTATGGCGGCCGAGGCGGCTTCGGCCGCGTTTGAGGCCGTAAAGGCGGCCTTCCCGCAGGACGCGCCGCGCAAAAAGCTCAAGGTGGTGGTCGCCACCGTCAGGGGCGACATCCACGATATCGGCAAGAATATAGTAAAAACTCTGCTCGAAAACTACGGCTTCACCGTCTGCGACCTCGGACGGGACGTCCCGCCCGAAGCCGTCTGCGACGGAGTCGTCAAAAGCGGCGCGGGCGTGTGCGGCCTCTCGGCGCTGATGACCACCACCGTGCGCTCGATGGAGGAGACCATAAAATTGCTGCGCGTCCGCTGTCCGGGCGTGAAGGTGGTGGCGGGCGGCGCCGTCATGAACGAGGAGTACGCCCGCGCGATCGGCGCCGACATATATTGCCGCGACGCCATGGCCACCGTGCGCTTCTGCGAGGAAGAGGAGAGAAAAATTTCGCTGCGGTAAAGCACTGCGCGCCGCTTAAGGCCGCGCAAAAAAATATACAAGGAGGAAAAAATAATGGGTGCATGTTCGGTTTGTACGGCTTCGGCGCTCCTTGCGGGGCTGCTCGTCTTTGCTGTCATCGGCGGCGTAATGGCCGTTAAAACGGCCTTGATAAGGCGCTCGCGGGCGAGGAGATGACCTCTCCCGTCCCGCCCGGCGCGGGCGCTAAAGCCGCGCCCGCGCCGTGTTTCCCCCGCCGATCTTCCCAAAACTCGGTCGGGGCTTAATTTCACTAAGCAATTAAAAGTTGAATTATTAAAACCATAAGCCGAAGCGGACTGCCCGCGGGAGATCTTGCGATCTCCCGCGGGCAAATTTTATTCTTTCATAATATTGTTGGTGTGGGTGAAATTTAATACTTCAGAATTATAAAATTATGTTATAATCTAAGCAGGACATTTTAATTCGGGGGGCATAGATATGGCCAGAGATGATGTGTATGAAAGATTGATCGAAAGCAATCGGCGACTGATATCGGAAAACGAACGCCTCAGGCGTGAGCTTGAGTATTATCATATTTGTTACGGCAGGATCATACCCGAACTGCCTCAATTTTGCTCGGCCACGGTTCCAGAAAAAACTTTAAACGGTGAAGATAAAGCCTCTTCTCAATCAGCCGTTACGCGGTCAAGCTCCGTAGCAGAAAAGATCTCGCTTTTTCGTTCGTTATTCAAAGGCAGGGAAGACGTGTATGCAAGGCGATGGTACAGCAAAAAGAGCGGTAAGAGCGGATATCGTCCTGTCTGTTTGAATGAGTGGAAGAGCCGGCTGTGCGATAAGAGCAAGGTAAAGTGTTCCGAATGTAAGAACAGATTGTTTGCGCCGCTTGACGACGAGGCGTTATACAGGCACTTATCGGGACAAGACGAGCATGCCGCAGATGTCGTCGGCATATATCCCGTGACTAATGATGACGGTTGTTATTTTTTGGCGTTTGATTTTGACGGAAAAAATTGGCAGAGCGAAGTCAGCGCCGTCCGCGCCCTGTTCGGGCAATAAACGGTTGAAAATTCAATAGAATAATGGCGCGGGGCGGCAAATTTTTGCCGCCCCGCGCCAATTTTTTGTGCGGGCGGGAAAGAGGTATGTAAAGGCGGGAAAAAATTTTTTTGAGGGGCAAAAAAGGGGCGACTATAAATAGTTACGCGCGAGGGCGGCGGAGGGGGATCTTGCAGGGGCACCCGGGTATTGACAAATGAAAAAAGTGTGATAGAATTAAGAAAACGCGCGGGCGGACGACGAAATTATCGTGGCGGACGGGCCGCCGCCCGTCGGCGCGGGGGAGGAGAAAATGATAAAGATAGCCATTGTAGAGGACGACGTCAACGACGCCGCCGTCCTTGAAAAATTCCTCGGCGACTACGCCGAGAGTAGCGGCGAAATGTTCAACATAACAAAGTTCGCCAACGGCATGCAGTTCATCACCGAATATCGGGGCGGGTACGACATTGTCTTTATGGACATAGAGATGCCCACGCTCAACGGGCTTGACTCGGCCCGCAAGCTGCGCGAGGTCGACTCGGCGGTCATCATTATCTTCGTCACCAACCTCGCCAGATACGCCATAAACGGCTACGAGGTGTCGGCGCTCGACTACGTTCTAAAGCCCATAAAGTACCCCTCGTTTTCGCTCAAGATAAAGAAGGCGGTGGAGCAGTGCAAAAAGCGCTCGGCGGGCCGCATAAGCATACGCACGCGCAACGGCGTGAACAGCTTCCCCGCCGACTCGATAATCTACGTTGAGAGCCGCGGCCACAACATCACCTACCACACCGAGCACGGCGACTTCCCCATGTACGGCACGATGAAGGAGGTGGAGGGCTCGCTGCCCGAACCGCGCTTCTTCCGCTGCAACAGCTACTATATAGTCAACCTCTCCTTTGTGACGGGCTGCGTCAGGAACGAGGTGCAGCTCGCCAACGGCGAGACGATAGCCGTCAGCCGCGCCCGCAAAAAGCAGATGCTCGAGGCATTGCAGAGCTTCTTTATTTCAGGCGGTGGGGGGGGTAATAAATGACTATTTTAATCAATTTGTGGGGGTCGCTGAGCTATGTGGGCGCGGTGTGGATAGCCGCGCTGCTCGTCGGCTTCCGCCTGCCGAGGCGACGGTTTTTCGTAGCCCTCAACATAGTTTTGTGCCTTGCGCTCTGCCTTGTCAGCGACGTGCTGCTGCAGACGGGCAGAAAGTATGTTGAAAGCGGCTACCTCGGCACCTTTCTCTCTACCCTCAACTGCTTTATGGTGTTTGTTGTAGTATGCGTCTGCATGCGCACTGTAGTCTACCGCTGCGATTGGTGGCAGGCGCTGTTCTGCACCACGGCGGGCTACTGCATGGAGCACATAAGCCAGCGCGCGTCGCTCTTTGTCGAACTTCCCTTCGGCGAACTGCCCTTCGGCTGGGGCGTCGCTGTGCTCGTGGCTGTGAGAGTTATAATATACTCCGTCATCTACTTTTTCTTCATACGAAAGCTCGACCTGACGGGCAGCGTGCGCGAGGGCAAGATGCAGATAGTCATCTCCATGATAGCCATTCTGCTCACCGTCTTTTTGAACGCCTTCGCCTCCGTCGCCATCTCCAAGTACGGCGCGGACGAGCTCGACGTGTACATATGGATGTTCTCGCTGATGGCGGGCGTGCTAGTGCTCTTTGTGGAGTTCTATCAGTTCTCCTACGGCAACGCCGTGGCCGAGCGCGAATTTCTGCAGATGCTGCGCAGTCAGGAGGACGAGCAGTTCCGCCGCGAAAAGTCGGCCGTCGACGTGCTCAACGTAAAGTGTCACGACCTCAAGCACCAGCTGGCCATGCTCGAGCAGCGCTACGGCAGGGAGGAACTGGGCGATATCCGCCGCGCGGTAGACGCGTACGACTCCTTCTTCCACACGGGCAATCAGGCGCTCGACGCCGTGCTCACCCTCAAAAAGCTGATATGCGAGGACAAGAGGATAGAGCTCACCTGCCTTGTGGACGGCGGGTCGCTGTCCTTCATGTCGGACAGCGACGTCTATTCGCTCTTCGGCAACATTCTGGACAACGCCGTCGAGGCGGTGGAAAAGCTCGACGACAAGCGCAGGGTCATCTCGGTCACCGTCCGCAGGCAGAACAACTTTGTCGTTCTGCACGAGGAGAACTACTGCGCCGGCCCCCTCAACTTCTCGGACGGCCTGCCCGAGACCACCAAGGACGACAAGCTCTACCACGGCTTCGGGCTGTTTTCGGTGCGCATGCTCGCCGAAAAGTACGGCGGCACCTGCTCGGTGGGCGCGGAGAACGGCGTGTTCACCGTCGACATGCTCTTCCCCGTCGAAGGCTGAAAAATAAATATTGCGTCACACGGCTCTCCCGCCATGCGGGGGAGCCTTTTTTTGCACGGCGGGCGGAGGAGAGGGCGGCCGTGAGTATTTTGACGACCCCCTCGGGCGGGGCGGAGGGGAGGGGCCTAAACTTGTTGTCAAAGCGTCCTAATTTGTTGTTTGGGTTGTAATTTTCAAAAAATGTGATATCGTACAAGCTGTAACGGCGGAAAGTGAAAGAAATTTTCGGGCGCGGTTAAAGGGCCGCCCGTCTCCGCCGAAAACAACAACTTATCAGGAGGAAGAAAAATGCAAAAAACTCGGTCACTCAAAAAGATCGCAATGGCAGTGGTCAGCGTCGTGTTAAGCGGCCTGATGGCGCTGTCGTTTGCGGCGTGCTCGGGCACTCCCGGCCCCGCAGGGCCTCAGGGTGAACAGGGCGCCACAGGGCCCGCAGGCCCCGCGGGCCCCGCAGGTCAGGACGGACAGGACGGCGAGGACGGCAAGGACGCCACCTCTCCCCAACCCGGGCCCAACCCCGACTTGGGCAAGCCCGGCGAGAGCAGGTTCTATTCGGACTACGAAACGCTCGACGGCGCAATAGAGGCCGCCCTCGAGACCAACAAGCAGATAGCCGCCGAAGGCTATGTGCTGTTAAAGAACGAAAAGAACAGTCTGCCCCTTGCCAAAAATTCCAAAGTCAGCGTGTTCGGCAAGGAGAGTGCGGCGGGCGTATCGGCCGCCCTCAAAAAGGCGGGCTTCGACGTCAACCAGACTCTGCTCGACTTCTATGCCGACAACGACAAGTCGGGCCCCGGCTACTCGTCGATGACCGACGGTTCCTTCCGTCCGACGGGCGAAACTCCCCAGTCGATGTACACGCAGGAAGTAAAGAACTCCTACAACGACTACGGCGGAACGGCCGTGGTGGTATTCTACCGCACGGGCGGCGAGGGCACCGACCTGCCCATGGCCTCCTTTGCGGCCACCGAGGGCCAGAATACGGCCGCAATGGCCTATCCTACCCGCGAAGAGGTGGAGAGCGGCGAGTGGACGCCCAAGGGCGGCATCGGCCGCGAGAGCGATCCCTTCGAACACTATCTCGAACTCGACGACAACGAAGAGGCCCTTCTGGACATGCTGCAAAATGACAGCCGCTTCGACAACGTGGTCGTGCTGCTCGACAGCACCTATCAGATGGAGGTGGGCTTCTTAAAGCAGGAGAAGTACTCCAAGGTAAAGAGCTGCGTGTGGATAACGGGCAACGGCGCCAACGCCTACGAGCCCATCGGCGAGATACTCAACGGCGAGGTCAATCCTTCTGGCAGAACTCCCGACATCCTTCAGGCCGACTTTACGGCCGATCCCTCGTGGCAGAATTTCGCCAACAACCTCGTGGGCAACGACGCGGGCTTCGACAGCGGCCTCGGCAACCAGTACACCACCGAGGACGGCCTGCTGTATAAGGACGCCTTCGACCTCGGCTACTACGAAGTCAGCTACGAGGAGGGCATTTACATAGGCTACAAGTACTACGAGACCCGCGGCCTGACCGACGGCGAGGACTGGTACAACGACTATGTCAACTACCCCTTCGGCTACGGCCTCAGCTACACCGACTTTACATGGGACGTAGTTAAAACTTCACCCGCAAACCGCGTTGAACTCGGACAGTACGATACCATAACCATCGACGTCAAGGTAACCAACGTGGGCGACGTCGCCGGCAAGGACGTTGTTCAGCTCTACTATTCGGCGCCCTACACCGAAGGCGGCATCGAAAAATCGCAGGTGGAGCTCGGCGACTACGCCAAGACCAGCCTGCTCGCCCCCGGCGAGAGCGACACCGTCACCCTCACGCTCGATGTGCGCGACATGGCCTCCTACGACGTCTACGACCTCAACGGCAACGGCTTCAAGGGCTATGAAGTGGAGGGAGGCAACTACAGCCTGTATATCTCCGAAAACTCCCACTCGTGGGCGATGAGGGACACCGACAAGGTGACCTACACCGTTCCCGAGGGCGGCTTTACCTACGGCACGGACGACAATTCGGGCAACGAGATAGCCAACCGCTTCGAGTACATGAACGAGGAGATGAAGGACAGGCTGCTCTCGAGGAGCGACTGGGACGGCACATGGCCTACGAGGCCCCTGTGGTTCGACGTTGAAAACGACACAACCATAGACCCCATGTGGGCGGCATGGTACCGCGCCACTCATGACGGCGCAGACTGGACTTCGGCCGACAAGAGCGTTACCCCCGTCTACCTCAAGAAGGGCGAAGCCGAACTCGTAAAGAGCGACGAATGGCTGTCCAACTTCGAAATGCCTCTCGCCGACAAGGAGCACGGTTTAGGCACCGACGGGCAGAACTATCAGCTCGATAAGAGCTACGACGAGGCCAATCCCCGCTACGGCGGCGGCAAGGCGCCTTGGTACAGCGACACCGCTCCCGCCTTCCGCGCAGAAAACGAGGCCTACACGGCGGCAAATCCCGCTCCCATACAGCTTTCCGACATGGTCGGCCTCGACTTCGACGATCCCAAGTGGGAGGACTACCTCGCTCAGTTCACGGTAAAACAGGCCGTAGAGCAGATAATAAGCGCCTTCAACTTCGTTCCCAACGAGGGTATGGGCGTTCCCAACTCCACCCACGGCGACGGCCCCTTCGGCATACAGGAAGCCTTCGCAAGGATACCGTACCTCCAGCCCGGCGACTTCATGGACGCCGACACCATCATAGATTGGTGCTCGCAGGTCACCGTAGGCGCCACCTTCAACAAGGATCTCGCCTATGAATACGGCAGGATAAACGGCGACCTCGGCCTGTGGTACAAGTTCAGCGGCTGGTATTCGCCCGGCGCCAACATTCACCGCACTCCCTTCTCGGGCCGCAACAACAACTACGTCTCCGAGGACGCCTTCCTCTCCGGCACGGTCATTGCCAACATGTGCAAGGGCTGCGAGGAGAAGGGCATGATAACCTTCATCAAGCACTTCGCCTTGAACGATCAGGAGACCGACCGCGACATAACGGGCGTCGCCACCTGGGCGGACGAGCAGACCATGCGCCAGATATACCTCAAGGTATTCGAAATGGGCGTAAAGGACGGCAACTCCCTCGGCATGATGTCCTCCTTCAACCGCATAGGCTTCGACTGGGCGGGCGCAAGCTATGAGCTGCTCACTCAGATAACCCGCGAGGAATGGGGCTTCCAGGGCGTGTTCGTAACCGACGCCGCCGGCACCGAGCAGGCGGGCAACTACATGAACCACAACATGATGATCCGCGCCGGCCACGACATAAGCCTCGACGGCGTAATGGGCGGCTACCACATCGATCAGGATACGGGCATACCCGACAGAGTTACCGGCATCAACTCCGACGACGAGTCTCTGACGCCCACCCATCTCACGGCGCTCAGAAACTGCCTCAAGAGGATACAGTACGTTGTCGCCAACAACGCCCCCATGCTCAACGGCCACACCACCGACTCCTACGACTACGACGTCAGCGGCGCCGCAAAGAGCTCGGACGGTAAGGTCGAGATGAAGGAAAACATCACGCACAATACCAAGGGTATAAAGATATTCGAAGTTCAGAAGGGCCAGGCCGTCACGGTGGACATCCACGACGCCGACCTCGACGAGCTCGATATCCTCTACGTCCTCTATCAGGGCGACCTGTGCGGGCTGACCCTCAACAGGCAGACGGGTATCATCTCCGGCACCCTCTCCGCCGACCTCGCGCCCGGCTACTACCGCTTTACGATAGGCGTATGCGACGGCGATATCGTAAAGGGAGAGGAGTGGACGGCAAACGTCATCAACTACTTCTATCTCCACGTTTCATAAAACGCAATAGAGCTTTAAAAGTTTAAGGCTCAACCCTCCCCCTGTCGTCCGCAGCCCGTCTGCGGACGACATTAGGGGATAATTTAAACGGAGCAAAGTAATGAGAAAGATAAGAGCAGTTTTTATTTCGGCCGCGCTTGCGGTCGTCCTTGTCATGGCGGCCGCGCTCGGCGGCTGCGCCTTTGAATTCAGCGGCAAAACGCTTAAAAAGGGCAAGGTGGGCGTTGAGTACAACGACACCGTCGCCTCAAACGGCACAGACATATACTACGAGCTCGACATGGGCAGCGAGCTGCCCGCGGGCCTCATCCTTTACGACGACGGTACCGTTACGGGTACCCCCGAGGAGGCGGGCACCTTCGAATTCACCGTGCTCGCGCTCGACCTCAACAACGAGGAGTACACCGCCGATTTCACCATTGAGATCGAAAAGGGCTCCATAACCTATTCCGCAACCACGTTGCCTGACGCAAAGACGGGCGAGCCCTATCTTCAGGAACTCGGCACCGCCCAGGGCATGAGCAACATAACATATTCCCTCAAGGATGGCAGCGAGCTGCCCGCGGGGCTGACACTTTCGGAGGAGGGCAGACTGTCCGGCCAGCCCGAAGCCACGGCCGACGCGGCCACGTTCACCGTCGTCGCCTCGGCGCCCGGCTGCGACCCCGTTGAGGCCACCTTCACTTTAAAGATAGTTGAGGGCGAATCCTCCGGCCCGACCGACCTCGGCAAAATAGTCTTTGAGGACTTCACCCTTCCCGACGGCCTCGTCGGCGAGGAGTACAACGAGAGCATACGCAAGGCCTACGGCGTGCCCGGCATCACCTATAAGATCAAGTACATAGGCGGCAAGGGCCTGCCCAAGGGCATGGAATACAACGACCTCGGCTTGATTGCCGGCACTCCCAAGGACTCCACCTCGGGCGTGCTCACCTTCAACATCATCGCCTCGGCCGAGGGGTACGATTCTGTCACCGCAACCGTTTCGCTGCGCGTGCTCGACGTATATCAGGCCACCAACAAGTTCGAGGCCGAGCATATCGACGTCAGTTCGCTCAAGGGCGCTGGCTACAGCGGCAGCGCCGCGGGCAAGGCCATGATCGAAAAGTACGAGCTCGCCAGCGGCGGCAGAGCGCTCAGCTACCTTAACTGCGCCCTCGAGTTCTCCTTCAACTTCACTTCCGAACAGGCCACCACGGCTTCGCTCACCCTCTGCCTCGGCAACAACATGTGGGGCGACTTCGAGCTCTCCTCCAAAATATTCAAAGTCTATCTCAACGGCGAGGAGCTGAGCTACAACGCCTTCACACTCCGCCAGATAGGCTCGGGGCAGGCAACCGAGTTCAACGAGTATAAGCTTTCGTGCACGCTCGACCTCAAGGCGGGCGACAACACGCTCACCTTCGAGATACTCGATTCCGTAGAAGTCAGCGGCATAGGCACGGCCACCGCCATGGGCCCCATAGTCGACTATATCAAGGTCGAGGCGGCCGCGGGCGAGATAGGCTGGCGCCCCAGAGTGGCCAACACCAACTAAGGAGGCAGCAGAGTGGATATTTTAAAAAAGATAGGGCATGCCCTCGCATACCCCTTCAAGCATACCCGCGTGTGGGCGATAGTCACCTCCGTGCTTCTGGCGCTCTTTCTTACGATAACGCTTGTTATCACGCAGGTTCCCCTCATCAACAACACCTTCAATACGCTCTTCGGCGAGGAGAGGAGGGTGCTCGTTTCGGGCGACCCCTCCACGGCGCAGTACTACAAGCCCAGCGAGGGGATCGACAGCAAGGCCGACGCCCTCGCGCAGGCCAACGCCCTCAACGAGGAGCTGTGCGAGGAGGGCTTCGTCCTTCTCAAAAACGACGGCGCCCTGCCCCTTAAGGCGGGGGCAAAGGTGTCGGTGTTCGGCATGAACTCCATCGACCCCGTCTACGGCGGCTCGGGCTCGAGCGCCAAGGACAATTCGAGCGGCGTCGACGTCTACAAGAGCCTTTCAAATGCGGGCATTGCCTACAACCCCGACCTCAAGTCCTTCTACGAGGGCAAAAAGGGCGAGGGCTTCGGCAGAACGAGCAAGCTCGATTTCGACACGGGCTATCTCGAAGGCCTCGAAACGGGCGAGCTGCCCTACGGCGAGTACGGCGGGGGCGGAGTAAAGCAGTTTGCAAACGGCTATTCGGACGCGGCTTTAGTGGTCATCTCGCGCATAGGCGGCGAGGGCTACGATCTGCCCCGCACCATGAAGGGCGTGGACGGCGCCGAGGCAACTTCGCACTACCTCGAGCTCGACAACTACGAAAAGGCCCTTGTCGAGGCGCTCTGCGCCGACGATTCGGGCTACGACAACGTCGTGCTCATCCTCAACACCTCTTCGTCGATGGAGCTCGGCTTCTTAAAGGACGGCACCTACGGCCCCAAGCTCAAGGGCGCCCTGTGGGTGGGCCTTACGGGCGGCACGGGCATGAACGCCCTCGGAAAGATACTGACCGGCGAGGTCAACCCCTCGGGCCGCCTCGTCGACACATATGCGCGCGCCTTTGAAAGCGCGCCCAGCTGGAACAACTTCGGCAACAACCTTGCCGTCAACGGCAACCGCTACCTTGTAAACGGCGCCGCGCAGGACGCCTACTTCGTCGAGTACGAGGAGGGCATCTACGTCGGCTACCGCTACTACGAAACGCGCGGTTATACCGACGGCGAGGAGTGGTACCAAAATAACGTGGTCTATCCCTTCGGCTACGGCCTCAGCTATACCGACTTTTCGT
>CALVRO010000027.1 GCA_944358655.1 uncultured Clostridia bacterium | reverse complement strand
ACGTGATAATCGCGCTGGGCACGAGGTTCTCCGACCGCGTGGCGCTCAACCGCGACCTGTTCGCCAACGGCAAGAAGGTCGTGCATGTAGACATAGACAACGCCGAATTCGACAAAAACGTCAAGACCACCCTGCGGGTGCTGGCGAGCATAGACGGCTACCTCAAGGCCGTGCTCCCCCTCATCGACAAAAAGGGCGGTGAATGGATGGACGAAGTGGCCGCATACGAGGAGGGCGAGAAGCTCAAGGCCGACACCTCGCTGATGGCCTACAAGATACTCAAAAAAGCGAGCGCATTAGCGCCCAAGGGCAACCCCGTGGTGGCCGACGTGGGCCAGCACCAGATGTGGGCGGCGCAGTACTTTGCCGCCGACGGGCCGAGGCAGTTTCTGACCTCGGGCGGACTGGGCACCATGGGCTACAGCATGGGCGCGGCCATAGGCGCTGCCTTCGGCACGGGCAAACTGGTCACCGTGGTGGTGGGCGACGGCTGCTTCAACATGAACATGAACGAACTGTCCACCGCCGTAACGCAGGGCGTGCCCCTCGTCATACTGCTTATGGACAACGCCGTGCTGGGCATGGTGAGGCAGTGGCAGAAGATATTCTACGGGCGGAGATTTTCGCAGACCACCCTCGACAAGAGGACGGACTATGTGGCCTTCGCTGAGAGCTTCGGCGCAAAGGGGCTGAGGATAGAGCGCGAGGAGGAGATAGAGCCCGTGCTTAAAGAAGCCTACTCCTACGCGGCCAAAAACAGCGCGCCCGTAGTTGTAGACTGCCGCATATCCCGCGACGAAAACGTTCTGCCCATGATAAAGCCGGGGCAGACCTACGAAACGCAGCTCGAAAAAATGGAGGACTGACATGGACGAAGTTAAAAAATATACCATAGGCGCCCTCGTGGCCAACAAGAGCGGCGTTCTGACGAGGATTTCGGGGCTGTTCGCACGCAGAGGGTACAACATAGAGAGCCTTACCGTGTGCGCCACCGAGGACGACGAGCTTTCGAGAATGACCATCATTTTAAAGGGCGACGAATACATGCTCTATCAGATGATAAGGCAGATGGACAAACTCGAGGACGTTAAAAAGATAGGCTGCGCCAACGAGCTGGACTGCGTCTACCGCGAGCTGATGCTCGTAAAGGTGAGGGCCTCGGCCGCCGAGCGCAACCAGATAGTGCAGATAACCGAGATATACAAGGCAAAGGTTGTAGACCTTTCGATAGACACCATGATTTTGGAGCTGACGGGCGACCCCGAAAAGCTGGACGCGTTCATGAAGGTGATAGAGCCCTACGGCATACTCGAAATGCAGCGCACGGGCGTGACCGTGCTCGCGCGCGGCACCCACACCCTCAAGGACAGGGATTGCTATGGGGATCATATAAACTAAGATTTTCACGCTCGTTGTGCGTTAGGGGCCACGCACCAACTAGCCGTTAATTAAGGGCGCTGCCCTCGCGGGCGCAATCTTTATATCGCCCTACAGTTATAAAATTGCGCCCGCTTCACCCGCTGAGGTTGCTTACGCAACAAATTGTGGCCTTTCACCCGAAAGCGCGGTTTCGGGTGAAAACGTAAATTATTTCTACCTTAGCCTCGCGCAAAACTGTAGTATTTGCGCGATAGAGGAGGGATAACCGAGCAATGTTGCAAGTTGAATTTATTCGACTTGCTTTAAGCGAGGTTTATCCCGACGAGCTTAACGGGGAAATGAATTCCCCTTGCGCACGTTAAGAAATTTAATTAACGCAAATCGTGCGCTTGTGGCGCGCACCGCACCGATTTGCCGTTATTTGAGCGGCCCTGCCGCCCTTGCCGCGATATGTTTTAGCCCTCAATTATTAAATCGCGGCAATTCACACCGCTGAGGCGCAGGGCGAGGGCAGACTCTTCAAAACAGTGTAGTACACTGTTTTGCTGCCCGAGGTGATTTTGCGGCATTATACGCCGCAAACGGTGACCGAGCCAACTGTCTCCCTTGCAGTTGGCGAGAGAAGACAAATTGAGTTGTGCTGCGCGAAAGCGCGGTTTCGCTTGCACCGTAAAAAAATTTAATCAACGTAAATTGTGCATTAGAGGGCATGCACCAACTCCCCTTGGGGAAAGTGTGTCATTCCCCCCCTTGGGGAGAGCATGTCATTTCGACTAAGCGAGGCCGTCAAGCCGAGCGCACGGAGAAATCTCCCCGATATCGCTTCAGATACACTTTAACCACAATATAGCCTCCCCGTCGCATGGGGAGGTGGCCACACGCATTAGCGTGTGGTCGGAGAGGTCGAAAATAAAAAAACGCCCCCTCAGTCGGCAATAAATTGCCGCCAGCTCCCCATGGCGACGGGGAGCCACTATGGGCGAATTTGCTTTCACGGAGTGAAGGATTTTTAACCGCAGCCTCGCGCAAAACCGTGGCTTTTGCGCGAAAGAGGAGCCGCAGGCTATAAAGCAAACAAGCAAAGTTTACTTGGCTTGTTGCGAAATTAGCCTTGCGGCGACGATGCGGGGACGAGGTACATACATGAACAACATTTTTTCTTTAGGTACAGACATGAGTTCGCAGCGCTCCCTTCTTAGGGCGCTGGGCTGGACGGACGACGAAATGACAAGACCGCTTGTGGGCATAATCTGCGCCCAGAGCGAGATAATACCCGGGCACATGCACCTCGACGACGTGGCCCGCGCGGCCGCCGAGGGCGTTATAGCGGCGGGCGGCAAGCCCGTTATCATGCCCTCGATAGGCGTTTGCGACGGCATAGCCATGGGTCACTCGGGCATGAGGTATTCGCTGCCCTCGCGCGAGGTGATAGCCGACAGCGCCGAAATTTTACTGCGCGCGCACGGCATGCAGGCGGCGATATTCGTGGGCAACTGCGACAAAATAATTCCCGGCATGCTGATGGCCGCCGCAAGGGTAAACATACCCTCCGTATTTGTTTCGGGCGGGCCCATGCTCGCGGGGCGCGTGCGGGGCAAAAAGACTTCGCTTTCCACCATGTTCGAGCAGGTTGGCGCCTACAATGCAGGCCGCATAGACGGGGCCGAACTCAAAAATTACGAATGTAACGCCTGCCCCACCTGCGGCTCGTGCTCGGGCATGTTCACGGCCAACAGCTTAAACTGCCTTACCGAGGCGCTGGGCATGGCTCTGCCCGGCAACGGCACCATACCCATGGTGTACTCCGCCCGCCTTGCGCTGGCCAAGCGCACGGGCGCGGCCGTGATGAAACTGCTTGAAAGAAATATCAGGCCCTCCGACATAATGACCCCCGCCGCATTTATGAACGCCGAGACGGTGGATATGGCCATAGGCGCCTCCACCAACACCGTTCTGCACCTGATAGCCGTTGCGCGCGAGGCGGGGCTGGGCGGCGACAAAGTTTCGATAGACTCGCTCAACGCCGTGTCCGAACGCACCCCCAACCTCTGCCGCCTGGCGCCCGCCGGCGAGCACTACATAGAGGAACTCAACGAAGTCGGCGGCATCCCTGCCGTGATGAATGAGCTTTCGGGAGGAGGCCTGCTCGATCTCAACGTGATGACGGCTTCGGGCGTGACGCTCGGCGAACTTCTGAAGGGCGCCGCACACGCCGACGGCGAGATAATACGCCCCCTCTCCTCCCCCTACTCGGAGCATGGCGGGCTGGCCATTTTGAAGGGCAATCTCGCCCAAAAGGGCTGCGTGGTAAAGAAGAGCGCCGTCGATAAAAAGATGCTCCGCCACAGCGGCCCCGCGCGCTGCTTCGACGGCGAGGAGGAGGCCATGGCGGCCATATCCTCGGGCGCAGTCAAGGCGGGCGACGTGGTGGTCATCCGCTACGAGGGCCCCAAGGGCGGCCCGGGGATGCGCGAAATGCTCACCCCCACTTCGGCCATAGTCGGCGCGGGACTGGGCGACAAGGTGGCGCTTATCACCGACGGCAGATTTTCGGGCGCGACGCGCGGCGCGGCCATAGGGCACGTCTGCCCCGAGGCGGCCGAGGGCGGCGTTATAGGCATACTGCGCGACGGCGACGTAATAGATATAGATATACCGGCCTGCACGCTCAACGTGCGGCTGACGGATGAACAGATAAAGGAGCGTATGGCGAACTTCACCCCCCTTTGCAAGCCCGTTTCAGGCTACCTTAAAAGGTACCGCGACAGCGTGACTTCGGCTTCCGAGGGCGCGGTGTTTGCAAAATGAAATGAAAACATTCACACCCAAAACCGACATTGCCGCCGTTGAGGCGGCGTGCGAAAACTGCCTTGTGAGCATTGCGGGCACCGACGGGCCCATGCAGGTGCGCGCCTCGGGCGGCGTCAACATTTTCACGCGCGACGGCGGCACAAGGCTGATAATCAAACAAAAGAGCACGTTTTTGTCCCGGCTGACGGGGCGCGCGGGCAGGATCGAAATATTCATTCCCGGCCACATAGTGCCCGACGTAAGCATTAAGGGCGGGCGCACCGACTGCACGATACAAAGGTGCATGCTGGGTGCGGCCGAGTTCAACTTTTCGGGCTCGGTGAGCGCCTGCGACTGCTGCATGGAGAGCTGCGCGGCCATACTTGCGCAGGGCGACGTGAAATTTGACGGCTGCACTATAAAGGGCAGCCTCGCCCTCTCCTGCGGGTGCGGCGACGCGGCCGTGGAGCGCAGCCTTGCCACCCATGCCGCCTGCCGCGTCAAAAAGGGCAACATAGGCCTTGCCGCCTTCAACTGCCGCGACACCATACTTGAAACGGCCGAGGGCAACATAACGGCCGAGATAGTCGGGCGCGAGAGCGACTTCGACCTCGACCTCACCGCCCGCGAGGGCACCTGCAACAAGCAGACGACCAACGCCGAGGGCAACACGGGCTGCCTTAAAGCCTATTCGCAGAGGGGCAGCATTTACATTGAATTCAACGACGAACAGGAGGTCATAGCATAACATGGCAATGACAATGAGCCAAAAGATTTTGGCCGCGCACGCCGGGCTCGACGCCGTGGAGGCGGGTCAGCTCATCTCCGCAAAGGTAGATCTGGCCCTCGCCAACGACATAACAGGCCCCGTGGCCATAAAGCAATTCAAAAAAGCGGGAGCCGAGAGCGTGTGCGACGGCGCCAAGATAGCGCTCGTTATGGATCACTTTGCGCCCAACAAGGACATTAAGAGCGCCGAGCAGTGCAAGATCTGCCGCGACTTTGCCGCCGAGCAGAACATAGCAAACTTTTACGACGTCGGCCGCATGGGCATAGAGCACGCCCTGCTGCCCGAACAGGGACTTGTGGGCGCGGGCGACCTTGTCATCGGCGCCGACAGCCACACCTGCACCTACGGCGCATTGGGCGCCTTTTCGACGGGCGTGGGCTCCACCGACATGGCCGCCGCGATGATGAGCGGCGAGTGCTGGTTCAAGGTGCCCTCGGCCATAAAATTCGTGCTTACGGGAAAGCCCTCGCGCTTTGTAACGGGCAAGGATGTCATACTGCACATAATAGGCCTTATAGGCGTGGACGGCGCGCTGTATAAATCGATGGAATTTACGGGCGACGGCGTGGCGCACCTTTCGATAGACGACCGCTTCACCATATGCAACATGGCCATAGAGGCGGGCGCCAAGAACGGCATTTTCCCCGTCGACGACGTGGCGTTAAAGTACATGGAGGGACGATTTAAGCGCCGCCCCGCCATTTTCGAGGCCGACCCCGACGCCGTGTACGATAGGGTGATAGAGATAGACCTCGCCGCGATAAAGCCGACGGTGGCCTTCCCCCACCTGCCCGAAAACACCAAGACCGAGTGGGGCGAAATAGCCATAGACCAGGTGGTGATAGGCTCGTGCACCAACGGGCACATAACCGATCTGAGGATGGCCGCCGAGATACTGAAGGGCAGAAAGGTGGCCAAAAACGTCAGGGCGATCATCATCCCCGCCACCAACGAGATCTACCTTCAGGCCGTGCACGAGGGACTTGTAGACATCTTTATAGAGGCGGGAGCGATTGTTTCCACGCCCACCTGCGGGCCCTGTCTGGGCGGGTATATGGGCATACTCGCCGCGGGCGAGAGGGCCGTTTCGACCACCAACCGCAACTTTGTGGGCAGAATGGGGCATGTAAAGAGCGAAGTCTACCTCGCCTCGCCCTATGTTGCCGCCGCAAGCGCCGTGACAGGCAGACTGACTTCGCCCGAGGAGCTTTGAAATGACAGTTAAAGGAAAGGTTTTTAAATACGGCAACGACGTCGACACCGACGTCATCATTCCCGCAAGATACCTGAACACCACTTCGGAGAGCGAGCTCGCCCTCCACTGCATGGAGGACATCGACCCCTCGTACGCGGGCTGCGTCAATAAGGGCGACATAATAGTTGCGGGCGATAACTTCGGCTGCGGCTCCTCGCGCGAGCACGCGCCCATAGCCATTAAGGCGAGCGGCGCGGGGCTGGTCATAGCCAAGAGCTTTGCGCGCATATTCTACCGCAATTCCATAAACATAGGCATGCCCATTTTGGAGTGCCCCGAGGCCGCCGAAAGCATTGCCGCCGGCGACGTGGTCGAAGCCGACCTCTCCGCGGGCGAAATACGCGACCTGACGACGGGCAAGACCTTCCGCGCCCGCGCCTTCCCTCCCTTCATAGGGCAGATAATAGAGGACGGCGGGCTTCTGAAGCATCTTGTAAAGAAAGGAAAGTAAGGAAAGTAAGGAGTTTAGCGCTATGAAGTACAATATTGCCGTGCTGGACGGCGACGGCATAGGGCCCGAGATATGCGCGGGCGCCATAGAAGTTTTAAAGGCCGTGGGAAAGAAATTTTCGCACGAGTTCAACTTTTCGCACTATCTTATAGGCGGCTGCGCGATAGACGCCTGCGGCGAGCCGCTGCCTGCGACAACCATAGAGGGCTGCCTTGAGAGCGACAGCGTGCTCCTCGGCGCGGTGGGCGGCTACAAGTGGGACTCCCTCCCCGGCGACGCGAGGCCCGAAAAGGGACTTTTGGGCATAAGAAAGGCCATGGGGCTGTACTCCAACATACGCCCCGCAAAACTGTGGCCGGGGCTTGCCAAGGCCTCGCCCCTCAAACACGAGCTCGTAAAGGACGGAATAGAGATAATAATAGTGCGCGAGCTGACGGGCGGTATATACTTCGGCGAGCGCGGAAAGGGAAAGGACGCCGACGGCGAGTTTGCGTGGGACACCGAAAAGTACTCCGTAAAGGAGATAGAGCGCATAGCGCGCATTGCCTGCGAGCTGGCCGCAAAGAGGAGCAAAAAGCTGGTGTCCGTCGACAAGGCCAACGTGCTCGAGTCGAGCAGGCTGTGGCGAAGGACGGTGCACGAGTACGCAGCTTCAAACTTCCCCGACATAGAGGTCAGGGACGTGCTCGTCGACAACATGGCTATGCAGATAGTTAAAGACCCCGCGCAGTTCGACGTGGTAGTTACGAGCAACATGTTCGGCGACATACTCTCCGACGAGGCGGCGCAGGTGACGGGTTCGATAGGCATGCTGGCCTCCTCTTCTCTGGGCGACGGCACGAGGGGGCTGTACGAGCCCATCCACGGCTCCGCGCCTGACATTGCGGGCAAAGATCTGGCCAACCCCGTGGCCACCATTTTGGCCGCGGCGATGATGCTGAGAGATTCCTTCGGCTTAAGCGAGGAATACGCCGCCATAGAGCGCGCCGTGCAAAAGACGCTCGACGACGGCTGGCGCACGGCCGACATTATGGAGGAAGGCATTAAAAAGGCAGGCTGCTCAAAGATGAGCAGGCTGGTGGCGGAAAACATATGACGGATATAGAGAGCAACGTTAAAAGGCTGCTGAGCGAGATACCTCCCTTCAACCCGCAGGGCGAGAGGGTAGACCTTGTGGCGGCCGTAAAGACTCAGACCCCCGAGGATATCGACCGCGCCGTGGCGGCGGGCATAAAAATGATCGCCGACAACCATGTGCAGGAGTTCAGGGACAAGTACGACCTCATCCACGGCCGCCCGCAGAGGCACTTTATAGGCTATCTTCAGACCAACAAGATAAAATATCTTTTGGGCAAGACCGACCTCTACCACTCGATAGACAGGTACAACTTAGCCAAGGAACTGTCGAAGAGAGGCGCCGCGGCAGGCGTGACGAGCGACATCCTTATAGAGATAAACATAGGCGGCGAGGAGAGCAAGAGCGGTTTTGCGCCCGAGGAGGCCGACAGGGCCGTGGAGACCATCTCCGCCCTGCCCGCACTCAGAATAAAGGGGCTGATGGCCATGCTGCCCGAGAGCGACGACGAGGCCCTATTGCGCCGCCTTGCCACCCGCATGAGGGGCATATACGACGGGCTGAAGGCGACCCATCCCGACTTCGAGCACCTATCCATAGGCATGAGCGGCGATTGGCGGCTGTGCGTGGAGTGCGGAAGCAACATGATACGCCTCGGCACGGCCATTTTCGGCCAACGTAAATAGTCGCCGCAAGGCACATTTTGCAACAAGGCAGGTGTAACCTGCCTTGTTTGCCTTTTCGACCTCTCCGCCCGCACGCTCTCGCGTGTGGGCACCTCCCCATACGAAGGGGAGGCTATATTGCGGATATATCGTATCTGAAACGTAGCCCGGGAGATTTCTCCGCTTCGGCTTCGCCTTCGGTCGAAATGACATACTCTCTCCCGAGGGGGCTACGCGCCGCTACCCCTCCCTCTTGTCATGCCGAGCAGCGCGCCGTAAGAGTAGGATTAAAACCAAGCGTGTGCGCGCGTCGCCGAGGCATCTCAAAGAAACAGCGGCGGACAAACGGGGCAACACGTTCCACCTTAACAGAGTTTTCGACGTGGCTTGCACGGAGAAAACTCCACCTAAAAGCAAACGAACTTTAAGCCGTGCCGCAACGTAAGTTGCGGCTTGCAAAGGTGAGTTTGCGCTTCGCGCGGAGCGCAGATATCAATTCCGCAGCCTCGCGCAAAACCGTGGCTTTTGCGCGAAGGAGGAGCCGCAGGCTATAGAGCAGGCAAGCCGAGTCTAACTCGGCTTGCGGCGAAATTAGCCTTGCGGCGACGAAACGAATTTACAATATTATTACAGGATTTTTGATGACAAAACAATAAAAATTATGTATAATATATGTCGGAGGTGGGAAAAATGCCCTCTACTTACGCACACTACGCATTTGCAAGCGAGGTTTTAAAGGGCCTGACGGGTCAGGCCAAACGGGCCGCCGAGGCCAATAAAACGCTCTATTTTACGGGCTGCCACGGCCCCGACATACTCTTTTATTATAAGCCCGTCAAGGCCAACCGCATTAACGAGCTGGGCTACGGCATGCACGGCCTTCCGGCCGCGCCCTTCTTTGAAAGGGCAAGGGATATCGTGGCGCAAAGGGGCGACGGCGCCCTTGCCTACGCCCTCGGCTTTGTCACCCACTTCGCCCTCGACAGCACCTGCCACGGCTATGTGGAGAGCGAGAGAAAGCTTTTGGGCATCACCCACACCAAGCTCGAGGTGGAATTCGACAGATACCTCCTCTCCCTCAACGGTGTGGAGAGGCCCGAGGCCGTCCCTCTTACCCGCCACATATACCCCGACAAAGCCGTTGCGGCGGAGATAGCGCCCTTCTTTTCGCTGACCGAAGGCGAAATTGTCCGCTCGCTGAAGGACATGCGGAGGATCTGCAACCTGTTTGTCTGCCCCGGGCGCGTTAAACGGGCCATAGTAGGGGGTGTATTGAGGATGATGAGCGACGAGCTGCCCGATCAGATCATGGGCCTTGCGCCCGACCCCGTCTGCGCAGAGAGCAACGAGCGCATGCTCGAACTGTACCAAAGCGCCCTTACGACGGCGGCCGAACTTTGCGAAAGCTTTATGGCCTGCCTTGAGGGCGGCCGCCTCGACCGGAGGTTTGATAGAAACTACGAATGACGGCGCATATGCGCAGATCAACCGCAACTAACGCCGCGCTCGCGGCGATAATAAGGTGAAATAATGCAAAAGAAGAGAGAGAGTAAATTCACCCCCATTGAAAAGAAATGGATAATGTACGACGTGGGCAATTCGGCCTTTACGCTGCTTGTATCCGTGCTCATCCCCCTGATGGTCGCCGACCTGTGCACGGAGCTGAAGATGACCGAGTCGCAGTACACCTCGTTCTGGGCGGCCGTCACCTCGGCCGTAACGCTTGTAGTGGCCGTTGTAAGCCCCATAGTGGGCACCCTTGCCGACACGGGCGGCATGAAAAAACCGCTCTTTTTCGCCTCGGCGCTAATAGGCATTGTGGGCTGCGTGCTGCTCGGCATGCCCCTGCCGCTGGCAGGATTTGTGGTGGTGTTCGTAGTGACGCGCATGGCCTACAACGTCAGCCTTGTGTTCTACGACTCCATGCTGACCGACGTGACCGACATGGAGCGCGTGGACAAGATATCCTCCAACGGGTACGCTTGGGGATATATAGGCAGCTGCATACCCTTTATAATAAGCATAGGTCTGTACGCTTTGGGGCTGTTCGGACTGCTCGATCTGACCGCGGCGTACATAATGATATTCGCGCTCAACGGCGCGTGGTGGCTGGCGTTTACGCTGCCCCTTACAAAGGCTTACAAGCAGACCCACTTCATCCCCCGCAGGCCGCACGCCGTGCGCGATTCGCTGAAGAGGCTCGTGTCCGTTTTCAAGGACGACACCCCCAACAAGAAGGGCATACTGCTATTTTTAGTGGCCTTCTTCCTGTATATCGACGGCGTGTACACGATAATAGACCTCGCCACCACCTACGGCAAGGCGGTGCTGGGACAGGCATGCATAGACCCCGCCACGGGCGAGCCCGACAGCCTGATACTCAACATACAGCTCGTGCTGGCGCTGCTGGCGACGCAGATAATAGCCTTCCCCTGCGCGATAATTTCGGGCAATCTCGCCAAAAAGTTCGACAACGGCAAGCTGATAATGGTGTTTATCGGGGGCTACCTCGGCATTGCGATATTTGCGATATGGCTGACCGAGGTCTGGCAGTTCTGGTTCCTTGCGGTGTGCGTCGGCCTGCTGCAAGGCGGCGTGCAGGCGCTCTCCCGCTCCTACTTTGCAAAGATAATACCCGTGCACAAGAGCGGCGAGTTCTTCGGCATTATGGACATATTCGGCAAGGGCGCCGCCTTTATAGGCACCATGCTCGTCTCCATAGTGACGGCGGCGACGGGCAACTCCGCCCTCGGCGTAATACCCATCTCCTGCCTCATCGGCCTCGGCCTTGCGGTGTTCGTGGTAGCGTATATCGAAATCAAAAGGTACGAGAGCGTGCACGGCCGCGCGACAATAGCCGCGCAGCCCGAGGGCGCGGAAACCTCCGGGGCCGCAGCCCCGTCGGAGGACGGTCGGGAGGACTGACATACCCCCTTCAATAACGACAAAGGAGACGGCGCGCAGCCGTCTCCTTTATAATTATATTGACAATGCGGACACGCCCTCACAAATCGAAGGCTATGGCGGTTATGTCGTCGTCGAGGTCGCGGGCGAAGGCGCGCAAGTTGGCCTCCAAGTCCTTTATGAACTCCTCGCCCGTGCGGGCGAAGGAGAGCGTGCGCATGGCCCCCTCCACGCCGAACATCTCGCCGCGCGAGTTGCGGCACTCGGTGACGCCGTCGGTTAGCAGCACGAGGATGTCGCCCTTTTTGTAGGGGATGGTGTCCTCGAAGTATTTGGGATCGTCGAACCAGTTGGACACGGGGGGAGAGTTGAGCACTATGCGCGTTATGCCCCCGCCCGACTTTAAGAGTATGGGCACGTTGTGCCCCGCCATGGAGTAGGTTATCGAGTCGTCGTCTATGCGCGCGGCGGCGACGGTGACGTAGTTCTTTTCATCGAGGCCGAGCTCGCGGAAGCGCGAGGAGAGCGAACTTATCGCCTCGGCGGGGGAGCGCTGTTTTTTGTCGTAGGCGGCCTTGACGAAGGCCGTCAGCATGCCCGCCGAAATGCCCTTGCCCGAAACGTCGGCTATCATGCCGAAGGCCGAGCCGTCCAGAGAGTATATCTCGGGCAGATCGCCGCCTATGTCGCGGCAGGGGATATACATGTAGGAATAGCGCTTGCCCGCCGCCCACTTGCCCGCGGGCAGCAGTTTTTGCTGTATGCGGCGCGCCGAATTGAGCTCGCCGGCTATTTCGGTCTGCAGGGCGTCGTCTATCACCCCCATGCACAGGCCGTCGGCAATGGGCTTGACGGTCAGCACGAAGGATACCTCTCTCCCGCCCTCGCCCGTGGTTAAAAGCACGCGCTGCATGGTGGGGCGGTTGGAGTAGAGCGCGTCCTCGAAGGCCTGCAAAAGCAGGCAGCCCTTGGCGCAGTCCGAGGAGCCGCAGGCGGCCGCGTCGCGCGAGCATCCCACCACCCTGCCCAGACTCCCCTTGGCGACGTGCGCGGGAAAGAGCGCCCTGAAAGCGGGGTTGGTGTAGATGACCTTTAAGTTTTTGTCGGTGACGGCCAGCCCCGAGGGCACGCTGTCCAAAAGCCGTCTGTAATACTTTTCTATCATTATGTCAAGCCTTATGGGCTCAGTCGGGATTGGGCATGTAGAACCTCAGCTTTCCGCCGACCACGGACGCCGAGAGGCTGTCGGAGCCGTCTATGTCGTACAGCTCGCCCTCGGCCTGAATGGTGAACGCGTCCGAACCGGGATAGATGACCGCCTTTTTGCAGCGCACCTTGGTTACCTCCCTTACGCTGTCGAGCTTGCCGAAGAAGAGTTTGGCGAACGCCACCACCGTTTTGAAGCGGGAAAGGTAGTCGACGATGAGAAAGTCCATATACCCGTCGTCCACCCTGGCTTCGGGGAAGAGCTTTATGCCCCCGCCTATCTGCCTGCCGTTGCCGAGGCAGGCGATGAGGCCGTTGTAGTTTTTGCGCTCGCCGCCGTCGACCTCAACGGAGAATTTGCGCGCCTTGTAGCCGAAAACGCTTTTGAAAAAGCCGAACATGTACTTGCTCTTACCCTTGTGGCGGCCTGCGTACACATGCTTTAAAACATCCACGTCCATGCCGCAGCCCACGGCGTTTATCGAGCGCAGGCCGTTGGAGATCTCTATGTAGTCGATGAACACGGGCGCGCGGAAGGCTATTATCTGCGCGGCGTACTTTACGTTGTCGGCGGGGATGCCTATGGCGGCGGCGAAGTCGTTGCCGCTGCCCACGGGAATGACCCCGAGCTTGCATTTTGAGGTGTCCTTTACGCCGTTGAGCACCTCGTGCAGAGTGCCGTCGCCGCCCATGGCGATGAGGCGCACCTTTTCGTCCGAAGCCGAAAGGGAGGCGGCTATGTCCCGGGCGTGGCCATGATACTTGGTGAAGTGCAGTTCGTACTGCTTGCCCGCCCTGTCGAACACCGACTTGACCGTCTTTAAAGCCTCGTCGTCCTCGCCCTTTACCCTTGTGGAATTGATTATTATGTGGTACATCTTTATCCCCGTACCGCCGCGCGGCGGAAGGGGCCGCGCGGCGGACATATTTTTCCTGCGTGCGTGCGGAAAAAGACCGCACCGTAGGTATTATACAACATTATTATAATAATTGCAAACAAAATAAAAATGTGGTATAATGAATTTAAAAATTATGAAGGCCTTTTGCGAACAAAAACTTAAAGAGCTGGCCGCCGCGCTGGGCGGCAGGCTGTACCTTGTGGGCGGAACGGTGCGCGACGGGCTTGCCGGGCTGGAACGGGCGGACGACGACTTCGACGTATGCTCGCCCTGCGGCATCGACGAGGCCAAAAGGGCGGCCGAAGCTACGGGCTGGAAGGTGACGGCGGCATATCCCGCCACGGGCAGTTTGAAACTGACCTGCGGGGAAGCGGGCTGCGAGTTCACCTCCTTCCGCACGGACAGCTACGACGGCAGCGGACACGCCCCCGAAAGGGTGACTTTTACCTGCGACATTGCGGCCGACGCGGCCAGGCGCGACTTTACCTGCAACGCCGTTTACCGCAACATATGTACGGGTCAACTTGTCGATCCGCTGGGCGGCGCGGCCGATATAGCGGCCAGAAAACTCGTGCCCTGCAAGCCGCCCGAAAAACTCTTTTCGGAGGACGGCGCGCGCATACTCCGCCTTGCCCGCTTTTGCGGAGAGCTTGATTTCACCGCCGACGGGCGCACTCTGAACGCCGCCGCAGACTGCGCCGCGGCGCTCGGCCGCATAGCCCCCGCGAGGATATGGGAAGAGATGCGCGGCATGCTGCTTTCGGACGAAAAATACGGCCTCGGGGGCGGCTGGGCGCGCTCGCTGGGCGTGCTTGAAAGGACGGGCGCGCTTGCATACATTTTCCCCTCCCTCGCCGCAGGCGGACACGCGGAACGCGCCGCCGCATGGTCGGCGCGCGCAGGGCGGGGCGTGAGGATTGCGGCGCTGCTCTTTCCCCTCGGCGGACGGGGCGCACAGAGAGAGCTTGCCCGCTACCCCGTAAAAAAGAGGGAAGCCGACAAGTGCGCGCGGCTGATAGATGCGTGCTCCTCCCCCTTCCGCCCCGCGCTCGCGGTAAGGCATGCCGACGAGTTAAACGATATTGCCGCGCTCCATGAGGCGGTGCTCGGCGACGACGGCGGTGTCGGGCAGGTGCTTGGCGACATGAAAGAGAGAGGCGCGCCCCTCCGCGCAGGTGGCCTTTCCGCCTCCTACGCCGACCTCTTCGAGGCGGGCGTGCCGAGGCGCAGAGCGGGCGAAGTTATGTCATTTTTGCTCGAGCAATGCGCCGAGGGGGCCCTGCTCAACGAAAAATCGTCGCTTTTGGCAGCCGCGGCCAAATATTGCCGCACAATATAGTCGCTTTTTTTTGCAAGACCAGTTGATTTTATCGGCAAAGTGTATTATAATAGTACTTGTAACAGGGTCAATTTTTTGACGCACCAAATAAAACGGGTGGCGCGTCCACCCACGGAGGATATATGGCCAACACGCGGACAAGAAAATCGGGCAAGCTCTTTACGGGCATAATAGCCTTTCTGCTCGGCTTTATTTTTGCCATCGTAGTCGAAGTGGCGGTGATAGCCGGCGGAGCCTACTTTGTGCTCAGCACGCCGCTCGACAATCTTCTGGGCCTGCTGCCCAACGGCAACGACGACGGCAAAGGCAACCAGATAATCGACACGACGGGCGACATAAAGACTGCGCTCGACCTTATAGAGGAGATTTCCGAAATTGCCGGCAAAGGCGAGAACATGGCGCTGGGCGACATTATCAAGCTCTCGCCCGCCCTCGACAACTATCTTGAGGAGTTGTACGGCGAACTGGGCAAAAATTACGGCATATACCTCGACGGCGAGGAGATAAAGGCGCAGACCATCTCCTCGATAGGCACATACGTCACCGAAACGGTGGTGCCCAACATAAACGTATATCAGGTGGCCTCCGCCACGGGCATGGCCGACGGGCTTATGGAAAATCCCATAGTGAAGGTTGTGCTTATCGGCTCCGAGGCCAAATACGTCGTCAACGGCGACGACAGCTACATAGTTTACTACGACGAGTACGTTTACGACGAGGCGCAGGGCGTCTACGTCCGCTACGAACAGCCTGCGGAGGTCGAAGCCGCCGCGGCGAGGCCGGACGAGAAGTATCCCCAGAGCGTCGACGCCCGGAAGTGGCTGACCGAAACCAACAAGACGACCGAAGAGGGCGAGGCCATATACAGGCAGTACTTCTACTCGGACGCCGAGGGCCGCTACACCGTGACGGCCAAGGGCGACGACGGCGAGTATATTTACACCGAGTGGAGCACCACGGTGGACTACCCCGCAAGCTACGGCTCGGCGCCGCTCGGCTACACGGGCTGCTACTACGTTGACGAGAATGGCGATAAGGTGTACTTCCCCGGCATGGAGGTGCTTTTGGGCAACTTCCTCGACAACGACTTCAGCTACCTCAACGACATGTCTGTTGCCGACCTCTTTAACGAGATGGGCAGCGGCGAGGGCGAAGAGGGCGAAAAGGACATTATAGGCGAAGTGTTCGGCGACGTCTCCGTGGGCGACCTCATAGAGGGCAACGTGGACTTCAACGGAGTCATCAACGACATTGAACTGACGGCGCTCATAGAGGCCGACCCCGAAAACCTTGTGATGCCCTACATAGACTACGGCATAACCGACCTTGTGAAGGTCGAGGGACAGGCCTACGCCTACACCGCCTCCTACACCGAAAAGACAGTCGGCGAGGACTGCACGGAGAGCGAAGTTACCACCCAAGTGCACGTCTACCTCAACGCCGACGGCATGATAGACAGAGTTGTGATGACCGACGGACAGGGCAACGAGACGGATGAAGTTCCCCCCACCACCGTCGCCAACATAGAGGACAGGATGAACGACATAGACTCGTTCATCGACTCGATGCGCATAACCGACATAATGGACATAGACGCCGGCAACGAGATAATGGCCTACCTCGGCTACCGCGTGACGGGCATAGTCGCATCGGAGAACACTCAATACACCTACACCGCAAGCTACACCGACGAAAACGGCGTAATTTACCCGGCCTACATCTTCACCGCCGAGGACGGCATAACCATCACCGAAGTGCGCTACGGCGCGCCCGACGGAGAGAAGGTTGAGCCCACCACCGTTGAGGAGATAGGCGACGTTGTGGACAATGTGAGCGTGGACATCTTCCTCGACTTCACGGTGGACGACGCGATAACCGCCTACATAGGCTACGGCATAACCGATATCGCCCCCGAGGCCAACACTATAGCGGGCAAGGCGTACAACTACACGGCCACCCGCCACTACACCGACGAAAACGGCAATAAACTGACCGAAAAGGTATTCATAGCCGCCGACGGCGAGGGCAACATAACCGCCGTGGCCGACAAGGACGGAAACAATATCCCGGCCGCCTCCGCCGACGAGCTGACCGACCGCATCAACGGCATAACCGAAGATCTGGCCCTTGGGCAGTTCATGGACGTGGAAGTTTCGTACATGGACGACAGCGGCGACATTCAGAACAACAACATAATGCTCTTTACGGCCTTCTCGGTGACCATGTCCGCCGATGACGTGGAAAAGGGCAATGCGGCAGGATACTACAACGGCTCCTACCACTACTTCGACGAGAACGACGTGGAGCACATTTACAAAGCGCGCATATACACCAAGGCCGCCGAGGAGGGCGGCGGGGCCGACATAGTAAGCTACGTTGAGTACCTCAGCGGCACCGAGTGGGTGCGCGCGGGCGGCACCACCGTAGACGGCACGGCCGACCAGATAGGCAGGCTGACCTCCGCCCTTACGATAGGCGACGTTGTCACCGTCACCGAGGATGACGGCAGGCTGATGAACAAGCTTGCGGGCTACAAGATAGACGAGATATCCGACGCAATAGACGAGCTGTACCTCTCCGACGCCATAGACGTCGACCCCGAAGAGGACATAATGCTCTACGTTGCCTTCGGCGTGACCGACGCATACGACACGGGTGAAATCGACGAGAACGGCATGCCCGTCTACAAGGGCACCTATCATCCCGTGGGCGGCGGCGAAGCATACGAAGTCACTCTCATACTCGACAAAGTCACCGCCGAGGACGGCACCTCCTCCTACATAGTCGTAGGCATGAAGGACGCAAACGGCGAGATAAAGGGCACAACGCTCAACGGCACGGGCGACCGCGTAGGACAGCTGACCGAGGACATGGCCATCACCGCCTTTGTGGATATCGACCCCGACAGCGCCATAATGCTCTACATAGGCTACGGCGTGTACGGCGCGGAGGATGACGGCAACGGCACCATAACCGCAAAGTGGAAGGACGAAAACGGAACCGAGCGCAACGTTATCATCACCTATACTATCGAAAAGGGCGTAAAGACCATAACCTCCGTCGAGTTTAAGGACGACGGCACGGCCGTGGAGGGCACCAAGATAGCCGACATAGGCTCGAGGGTGGAAAACCTCACCGAAGACCTCACCATAGGCGACGTTGTGGAGATAGGCGAGGATGACAGCCGCCTCATGCACAAGCTGGCGGGCTACAAGATAGCCGACATATCTACGGCAATGGACGAGCTCTACCTCTACGACGCCATAGACGTCGACCCCAACGAAGCTATTATACTCTATGTGGCATTCGGCGTGACCGACGCATCCAAGACGGGTGAAACCGGTGACGGCATGCCCATATACACGGGCACCTACCACCCCTTGGGCGACGGCGAGGAGGCATACAAAGTAACACTCGTGCTCGAGGAAGTCACCGCCGAGGACGGCACCTCCTCTTATATAGTCGTAGGCATGAAGGCCGCAAGCGACGCCGAGATAGAGTGCACAACGCTCAACGGCGTGGGTAAGCGCACGGGTCAGCTGACCAAGGATATGACCATAGGTTCGCTCGTAGAAATAAAAGACGGCGACAGGATACTCTCCCTTGTGGCCGACTCCACGATAGCCGACCTCTCCACCACCATAATGAATATCTCCGTGCAGGACATGTACGCCGACGAGATATATGGCGGTTGGACGGAAGTCACCACCCTTCCCGCCGTAGGCAGCGAGGAATACGGCTACCTCTACTACACTTACAATAAGGAGAACGGCAAATACGAGCTTGTCGGCAACGGCGATAAACTCGTCGCGGGCACGACATACTACACCCGCGGAGACGGCGACGGCTGGGAGGAGGTCACTTTCACCAACAACGCCACCAGCGAAACATATGGCTACCTCTACTACACTCAAAATGCAGACGGCGAATACGAGCTTGTAGAACGCGACGACCTCGACGAGGGCACGACATACTACACCCGCGGAAAGGCGACGGGCATATGGTATCTGCTGCTCTACAGCAACGGCATGGAAGTCAACTACACCGTCAACAAGCTCGGAACCATGATGACCAACGCCACTTCCAATATGATGAACTCCTCCCTTCAGGACTTTAAGGACGCGGGCATCATAAACGAAGCTCTTTCCGAAGAAGTAATCCCCATAAGGTTGATTTCGGAAGGAACACCCGTTGGAACGAATGAAAGTGAGGGCAGCGAAGCATTTACCGGCTATGTTGTAAAGCCCCTCAACCTCTGCACTATAGACGAGCTGATCAGCGCAGTAAATATCCTGTCAGTTTTGCTCGATAAAATTCCATAAACACAATTATTTGCGGCCGACTTTGGTAAGTCGGCCGCAAATCGTTTGACAAAGGGCAATTATTATTGTAATATAATAAAGTATTTGCGGAAAGGCATTTTCCGCGCGGCGGGCGGGTCGCCCGCATACACCTTGCATGCCGAAAAGGTATGCCGAATAAGTCCGGGAGGTGAAATTCATGAAAACTTACGAGATGCTCTATGTGTTAGACAGCGCGCTCACCGACGAAGCCAAAGACGCTTTCGAGGCGAAGTTCTCCGCTATCGTCGCAAGCTTCAACGGCAAGGTTATCTCCACCGATAAGTGGGGCGTAAAAAAGTTGGCTTATCCCATCAAGTATAAGACCGACGGCTACTACGTTCTGATGACCTTCGAAGCCGAGTGCGGCGTAGTTAAAGAGCTTGACCGCGTTGCAGGTCTTTCCTCTGAAGTTTTAAGAAGAGTTGTTACGGTTAAAGCGTAACCCGATAGGTACACAAGGATGAACAAAGTTTTTCTTATAGGCAACCTCACGCGCGACCCCGAACTTACCGAAACTTCTTCGGGCGTTGCCATCTGCCGCTTTTCTATCGCCGTAAACCGCAATTATACTTCGGGCGGCGAGCGCCTGACCGACTTTTTTAACTGCACGGCATGGAGAAGCCTTGGCGAAAACGTTGCCAGATACGCCAAAAAGGGAAACAAAGTGGCCGTTATGGGCTCGATAGAGCTGCGCAACTACGAGGACAACCAGGGCGTTAAGCGCACTGCGGTAGACATCAGCTGCAACGACGTGGAGTTCCTCACTCCCCGTTCGGCCTCGTCCAACGGCGACAGCGGCTACGAGGCGGACATTCCCTCCGCTCCCCGTCAGAGCGCAGGCCGCCAGCAGGCCAAGCCCGCTCTTCAGTCCTTCGACGACGACGGCGACATCCCCTTCTGAGGCGCGAAAGTTTAAAAGGAGATAAAAAATGGAAGACAGACCCGTTAAAAAGAGCTATAAAAGGGCACCCCGCAAAAAGGTTTGCGTTTTCTGCCAGGAGAAGGTTGAGCTCATCGACTATAAGGACGTCAACCGCCTCAAGAAATTTGTCAGCGAGTCGGGCAAAATGCTGCCCAGGCGCATGACAGGCACCTGTGCCAAGCATCAGAGGGAACTTTCCAAGGCCATCAAGCGCGCAAGAGTTGCCGCTCTGCTGCCCTTCAAGGGAGAATAATTGTCCCTCGCAATATTTTAAAAAAACGTCAAAAACGGAGTGCCCCGCACTCCGTTTTTTTGCGTGTATTTTGTTATTTCAAGCGCCGGGAGTTATCCCCCCGAAAGAGCATGTCATTTCGAGCGTAGCCGAGAAATCTCACGGGTTATATTTCAGATACACTCTCACCGCAACATGCTTTGCAGAGGCGCGCGGCTCGGGGGTGGGCGGGCGGGCCAGACTTGTCATCCCGAGCGACAGCGAGGGATCTCTTTGTCTGACTGTTACAAAATTCGGGTAGAGATGCCTCGGCTCGTCGGGATAAACCTCGCTAAAAGCAAGTCGAATAAATTCAACTTGCAACGTTGCTCGGTTATCCCTCCTCTTTCGCGCAAAACCGTGGCTTTTGCGCGAAAGAGGAGCCGCAGGCTATAAAGCAAACAAGCCGAGTTATACTCGGCTTGCTGCGAAATTAGCCTTGCGGCGACGAGGCGAGAACGTCCTCGAACTGCACGCCGTAGCCGTGCCAATCGGCCGTGGCCTTAAGGCAGTCGGCCACCAGCTTGCCCGCCACCGAGCAGGCCTCGGCAAGGGGCGCGCCGTTGAAATATTTTGCGGCAAAGGCGGCGGCAAAGATATCGCCCGTGCCGTGCGAATACTTGGGCACCTTTTCGGACAGCACATATTCGCACGTCTTTCCGTCGTAGATGAGTTCGCCTATCTGGCCCTCAAGCTCCACGCCCGTTATTACCACAACGGCGCCCGTCATTTCAAACAGCTTGTGGGCGATATCTTCAACATACTCCCGCCCGTACGCCGTTTTGTACTCGCAGCCTATAAGGAAGGAGGCCTCGGTAATGTTGGGCAGAATAATGTCCGCGCGCTTTAAAAGGTTGCGCATGGCGGCCACATAGTCGGCGTCGAATCCGCCGTAGAGCTTGCCGTTGTCACCGAAGGCGGGGTCGATGACGACGGGCGCGTCGCCCTCCGAAAACTCATCGAACGCCCTTTCGCAGAGGGCCATTATTGTCTGTTTGCCCAGATATCCCAACAGGAATCCCGAAAATTTGATGCCGTTTTTGCTCCACTCGGCAAAGATATTGGGTATCTCGTCGGTGAGGTCGAAGTACGACCAGCTTTTGAACATGGTGTGGTTGGAGAGCACGGCCGTGGGCAGAATGGCCGCCTCGAGCCCGTAGTGCGAAAGCACGGGCAGAGCCACAGTAAGCGAGCACTGCCCCACGCAGGACAAGTCCTGCACCGTCAGAATTTTTTTACCGTTCATAGTCCTGTTCCTCTCTTTTCCTTATGCGCCCGCTTTGGGCGCAGCCGAATTGGTCTGCCTCCGTCGGGCACATGCGCGGAAGATTTCTCCGCCATTTTTTGTACATAAACTATTTTACCACATTTTGGCACCTTTAAAATACCCAAAACAATAATATTTGATGATACCAGAATGAGGCGTAAACGCACGGGCATTAAAATGAACGCTTCGCGAAGCGGCATTGAGTGTGTCTGAAGCGGTGCCCAAGGAGA
This sequence comes from uncultured Clostridia bacterium, assembly GCA_944358655.1. Lineage (GTDB taxonomy): Bacteria > Bacillota > Clostridia > Christensenellales > Borkfalkiaceae > Coproplasma. The sequence goes on along the minus strand of CALVRO010000027.1, from coordinate 88 downwards.
TTTCTCGGCTAGAAAATGGGCGAATATTTGGACAAATAAAATGACATTTTAAATGACATTTTTTAAATTCAGGCTTGCGAGAGGTGAC
>CALVRO010000026.1 GCA_944358655.1 uncultured Clostridia bacterium | reverse complement strand
AGTGGCGTGTGCTTGTCGCGGCGGCGCGAAGCGGCGCCGCTCTCGTATCAAGACAAGCACACGCCACGGTTGCAAATTAGTAATTTGATAGGGGATGGGAGATTTTATTCTCTACGATTATTTGATGAGATGAAGAAAAATCTGTGCGCAAAAATGTAATGCTGCTTTGATGGCTGATTTTGCTAAACAGACTGGTATTACATTTGACTAAGTGAATCTATATATTCCATAAAAGCTCTATACAACTAAAGCGGCGGGGAGAAGTTAAAACTTCTCCCCGCCGCCCCTTGTTTGGGCTTTGGGGCTTGATTAAAAAATGGAAATATGTTATAATGTTCATATCCAAAATCAATATGCGATTTTAAGGCAATGAAAAAGACTTCTATCAGATTTTTTGAAGATATACCCGTGCGCGCCGTTTGGGAGGAACAAACTTCCAAATGGTGGTTTTGCGCCGTCGATATTGCCGAAGCGCTCACCAAAAGCAAACGCCCGCGCATATATTGGGCGCAGTTAAAACGCCGTAATCGTCAGTTGATTACAATTTGTAAACAACTCAAATTGACTGCAAGGGACGGCAAGAGGTATCTGACCGACGTGGTGGACGAAGAGGGGGTAAATACCGTAATCGCCGTAATGCCGAGCAAAAAATCTCTCGTGTTCGAAAAGTGGCTCAAGGGCATGGGAACTTCTATCGACGAAAAGAGCAAACAAAAGGCCTACGAGCTGTTTGAAAGCGGCCTGATAAATGATATTGAAGTGGGTACGATAAAAGGCCTGCAGCAAATTCACTCCTATATATTTGGGGGGCTTTACGATTTTGCGGGCAAAATACGCAGCCTTAACATAGCAAAGGGTGGGTTTGCCTTTGCTCCCGCAATGTACCTCAAAGAGAATCTTGCTCTCATCGAGAAAATGCCCGAAGACAGCATCGAAAATATAGTAAAGAAATATGTGGAGATGAACGTCGCCCACCCCTTTATGGAGGGCAACGGTAGAGCAACGCGCATCTGGCTCGATCTGATATTGAAAAGCAACCTGCAAACCTGCACCGATTGGAGCAGGATAGACAAGCGCGAATATCTTGACGCGATGAGGCAAAGCCCTGTCGATCCGTCGCATATTTTTGAACTTATCAAGAACGCTCAGACGCCGCTGATAGCCGACAGAGAAATCTTTATGAAGGGCATTGATTATTCATATTATTATGAACAGAGCGACGAAGGATGAGCGGATTAATGCCAAGATCATATACAGTTATATAAGACAATACGATTTAAAAGAGGAAGAGATATGGCGCAGCATGTAGTTGTAAGAGAGTATGACGGCGGAGCAAAACAAAGGTATGAAGCGGCGAGGGAGGCGCTCGAGGGCGCCCTCGGGCAAAATCTCGCGGCAATATGGCACATAGGCAGCACGGCGGTGGAGGGACTTGCGGCCAAGCCCATAGTCGATATCATGGCAGCCGTAAAGAGCCTCGAGGAGGTGGACGGCCTTGCCGAAAAGCTTTGCGGCATGGGCTATGAATACCTCGGCGAGTTCGGCATTGCGGGCAGGCGGTATCTCCGCAAGGGCGGCGACGAGCGCACCGAGCAGGTGCATATCTTCCGCGCCGACGACACATATAACATAGTCCGCCACCTCGCCTTCCGCCAATATATGCGCACGCATGCAGACGAGCGCGAGGAGTATGCCCGCTTAAAGAGGGAGCTCGCCTTAAAATATCCCTACGACATAGAGGGCTATTGCGACGGCAAGGACGAGTACGTCAGGCGCGTTGAAAAACTTGCGTTGGCCGAGTACGACGACTCGTGGGACAGGCTGTATCTGGCCGCAAGGCGTGTGCAGGGCGCAAGGGCTCTCTCTCCCCTCGTGGAGGCGGGTTCGGTCGCGGCGGCCCTGATGACGGATAGTGGCCGCATATATGCGGGCGTATGCATAGATACGGCCTGCTCGCTGGGCATGTGCGCAGAGCGCAACGCCATTGCAAATATGATAACCAACGGAGAAAATAAAATTTGTAAGCTCGTTGCCGTCATGCCCGACGGGCGCGCGGGCATGCCCTGCGGCGCCTGCAGGGAGATGCTCATGCAGCTCGGCTGCGGCGACGCCCAAATACTTTGTAACTATTACGGGGGCGGCGTGGTGCGCCTTAAAGACCTTGTGCCCGACTGGTGGCGGTGAGCGCTGCCTTCAATGGTTGATGGGCCGTGCGCTGAAGTGGTATCATATGCATATGAATACAGTTGAGAGAGGGAGGCCGCGCGACGGGCGCGGCAGGCAGGAGCGCGAAATGCGCGTCTACGGTTTTCTGGACAATCTGGGCGTGGAGTACGACAGGCTCGACCATGAGCCCGCCGTCGGGGCGGACATAGTCCAAAGCATAACCGAGGCGCTGTCGCCCGCCGTCGCCTGCAAAAATCTGTTCGTCACCAATTCCAAGGGCGACGAGTTTTACCTTATAGTTATGCGCGCCGAAAAGCACTTCACGGGCAGGATAGTGGCAAGGCAGATAGGCTCCACCCGCCTGTCCTTCGCCTCGCCCGAGCTGCTCGAAAGGTATCTCGGCGTGCGGCCGGGGTGCGTGAGCGTGCTGAGCCTGATAAACGACGGGGGCGGGCGCGTTGAACTGCTCGTCGACGCCGACGTGTATTCGGCCGAATATATGCGCTGTCATCCATGCGTCAACACCTCCAGCCTGCGCCTCAAGACGGCCGACGTGTTCGGCCGCGTAGTGCCCGCCACAAAGCATAGTTGGCGGCTGGTGAACGTGTGAGGCGTGCAAATCGTTTAAAATATCGTGGAGAGGAAACAATTTGAATTGCATGCGGCCCGCGGCGAAAAATTTTCGCCGCGGGCCGCCGTTTGTGCGCGCGCGTTTTTGGCAATAATAATAAAAAAGCGCGGAGGTGAGCGTATGTGCACGGCGGTAAGCTACAGGGGAGGGAGCGGCCTCCTCTTCGGCCGCACTCTCGACGTGGAGAGGTCTTTTGGCGAGGAGGTAGTGTTCTGTCCCCGCAATTTCAGATTGCAAAGGGGCGGGGGAGAGCACTACGCCGTCCTCGGCATGGCGACGGTGAGGGAGGGCTATCCCCTGTACTATGACGGAATGAACGAGGTCGGGCTGTGCATGGCGGGGCTCAACTTTCCGCACACAGCGCGCTACCGCGCGCCCGTGCGCGGCGGGGTGAACGTTGCGCAGTACGAGGTCATACCCTACGTTCTCGGCAGCTGCGCCACGACCGACGAGGCCGAAAGGGCGCTGAAAGGCGCCGTTATAACGGCCGAGCCCTTCGCCCCCGATATGCCGCCCGCGCCCCTTCATTGGATGATATCCGACGGCCGCCGCGATATCGTTGTCGAGTGCGCACATGACGGCATGCACATATACGAAAACGCCGTCGGCGTGCTGACCAACGAGCCCTCCTTCCCCGCGCAGCTGTTCAACCTCGGCAACTACATGGCGCTGTCGTCCTCGCCGCCGCAAAACGCCTTCGCCGAGGGGCTCAGGTTTTCGCCCTACTGCTTCGGCATGGGCGCCATGGGTCTGCCTGGCGACTGGTCGTCGCAGTCGCGCTTCGTGCGCGCGGCCTTCGTGCGCAACAACTACCGCCCCGCCGAGGGCGAGAGCGCGCAAAACGGCCTCATTCGCATGCTCTCCTCGGTGTGGGTGCCGATGGGCGCCGTGCGCGGCAAGGAGGGGTGGGCGGCCACGCTGTGCCTGTGCTGCATGGATGCGGCCGAACTTTCGTACACCTTTGTAAACTGCCTCGGCCCCTCGCCCGTCACGCTGCCCTTCGGCGACGCGGAGGGGGAGGAACTCTTCCGCCGCGCCGTGTTCCAAGGCGCATGAGTGCATGCGTTCATCGGCGCATATGTGCGGGTCAACATATTTCCGTTCCCTTTTTAAGGCGGGCTCGGGAGTGGCTTTGCCGCCCGCTCGGGGCGTGGAGAGTGAAGAGCTTTGGCGCGGCGGGGACTTTTTTGAAAAAAGTCCCCGCCGCGCATTTTTTAAAAATATTACAATTTTATTGCCTTTGAACACTTTTTATACGGCGGGTTTTGTGATATAATAGATGAGTACAATACATAACTCATCCGCGCGGGCATAGGTATATTTGCTGCGCGGAGGGGAGGTCACTCAATGAAGATAGGCATACTTACAAGCGGGGGCGACTGCTCGGGCCTCAACGCCGTCATACGCGCGGCGGGCATCTCGCTCTACAACAATTTAAAGGGAGTGCAGCTCGTCGGCATTCCCGACGGCTACGGCGGGCTCATCCGCGGCGAGGGCAGCCTGCTCGGCCGCGACGACTTAAAGGGCATACTCGACAAGGGCGGAACCATCCTCGGCTCCTCCCGTCAGCCCTTCAAGCAGATGGAGATCGTCGGCGATGACGGCGAGAGCAAGCTCGCCAAAATGGTGCGCAACTACAAGGCCATGGGGCTCGACTGCCTCATCGCCATAGGCGGCGCGGGCACTCACAAGAATGCCGCCCTCTTAAAGAGGGAGGGCTGCAGGGTAGTGGGCGTGCCCAAGACCATCGATAACGACATCTACGGCACCGACGTCACCTTCGGCTTCCAGACGGCGGTGGAGGTGGCCACCGAGTGCATGGACAGGATACGCACGACGGCCGAGAGCCACTCGCGCGTAATGCTGGTGGAGATAATGGGCAACAAGGCGGGCTGGCTGGCCCTTCATTCGGGCATAGCGGCGGGCGCCGACGCCATTCTCATCCCCGAGATACCCTTAAACGAAAAGAAATTGTGCGACTTCATAGCCGCCAAAAAATCGGTGGGGCAGCGCTGCGTAATAGTCGCCGTGGCCGAGGGCGCGCACCTCAAGTCGGAGGCGGGCTTAAAGCGCAAGCACCGCTCCTTTGCACGCGCCGAATTCAACGAAACTACCATAACCAGCCACCTCGCCGAATACGTTGAGGAAAAGACGGGCTACGCCACCCGCACCTCCGTTCTGGGCTACGTTCAGCGCGGAGGCACGCCCTGTGCCTACGACAGGCTGCTGTGCACCCGTCTGGGCGAGGCCGCGGCCGACTTCGTCGCCGAGGGCAAATTCGGCGTCACCGTCGCCGTAAAGGGCAACAGGCTGGTGGCCAAAGAGCTCGAGGACATAGCCGGCAAGTATAAATACGTCACCCGCGGCGACCGCATGGTAAAGTGCGCCAAAGAGCTCGGCATATTCCTCGGCGAATGACATTTTGCCCGCAGGCGGCGCGACCCGCGCCCCGCAGGCTTTAAATATAACTTGGTGATTTTATGGCTTCGGAAAAAATCAAAGCAAAGAGATCTTTTGTAAAGGACGTCTGCGTCAACAGGGAGTACAGCTGGCTGCTCTTCAACAAGCGCGTGCTCGACCAGGCGGCCGATAAAAGCGTGCCCCTTTTGGAGCGCGCAAAATTTGTGGGCATCTTCGCCTCCAACCTCGACGAATTCTTCATGGTCAGGGTGGGCAGCCTGTACAACGAATTTATCGCCAATCCCGAACAGAAGGAGAACAAGACGGGCCTCACGCCTGCAAAGCAGCTCGACGGCATATGTCAGATAGTCGCCGAGCTCTACGAGGAGCGCGCCGACGTGTTCTCCGACCTCGTAAAGGATCTGGCGGCGGGCGGAGTAAAGCTTATAAAGGCCTCGCAGCTGTCCTCGCGGCAGCTCAAGGAGTGCCAGAACATATTCAAACTGCACATTCTGCCCCAGCTGTCCCTTATGGTGCTCGACGCCAAGCACCCCATGATGCAGTTTGAAAACAAGCGCAACTACATGCTCTACGACCTTTCAAAGGGCGACCGCTCTATGATAGGCGTAATGGCGCTCAACGAAAATCTGGGCAAACTCTACCGCGTGGGCACGGGCGACAGCGTGCGCCTCATCACGCTGGAGGAGGTCATCCGCGCCGTCGGCTCCGCCGCCTTCACGGGCTATACCGTAAAGGAGAGCATGCTCTGCCGCTGCACGCGCAACGCCGATTTCGATACCTACATAGACGACGCCGACGTAGAGAGCGACTTTTCGCAGATAATGAAAAAGAAGGTCGCTTCTCGCGCGCGCATGAATATCGTGCGCGTGGAGGTGGACAGCGAAAGCTCCAAGCTCAGGGACTTCGTGCTCAAAACTGCCAAAGTAGACCCCAAATTCTGCTTTGTCGACAAGCGCTTCTTCGACTATAAGTTCATGTTCCAGATAGGCAGTTACCTGCCCGACGACATGGCCGCTCCCCTGAAGTACGAGCCCTTTAAGGGCAGGGTGGACGAGGAGCTCGCATCGTCGCCCTCGATGATAGCCACCGTGCTCGACCACGACGTGTTCCTGTCCTACCCCTACGACGCAATGACGCCGTTGGAGACGCTGCTCGACGAGTGCTCGCGCGATGACCGCGTTTCGGCCATCTCCATAACCATCTACCGCCTCGCGCACCATTCGCGCATTGCCGACCTTCTGTGCCGCGCCAGCGAAAACGGCAAAATGGTCACCGTCGTCATAGAGCTCTGCGCCCGCTTCGACGAGGAGAACAACATGTACTTCGCGCGCAAGCTGCAGGAGGCGGGCTGCACCATAATCTACGGCATGGAAAATTACAAGGTGCACTCCAAAATAATTTCCATAGTCTTGAACGAGGGCGAGGACATCCGCTATATCACCCACCTCGGCACGGGTAACTACAACGAGTCCACCTCCAAGCAGTACACCGACCTCAACATAATAACCGCCGACAGGCAGATAGGCGAGGACGGCGCGGCCTTCTTCCGCAATATCTCCATATGCAACATAGGCCACGACTATTCGCGGCTGCTCGTCGCTCCCAAAACGCTCAAGTCGGGCCTGATAGCCTATATGGACAGGGAGATAGCCAAGGGAAGCGAGGGCTACATACTCGCCAAAATGAACAGCCTCACCGACAAAGTCATCATAGATAAACTGCGCGAGGCCAGCTGCGCGGGCGTAAAGGTGGAACTCATCATCCGCGGCATCTGCTGCCTGCTGCCCGGCGTGCCCGGCAAAACGGAGAATATCTCGGTGATATCCATTGTCGGCAGGTTCCTCGAACATTCACGCGTCTACTCCTTCGGCAAGGGGAGGGACAGGGTGACTTATATCTCCTCGGCCGACCTTATGACGAGGAACGTAGACAAGCGCGTGGAGATCGCCGCGCCCGTGCTCGACAGATCTATCGAGGAGCGCATTTTAAAGATACTGCGCATAATGCTTTCGGACAACGTAAAGGCCAGAAAACTCTGCCCCGACGGCAAATACCGCCCCGTGGAGGGCTCGCCCGCCATGGACGCGCAGGACTATCTCCTCCACCACAAGGTTTAAACGGATTTTTTTTTAAGTAAACATCAAGGGGGCGCGGCCTGTGGCCGCGCCCCGCCCCTTGTGCTCCTCCGCTTTTAAGGTGTCATTTCGCACGCCTCAATCTATTAACTTGTCATTTCGGGCAAGCGTAGCGCCGCTTTCGCTATGAATGCGAGCATTTTTGATGAACGCGAACAAGATGCGAAACCAAAGGCGAAGCCGAAGCGGAGAAATCTCCCCGGGAGAAAATGCCATTTCGGGCAAGCGCAGCGCCGCTTTCGCTTGGAACGGGAGCAATTTTGTTGAACGCGTACAAGATGCGAAACCGAAGCCCGCCGCGCAAAGCGCGGCGGGCGGAACGGAGGGGAGTGTAAAGGGCTTAAAAGGAGGCAATAATAATTGCGTCCTCTCCCCGAACGGGCAGAATATGCTTAAAAACACTCTCGCCGGCCTCCCTTTTAGTGGAATGGCGGGCAACATTTTGCCTTTAAAGCGATATTGTCAAAAATTTTTTGCGCAATATTATTTACATTTGGGGGGAGAGCATGATATAATATATCCGTAAATAATCAACGGAGGTGCATTTTAATGCTCTTGGCTGACTGGATAACAATAGGCGTTATCGTCGTCACCGTCATTATAGGCCTGATAGCCGGGTTCAGCGGCAGCCTCAAATTCTTTACGAGCGGCATTTTCGGCATAATAATTTCGGTAATAGTAACTTACTTTTTGCTTGGCATCGTCAACAAGTGGCAGTTCGTCATCGACCTTATGGCTAAGCTCAACGGTATGATGAACCTCGAAGAGGGATGGGAGAACGCCATCGACCAGATTATTCTGGCCGTCATCATCTTCATCGTCGTGCAGATACTGCGCATCATAATTGTCAAGCTCATAGCGGGACTGTTTGAAATAGACAATGGCTTCTTTAAGGTGGTCAACCGTATTCTGGGCATCGTTATTATGGCCGCGGTCGTCGCCGCGCTCGGGCTTCTGGCCTTCCAGATCATCTATTGGGTGGGCGGAGAGAGTGCCGACGCCGTCAGGGACGCCCTCGACGGTTCGGTGTTCAGGCTCGATTGGGTCTACGACAATAATCCCTTAAGGGCGCTTGTCGACAACGTAATGCCTCAGTCGTAACGTTAGCTTTAACTTTGGCGCGCCGCATTGTATGCGGCGCGCCTTTTCCGTGCTCGGTGTTGGGCGGGGCGCGGTACGACGCCCGCTCTCTCGGGCAGAGCATGTCATTTCGACCGAAGTGGAGAAATCTCCCCGGTGTCGCTTCAGATACACTTTTTACCGCAATATTGCCTCCCCGTCGCCATAGCAGGGCGTGTCGCCCGACTTGACTGGCGCTATCGCGATGAGATGCCTCGGCGACGCGCGCTCACGCTCGGTATTTATCATGCCATTATGGCGCGCTGCTCGGCATGACAATGAGGAGAGAAGGGCGCAGCTCTCACCCCGTGAGATTTCTCCTCGTCGCCGCAAGGCGCCTTTTGCAACAAGGCAGATATATCTGTCTTGTCCGCTTTTAGCGCCTGCGGCTCCTCTTTCGCGCAAATACTACAGTTTTGCGCGAGAACAAGGTAATAGTGTATCTGAAACGTAGCCCGTGAGATTTCTCCGCTTCGGCTTCGCCTCCGGTCGAAATGACAAGAGTGGGGCGGCGCGACGCCTCCCCACTCCCCATTTGTCATGCCGAGCAGCGCGCCGATATGGTGGGGTGCAATAAGAATAAGTGCGCGCGTTGCGAAGCATCTCTGTCCGAGCTCCGTTACGGTCGGTCAATGAGATCCTTCGCTGCGCTCAGGATGACAACGGGGAATAAATAATAAATATTTCGCCCCCTCCGTCTGCACACTTTCGTGTGCAGACACCTCCCCATGCGGCGGGGAGGCTATAATAAGGATATATCGTATCTGAAACGTAGCCGGGGAGATTTCTCCTCGTCGCCTCAAGGCCCGCTTTGCAACAAGGCAGATATATCTGCCTTGTCCGCTTTTTGCGCCTGCGGCTCCTCTTTCGCGCAAATACTACAGTTTTGCGCGAGAACAAGGTAATAGTGTATCTGAAACGTAGCTCGGGAGATTTCTCCGCGCGGCGGCCGCACTTTGTGGGCCGCCTTGGTCGAAATGACAATCTCTGACCGGGGGGGATTTCTCGAAATGACAAGTTAATCGAATGAGGCGTGTGGCTCGGCGTGACAATGGTGGGAGGTCTTGCGCTTTGTCAAATTTTTTAGGCGGGCGCATACCATATATACTATGGAACTTTCATTCAACGCTTTAAAAAAGCTGCAGGTCATAGACCTCAACGACGGAAAAAATCTCGGCAGAGTGTGCGATATCACCTTTTTCTATCCCGAAAACCGCATCAAGGGCTTTACCGTCACAGGCGGAAGGGGATGGCGGCTCTTCCGCGAGGAGGTGTTTATTCCCCTCCAGCGCATAGCCAAGATAGGCGCCGACGTCATTTTCGTGCGCGGCGAGGTAAAGGGAGAGGGCGGCGGGCCTCCGCCCAAGCCTTGTAATCCCCATTGCCCGCCCGAACCTCCCTACGGCGGGCGCAGGCGCGACTTCGACGACATGGAATAGCCCCCGTTTTCCACCCGACGGGGCAGGGGTAAGTGCCCTTTCGGGACGGGGTACGCGCGCGGCGCAAAATTTTAATTGTATAATAAATAAAAAAATAGCAAAATATTTTGTTAAAACAGTTTACAAACGGGACAAATACTAATATAATGATAGCGCCCGAAAGGTGATATGCGGGCGAGTCAATTTCAATCATATGTCAACGGGAGAAAATCTAATGGTCAGATATATCAAATGCCCCAGATGTGAACTAAACTATATCGACGCCGACAAACAGGAATACTGCGACGTCTGCCTTGCCGAGATGAGGGGCACCAAGCTTCAGTTTGCCGACCTCGAGGACGAGGAGCTCGACGAGGCCTTGGAGGCCGAAAACTCCGAGATCTGCCCCATCTGCGGCGTAAACCGCATACAGTTCGGCGAGACGATGTGCGAATCGTGCCGCAGAAAGTCGGAGTACGAGGACGAGGAGGACGTAGACCCCGACAAGGACGAGGAGTGGAAGACCTACCTCGACGACGACATGGAGGATCTCACCCTCGACGACGAAGAGCTCGAAGAGGAGTTCGAGGACGAGGAGGAGAGCGACGAGGACGAGGAAAACTCCGAGCCCGACGACTTCGACGACTTCGACGACGATCTTTCAGACCTTGCCGACGACGACTTCGACGACGAGGACGAAGATGACGACGATGACGACGACATCTTCTGATAAAAACTTAAAGGCAGTTTCCGCCGCGGGCGCATGCAATGCGCCCGCGGCGTTCTCTTATTATTTTTAAGGCCCGCGCGGAGCGGCCCGCCGCTCCGCGCGGGCCCTCACCGTAACCCCGTTCGCCGCTATGTTTTCGGAGCGGGTAATAATAGCGGCCCTTAAAGGGCATAATAGAGGTATGATAAAGACAGGCACTTCCATTTACACCATAAGGGAGGCCGTGCGCGAGTGCTGCAACGGCCCCGTTTCGGTCAGCCTCAACCTCGGCCGCAACAAATTTGTCACCTTTCCCGCAACGCTTTCGGGCGTGTACCCCGCCATATTCACCGTAAAGCCCCTCGATAAAAATTTTATAGGCAAGACGGCCTATTCCTATTCCGAGATACTCTGCGGCAGGGTAAAGATCTCCAAAATCGACTCATAACGCCCTTATTTTCGCTTTCGTCCCCCTATGGCGGGGGCATACGCGGGCCTTCGGCGGCATATTATATGTTGTAAATTTAAAGGAGAAAATATATGATAAAGCCGCAAACAAGCACCCTTTCTTACACCCGCCGCGTGGCCTCCGTCTACCGCCAGACGGTCGTTCAGACGCGCGTAAACCAATCCGAGGGCCCCGTCGACATACTCGCCGTCTGCCCGCAGGTCAGCCTCATCTCGTGCGAGCCCGCGTCGGGCAGGATAAACTACAGCGGTAAGATGATATTTACCATACTGTACAGCGACGACGAGGGCAAGCTCTGCCGCATGCAGAAGGGCGCCGAATTTTCGCACTACTGCGACGGCGACGACTTCGCCCCCGCCCAGACGGCGGTTTGCTCGCTGTCCTGCGAAAAGGTTTCCTTCCGCCGCGAGGGCTCGGCAATAGTGCTCTCAGCCGTGGTCGGCGCGCATATCGAGGTGTTCGCTCCCGCCGAACGCTCCTTTATCGGCGCCTGCGAGGGCGCATACTTAAAGCTCAAGCCCCAAAAATTTGCCTCCTTCGTCACCTTCGAGGGGCAGTGCGAGGTGGAGGACTCCTTCGAGGCCGACGGTGTGGAGGACGTGCTCGTTCCATCGGCCTCGGCGCTCGTCACCGAGGCGCTGTGCGGCACGGGCGAAATCGAGGTGTCGGGCGAAATAAATTTAAGCCTGCTCGCCGTGCGCAGGGGCGTTCCCGTCGCCTTCGAGCGCGTCATTCCCTTCAGGTGCGCCATAGTGTGCGACGACGCCTTCTCGGGCGCCCTCCCCCGCGCCCGCGCAGAGGTCAGGGATATGACGGTAAACGCCGTCGTCGACGACGAGCACGGCAGGTGCCGCATAGAATTTTCGTGCACGCTTGCCGCCTGCGGCTACTTCGCCGCCACGGACGAACAGCCCGCCGCGTGCGACGCCTTTTCGCCCGACTTCTCGTTAAAACTCACCCGCGCGGAGGAGAGCGACAGCCTGCTCGCCGAGCGCAAACTGTGCTCCGAGCGCATAACCTCCCCCGCCGTCTGCAAGGCCAAGCTCGACTTCACCTGCCGCTTTCTGGCGGTCGCCCTGCCCTCGCTCGAGTACGAATATTCGCCCGAGAGCGGCGCTGCCGAGGGCGTTGTCAACGCCGTGTTGCTGTACGAACAGGGCGGCGACATAAAGTCGGCGGGCGTGTCCCTGCCCTTCTCGGTGCGCGTGGGCGCGGGAGAGGGGGTGAGCGTGTCGGCCTCGGTGTGCGGCATAAGCCTCCGTCAGCCCGCCGAGGGAGCGCTCGAGGGCGAGGCGCTCGTAAAGGTGGCGGCCGAATACTCCCGCACGAATTGCGCCGTTTACCTGACGGCCATGGAGGAGGGGGCGGCCCTGCCGCCCGAGGAGGCCGCCCTCAGCATAATAGTCCCCGCTCCGGGCGACGGGCTTTGGGACGCGGCCAAAAAACTCAACTGCCCGCCCGAGGCCGTGTCGGCCGCCAATCCCGATTTAAAATACCCGCTGACGGGCGGGGAGAGGGTGCTGATCTATCGCCGCAAGGAGCAGTGACGCGCGGCGGGCGGAGCGCCGAAGGCGCTCCGCCCGCCGCCCCGCTTCATGCGCGCCCCGATCGCGCCGTAATGTTTTTAATAAAATAAACCTCGTCCGCAAAAGAGCGGACATATTTTTTTGCCAAAATAATTGAAAAGAGCGGCGGGGTGTGGTATAATACGTTCATGGAAAGCGCCACATTCAAAGCGTATGCTAAAATCAATCTCAGCCTCGACGTGACGGGCACGCGCGGCGGCTATCACACCATCGACAGCGTGGTGGCCTCCGTCGACCTCTTCGACCTCATACAAATTACTCCGCGCGCGGACGGCGACTTTGGCGTTACCATGCGCGGCGAGGGCAGCGAGGCCATTGCCGAGGGCGACAACAATGCCTTAAAGGCGGCGCGCGCCTTTTCGCATGCCTTCGGGTGCGGCGGGGCGGATATATCCATACAAAAGCATATACCCATGGGCGCGGGGCTGGGCGGGTCGTCAGCGGACGTGGCCGGCGTGCTCAACGCCCTCGCCCTTTCATGCGGCGTGGACGACAGGCGGGCTCTCAAGGACATTGCCGACAGCCTCGGCAGCGACTGCGGCTACATGCTCTCGGGCGGGTACGCCCGCATAACGGGCAGGGGGGAGAGGGTGTGCCCGCTGGCCTCCGACATGCGCCTCTGCCTGTTGCTGCTATTGCCCCCGGGCGGTGTGTCCACCGCAAAATGCTACGCCCTCTCGGACGTCTACCCCGAAAAGCGCCGCACCTCCAACGCCGTTCGTGCGGCCATATGTGCGGGGCAACTCGGCGAGCTGTGCGCAAGCCTGTCCAACGGGCTGTACCCTGCGGCGGCCGTGATAGAGCCCGATATAAGAGTGGCCGCGGCCGAACTTGAAGATCTCGGCGCGCTCGCCGTCAACATGACGGGTTCGGGCAGCTGCGTCTACGGCATATTCCCGAACGACGCCGCGCTCTCCGCCGCGGCAAAGGCCTACCGCGGGCGCATGCGCGCCATAACGGCGCACACCATTCCGGGCATTAAAGTATAAAAATCGCGTTGGCGCGGCAATATGGCCCGTTCAACGCTTTCAAAAGAGGAATACAATGGCAGAAGAAAGACTTATCGACGACGACAAGGACAAAAAATACCGCTTCCGCATCAACGCCGACGGCGAGGAGGAGCTCGTGCTCGACCCCGACGGCGGCGAGCGGGAGGAGGGCGACGGCGCGGAAGAGGGGCAGATATGCTTCGACGACGCGCCCTACGACGAGGAGTACGCCTTCGGCGGGGAGGAGCAGGCCGCATACGAGGCAGACGTCCGCGCAAGGAACTTTGAAGAGTACATGGCCGCCGCCCGTGCCGACGGCGAGGCGGGCAAATACTCCACCGCCCTCGAATATCTTGAAAAAGCCAAGGGGATATACCCCGACGACGGCGGGCTCGCCGCCCTCGAACTGCGGCTGTACACAAAGGATCTCACCGACTTTTCGCAGGGCGCCCTCCAAGGGGCGGCCGACGCGGCCGAACGCGTGGCGGAAAACTGCACGCCCGAACAGAAGTCGGCGCTCTATGAAATGGGCGGAGGGCCTCTCGGCGGCATGATAGGCGAGCTTCAGTCGCGCTGCGACGAGCTCGGCGAAGTCAACCAAAGGGGCAAGGCCGAGCGCGCCGAGGCCTTTGCCGCCGACAACAGGAGGGCGCTTACCTTCTTTTTGTGCACGCTTGCGGCCTTTATAGCGACGGCCGTGCCCGCAGTGGTGTTCGCGGCCTTCGTCTACGGGGCAAACAGCGGCATATATGTGGCGCTGACTATAGTTTTCGGCGTGGCGGCCGTGCTGTCCTTCGCTGCCTTCCTTATCGCCTCGAGGCGGTTGAGCACCACTTCGCGCCGCGTGCGCATGAACAAGGACGACAGCCGCACCAAGGTCGGGCGGGAATACCTCGCCTGCACACGCCGTCTGCAGGCGCTCAGGAGCATATATGACGCCATCTCGCCTTGACAGAATATATCTCGATAACGCCGCCACCACACCCGTCGACGGGGAGGTGCTCGCGGCCATGACCCCCTATTTTTCGGAGGTGTTCGGCAACCCTTCCTCCCAGCACGCCTTTGGGCGGGAGGGCGGCAACGCTGTCACCGCCGCGCGCGACGGTATCGCGAAAGCCCTCGGGATATCCCCCGCAGAACTCCTTTTCACCTCGTGCGGGACGGAGGCCGACAACCTCGGCATAAAGGGCATTGCGCTCGCCAACCGCGACAGGGGGAGGCATATCGTCATCTCGGCCATAGAACACCCCGCCGTCATAGAGAGCGCCAAAGATCTCGCCGCCCTCCACGGCTTCGAAGTCACCTTTGTAAATGCCGATAAAAGCGGCATAGTGCGCCCCCAAAGCATAATTTCGGCCCTCAGGGAGGACACCGTTCTGGCCGCTTTGATGTCGGCCAACAACGAGACGGGCGTAATTCAGCCCGTCGCCGAGCTCTACCCCGAGCTCGCCGCACGCGGCGTGTACCTATGGTGCGACTGCGTGCAGACGGCGGGCGTGCTGCCATTAAGCCTCTTCCCCGCCGACGGCGGGGCCATTTCGGCGCACAAATTCTACGGGCCCAAGGGCGTGGGCGGGGCGTGGATAAGGCGGGGCGTAAAGTTTGTCCGCCAGATGTCGGGCGGGCATCAGGAGCGCGGCCTGCGGGGCGGAACTACAAACACCCCCCTGATCGTGGGAATGGAGGCCGCCCTCAACCTCTCGCTCGGGCGCGCCGAGCGCGAAAACGCGCGCATAGCCGCCGTCCGCGACCTGTTCGAGCGAACGGTCATGGGGCTCGTCGGCGGCGTGCACGTCAACGGCGGGGAAAGCAGCAGGCTGCCCTCGCACTCCAACTTAAGCTTCGAAGGCTGCGAGGGGCAGAACCTCGTGTTTCTTCTCGATATCGCCGGCGTTGCCGCCTCGGCGGGTGCGGCCTGCTCCTCGGGCGCGACTTCCCCCTCGCACGTCCTTGCGGCCATGGGCCTCGGCGAGGACAGGGTGAGGTCGGCCGTGCGCTTTTCCTTCGGGCGGATGAACGGGGAGGAGGACGCCGTAAACGCCGCCCGCGCCGTGGCGGAGGCCGTAGCCAAAGCCCGTGCAAGGTAGCGCCTGCCGCCGCCATGTTGTGCGGCGCCGGTTTTTAATACAATATAATTTAACCTTTGCAGCAGAATGCCGCGGCGCCCTTTCGGGCGCCGCGGCATTTAAAAAAAAGGGGGCGGGCGGACAGCAAGTCCGCCCGCCCCGCGCCCGCCCGAAGGGCGGGCAACAGGGGTCTTATTAAATTTCAGGTAAAGACGCGCGGCTACGCGTTTGAAATGTCCCCGCCCGCCGCGAGCGGGGCGGGAGAGGGGAGCGCGGGCCCTCCTCAGTCTTGGCTTTGCCTGTACACCGCCGCGAGCGAGGCGAGTATCTCCTCGCGCTCGTAGCCCATGTTCTTGAGCTCGGTAAGCTTTGCCGCCAGCTGACTTGCCCTGTCGGGACGCGGCCTGCGCGCGCTGGAAACAAACACGCCCTTTTTGGCAATGGTGAACACCACGCCCTCCTCCTCGAGCTGCGTGTAGGCGCGCTGCACCGTGTTGGGGTTGACGCCGAGGGCCTCGGCCATCTCGCGGCAGCTGGGCAGCTTGTCGCCCTCCTTGAGCGCCCCCGTGGCGATGCGCTTTTTAATGTTCTCGCCTATCGCCAAAAACAAACTCATCTTGGGTGCCTTCATGCCCGTTTCCTCCGTCGTGCCTCTGTAAAATTTGTATTAAGTGTATCTTTTGTACTAATTGTACTACATATTTTTAATACAGTCAATACAATTATTAAAAATAATTAAAAAAATAGAAATGACACGAACCGAAGTCCGTGCCATTCCTATATGATAAGGGGGAAAATGATGAGCTGTTTTACAGAGATGCCATCGGGTCGCCCGTCAGCTATCTCTTACACTAACTATTATACACATTATAATAGAAAAGTAAAATATTTTGGCGAAAAATTTTTATTTGTCTGTATTTTTAATTGTCTAACAAAATTTGGAAGAATTTTTCAGTTTTGCCCATATGTTGTGCCCGCCCCGCCTTTGGCTACATTATGCGGCAGAGCAGGCAGGACAGCACCGCCGAAAGCGCCGCCGAAAGTATTACAATGGCGAGGGGCAGGGCGCGCTCCTTTCTGTTCGTGCCCGCAAAGTACAGCGCGGCAACGTAGAACACCGTCTCGCTCGAGGCGTATATCACGCAGGCGCAGCGGCCCTGGTAGCTGTCCGCGCCGTACTCTTTTAGCAGCTCGGTCAGAAGGCTCAATGACCCGCTGCCCGAAAAGGGCTTTATTATGGCCAGCCGCGTTATCTCCTCGGGCATGCCCAAAAGACGGGTGAGGGGGGAGGCCGCGCGCGTCACCGCGTCGGCCAGACCCGAGCTCTCCGCCAGCTCGCACATTATAAAAACGCCCGCAAGTATGGGCGTAAGCCTCAAGGTGAACAGCATGCCCTCCTTCGCTCCGCCGCAGAACGACGAGAACACGTTGACCCTCTTTGCCGCCGCTATTATGAACACGACGACGAATATGGCGGGGACTATCGCCGCCATTTCGGGCATTTCCTTTTTCGGCTCAATAGGGCGTAGGAGACAGCGGCCGCGCCCGTGCACACCGCCGTGCATATCAGCGCGGGCAGGAAAACGTCGGCGGGCGAGGCAGAACCCGCCGAGGCGCGCAGGGCTATCACCGTCGACGGCACCAGCTGCACCGAGCAGGCGTTGAGAATGAACAGCATGTTCCGCCCGTAGACGTTGCCCTCGCCGTCGAACAGGGCGCTCGCCTTCAGTCCGAAGGGGGTGGCGGCGCCGCCCAGCCCGAATATGTTGCAACTCAGGTTGAGCGCGGCGGCGTGCGCTCCCTCGGCGCTCTTTGTGGCAAACAGCCTGCGGCAGATCGGCGACAGCCCTTTGGCAATGGCGGCGTTTACGCCGGCGTCGTCGGCCACCTGCGTCAGGCCCGTCCACAGCGCGTATATGCAGCCGAGCGTCAGGGTGGAGGAGGCCGCCTTCTCGGTGCCCCTCAGCAGCGCGGTCAGAAAGCCGTCGGGCGAAACCGCGCACATTATCGCCCCGCCCGCTATCATCACGGCGCAAAAAATAATGTTCATAGCATACTATATTTATCTTGTCCCTCGGTTATGCATTGCGGCGGGCCAATACAATATAAAAGCCATATTGCATTGCGCCGCAAAGTGTGATATAATAATTGCGGCAGGGCGCCGTTGCCCTCCCCGAAATTATTTATGAGGCGTATTTATTTTGGACAGGATAGCCGAAAAGATATTCGGACTGCGTGAGCCGATCATTGAAAATTTAACGCCCTTCGGTTTTGAAAGGGAGGGGGAGGAGTACCGTCTGCGCCGCCCGCTGCCCGCCTGCGGTATGGCGGTTTGCGTTGTTATATCTTCGGATGGCGGCGTGGACAGCTTCGTCGAGGACGAGACCACGGGCGAGAGGTACACCCTCTTTTTGGTGGAGGACAGCCTGGGCGCCTTCGTCGGCGAGGTGCGTTCGGCCTACGAGGCGGCGCTTTCGGACATCTCCTCGCGCTGTTTCCGTCCGCGCGTGTTCAAAAGCGCGGGGGCGGAGGCCGTCCTCGCCCATGCGCGCAAAAAATACGGCTCGGAGCCCGAATTTTTGTGGGAGGATACCCCCGACTGCGCAATTCTGCGCCGCGCCGACAACCGCAAGTGGTTCGCCGTGCTCATGCGCGTAAAGCAGGGCAAGCTCGCAGGCTGCCCGGGCGACGGCGAGGCCACGACCGAAGTTTGCAACGTGCGCGTCCCGCCGGAGGAGCTCGAAGGCCTGCTCGGCCCCGACGTCTATCCCGCCTACCACATGAACAAAAAACATTGGGTGTCGCTGAGGCTGACGGGCGCGCTCGGACCATCAGAACTTTGGCGCTTTGTCGACGAAAGCTACGCCATCGCCCTGAAGAGGTAGAGCTTGTTAAAATTTTTCAAAAATGTCAAAATATTTTCGCCTCGGGGCTTGCAAACGGCCTGCGAGTGTGTTAAAATAGAAGTATAATAAATTAAAGAGTATTAAAATTCAAATCAGAGGGGATAAATATGAAAATCGTATTCTTCGGAGACTCCATAACCGACTGCGGCAGGGACAGGAACGACGAGGCTTCGCTCGGCAACGGGTATGTAAAGATACTTGCCGACAAGCTTCGCCCCATTTATCCCGACATGGATATACAGCTCATAAACAAGGGCGTTTCGGGCAACGAGGTCAGCGACCTTCTCGCCCGCGTCGACAGCGACGTTCTGGCCTACAAGCCCGACGCCTGCGTAATGATGATAGGTATCAACAACGCCATCCACCAGGTGAGGGACGGCAAAATGCTCGACTTCGACAAGCTTCGCTCCGACCTTGCCGAGCTCATCAAAAAGCTCAAGGACGCGGGCATAGTCGTCATATTCTTGGAGCCCTTTCTGCTCCCCGCGCCCGATAAATTCCGCATGCGCCCCCTGTTCAACAGGGAACTCGCGGTAATACGCGACGTGTGCATACCTTCCTGCGACGAGTTCGTCGCCTACGACGAGATGTTCAACGGCCTGTGCGAGAGCACGCCCTACAGCGTGTACTCCACCGACGGCGTTCATCCCCTGTTCGAGGGCTCGGACATAATCGCAAACACGGCCATAAAGGCCATACGCAAACATCTTATGTAGGGGGTAAATATGAGTCAGCGATCTTACAACCTGTTCATCTTTGCGGCAGTCATGCTGACGGCCGTCGGCGCGGCGGTCGGAGGCGTTTTGGCCATCGTGTACGACCCCATCTGGCTGACGCTGACGCTCGTGTGCGGAACGGCCGCGCTGGCCTTTCTCGTCGAGCTGGTCATCTCGCTCGTCCGCAGCCGCGGAAAGGGGAAGAAGAAGGGAGAGGCTGCGCCCGCGCAGGGCGAGGACGCCGTGTATATCTCCCGCGACGAGGAAACTCCCTCGCCCGCATGGAACTACGGCGAGAGCGCCGAAGGCGTTCAGCCCTATGTATATACGCCATCCAACACCTATTATACGGGGCCCGAGGACGAGTTTTTAAGCTCGCTCCCGCCCGACGAAAAGCGCGAATTCGCGCTGGTGTTCATAGCCGTATCCCGCGGCGAACTGCCGCGCGGCATCCCCGCGTACGTTGTGGGCGGCGACAATAAGGCCTTCTTCTCGCTCGCCGTCGCCAACATGCCCGTCCTTCGCACGCGCGTAACGCCCGCCCTCGCAAGGGCCATCCGCGACCATTACAACGCCAATCACTCGTAAAATAAAAAAGTGCGGAGACTCTCCGCACTTTTCTTTTAAAAAATCCCCCGACGCAAGGTCGGGGGAACTGCATATGATTTTTTCGTCAGCCGCACAGGCGCTCTAAGGCCAGCTTGTATATCCTAAAGCACTTTTCTATCTTTTCAAAGGTGATGTATTCGTCGGCCTGGTGGATGGTGCTCTCCTCGCCGTCCTCCTCGGGGCCGAAGGCCGCGCCGCACTTCAATGCGCGCGCGTATGTGCCCCCGCCTATGGCTATGGGCCGAGCATTCGCTCCCGTCACCTCGTTGTAAACGTTCAATAATGTTGTGACGAGCGGGCTGTTTACGTCGTTGTACAGGGGGTCCTGGCAGTGCTCCTCGGTGTAGGGTACGCCGCTCCTGTTCAGAATTTCCTCTATCTGCGCTCTCGTCATCGAGGCGGGGTAGCGTATGTCGCAGGTGACGAAGATCTTGCCGTCCCTCTGCTCGATTAGGTTGGGCGAGAAGGTGAGGGGGCCCGTTTGATCCTCAAGCCCTTTAAGGCCCATATATTGCCCGAACAACGCCTCTTTCATGTCGCCGAGGCCGAGGTATTCAAGCATGGGCGCAATGGCGTTTACGCCCTTTTCGGGGGTGGAGCCGTGGGCGCTCCTGCCGCGGGATATCACCTTGTCGCCGTCGCGCTCTAAGCCGAACGCCTCCTCGCCGGGCGCAGAACATACCGCCTCGCAGTAATCGCACACCATGTTGGCGCGGCTGCCGCCCTTAAGGCCCGTAAAGGCCGCGTTCGCGGCGTCGAAGGCGAAGCGGGCGTGCAGTATGCCCTTTTCGGCGTATATTACGGGGAAGTCGGCGTCGGGCGAAATGCCCTCTTCGGGCATCTTTGCCACCTTGTTGTAGTGGTCTATGCACGCCCAGCCCGTCTCCTCGTTGCAGCCCAAAATGAGTTTTATGGTGCGGCGGGGTCTGAAGCCCTCGTCCTTCAGCGCCTTCATGGCGTACAGCGCTATCATGGCGGGGCCCTTGTCGTCCATGGTGCCCCTGCCCCATATCCTGCCGTTTTCCTCGTCTATCTCCCCGCCGAAGGGCTCGTGGTGCCAGCCGTTGCCCGCGGGCACTACGTCTATGTGTGCGAGCACGGCAAAGTCCTTGCCCTCGCCCCACGTCACTTCGCCGACGTATCCGTCGTAGTTGCGCGTTTCAAAGCCCATGAATTCGGCTAAAGACAGGTAAAAGTCGAGGCACTTCGCCACGCCCTCGCCGAATGGCATCGAGGGCTGCGCCTCTGCCTGCGAGGAATCGTAAGTGACCGCCTGAGCGATATTTTTTACCATATCGTCAAAATAATTAACCATAGTTGCCATCCTTATATTATATTCGGCTCAAAAATATTATACACTTTTTTAAAAGTATGGTAAAATATTTTAAAGGCATTTTGCAAAATAAATTTTTCCGAGGACTTCTACCATGCACGAAGGTCACCGCAGGCGCCTCTGGCAAAAACTTAACAGCGGCGACAACCTGTTCGAGCACGAGCTGCTCGAAATTCTTCTTTTTAACGCCTATCCGCGCAAGAACGTCAACCCCGTCGCGCACGCGCTTTTGGAGCGCTTTCCGTCCATTGCCGAGGTGCTCGCCGCCGACCTGGAAGAGCTGAAGAGCGTGGAGGGAGTGGGCGAAAACGTCGCCCTCTATTTAAAGTGCATAGGGAGCGTGCTCGAGCGCAAAAACGACTGCGGCAGCTTTGCCGC
The DNA here is from genome assembly GCA_944358655.1 of uncultured Clostridia bacterium. GTDB lineage: Bacteria > Bacillota > Clostridia > Christensenellales > Borkfalkiaceae > Coproplasma. The sequence goes on along the minus strand of CALVRO010000026.1, from coordinate 1,194 downwards.
AGTGGGCAACACCGCCCAGCTCATCGCCTTTGCCAGGGCCCGCCTCGGCGGAAAGACGAGCGAGCACGCCGAACTCTACTTTGTGGACAAGGCCTGTGGCGTTAAGCGCATAGCCGCCTTTACCTGCGGCGACCCGCGCAGAGTCGAGCTCAAGCCTGAGGAGGTAGTCAAGCTTATCTCGGTCTGCCGCCCCTACGGCGTGTATCTGGCGCACAACCACACCGACTGCCCCGCCGAGCCCTCGGCCGCCGACGACGACCTCACCAAAAAGGTGCAGCTCATCTGCAGCTTAAACAACGTGCGCCTTTTAGACCATGTCATAGTCGCGCCCGACGGCGTTTACAGCTATTTCATGACCAACCGTCTGGATGAAATTGCCGAGCAGTTCTCCGCCGCCAACATCTTTAAAAATGGCGGCAACGATTAAATTGAGGGGAAGGGCGGGAGGATGGGCCGAAAGGCCTTCCCGCATAGGGCAATGGGCGTCTCAAAAAAATTTTACCAAATTTTCACGCCGTCTTGTTTTAAACTTAACACAAACGGGGTATTATATTAGTGTAAGCTTCGGAGGGTAAACTTCGTCGCTTTATCCGAGCGGACGCATTGCATTGTCCGCGGACGGAAAAGTCCGCATACGCATATTTCAAGGGGAATAATCATCCTGTCCGCTCACCACCTTGACCATACTCTTTTTCGCAATACGCACAGCGAGTTTTCAATATTTTTCTCTCCATATTAAAAGGCGTCGGCTCGTCCGCCGCCTTTTAATATTTTTCGGGGTCTGATAAAAAATGCGCCCCCATGGCGACGGGGAGCTATAGCGGGACGATGCCCCGCTGAGATGCCTCGACTACGCGCGCTCATGCCTGTATTGCGCCGCACTCTTTCGGCGCGCTGCTCGGCATGACAATAGGGGTTAGTGGGTGCGCAGCGCCCCCGGGTAGAACATGTCATTTCGAGCGTAGGAATGTGGTATAATGAAATTGGACATTTAGCAAAATGACAAAAAGGAGAAAAGCAAATGCCAAAAGGACAAAGGAAAAGTTATACCAAAGAATTCAAATTGAGCGTGGTGTATGCCATGCTCGGCAAAACGCAGCGGCCTAAAGAGATATTTGAGACTAACTATTAAAAGTCAAGCAAAAAGGAGCAAGAAGATGTAAGAAAATTTAATCGGTTAAGAGGAAGTACGAC
>CALVRO010000025.1 GCA_944358655.1 uncultured Clostridia bacterium | reverse complement strand
AGAGGAGGTTTACGGAGAATAATGTTAGCACAGGACATCATTATAAGACCCCTTCTCACCGAAAAGGGATACGACGGCATAGCCGACAAAAAGTACACGTTCATCGTGGCCAAGTCGGCCAACAAGGCGCAGATAAAGGACGCCGTTGAAAAGCTCTTCAAAGTCGAAGTGGCTTCCGTCAACACCGTAAACTGCAAAGGCAAGCTCAAGAGAATGGGCAGAAACGAGGGCTACACCCCCGACTACAAGAAGGCTTTCGTCCAGCTCAAGGCTGACTCCAAGACGATAGAGTTCTTCGATTCCTTATCCTGACAGGAGGTTTGAAAAATGGCAGTAAAGAGATATAAACCGACTTCCCCCTCCCGCCGCTTCATGACGGTGAGCGCGTACAACGAGCTCAGCGGGGACAGCAAGCCCGAAAGAAGCCTTCTTCACGACAAGAGAAAGACGGGCGGCAGAAACAACACCGGCAAGATAACCGTGCGCCACATCGGCGGCGGCAACCGCATAAAGTACAGAATAATAGATTTCAAGCGCAATAAGGACGGCATACCCGCCACCGTAAAGGCCATACAGTACGACCCCAACAGGTCGGCCAACATAGCCCTTCTGGCCTACGCCGACGGCGAAAAGAGGTACATCCTCGCCCCCGTCGGTCTCAACGTGGGCGACAAGGTGGTCTCGGGCAAGGGCGCCGACATAAAGGCGGGCAACTGCCTCGCCCTTTCGGACATCCCCGTAGGTACCGTCGTGCACGCCATCGAGCTTCAGCCCGGCAGGGGCGCCCAGATAGCAAGGGCCGCGGGCATCTCCGCGCAGATAATGGCCAAGGAGGGCGCTTACGCCACGCTCAGGATGCCTTCGGGCGAGATGAGGCTGGTGCCCGTCAAGTGCAAGGCCACCGTCGGTCAGGTGGGCAATCTCGAGCACGAGATAGTCTCCCTCGGCAAGGCGGGCAAGACGCGCTACCTCGGCATAAGGCCCACCGTTCGCGGTTCTGTAATGAACCCCAACGACCACCCTCACGGCGGCGGCGAGGGCAAATCGCCCGTCGGCCATGCAGGCCCTATGACCCCTTGGGGCAAGCCCGCCCTCGGTTACAAGACGAGAAAGAAGAAGAACACCTCTTCCAAGTATATCTTGAAGAGGATCAACTAAAAAGCGGAGGATAGAACATGTCAAGAAGCGTTAAGAAAGGGCCTTACTACGAAGAAAGGCTTATGTCGAGAATAGAAGCAATGAACGCCGCGGGCGAAAAGAAGGTCGTAAAGACCTGGTCGCGCGCAACGACTATCTTCCCCCAGATGGTAGGACACACAATAGCCGTCTACGACGGCCGCAAGCATGTGCCCGTATATATCACCGAGGACATGGTAGGCTGCAAGCTCGGCGAGTTCGCGCCCACCAGAACTTTCAAGGGCCACGCGGCAAAGACCGTCAAGAAGTAAGGAGAGCACAGATATGGCAAGCAACATGAAGAAGAAAACTCAAAAGATTGCCGCCAACAAGGATAAGCGTCCTTACGCAACGGCAAAGTATATAAGGATATCACCCTATAAGGTAAGAACCGTGCTTGCCCTCATCAGGGGCAAGAGCGTCGAAGAGGCCGCCGCAATACTCACCTATTGCAACAAGGGCGGCAGCGAGGACGTAAAGAAGGTGCTGCTCAGCGCCGCCGCCAACGCCGAACACAACTTCGGCATGGACAGGAGCGACCTGTATGTGGCCGAAACTTTCGCCGACGGCGGCCCTCACCTCAAGAGGATGCAGCCTGTCTCCAAGGGACGCGGCCACGCCATCTTAAAGAGGACGAGCCACATCACCGTAATACTCGACGCTAAGGAAATTTAAAGGAGAAAGTCATAAATGGGACAGAAAGTTAATCCTCACGGTTTAAGAGTAGGCGTCATCGCCCCCTGGAGCACGCAGTGGTATGCCGACAAAAAGGACTTCGGCAAGCAGCTCAAGGAAGACAACGTAATAAGGAACTTCATCAAGCAGAAGTATTACGACGCGGCTATCTCCAAGATAAACATAGTAAGAGCGGCCAACAAGATAGAGATCACCATCTTCACGGGCCGTCCCGGCGTGCTCATCGGCAAGGCCGGCTCGGAGATAGAGGTAATAAAGAAGGGCCTTGCCAAGCTCACGGGCGGCAAGGGCATAATCATCAACGTCAAGAAGATCGACAAGATCGATCAGGACGCGCAGCTCGTGGCCGAATCGGTGGCCGCGCAGCTTGAAAAGCGCGTATCCTACAGAAGGGCCATCAAGCAGCAGCTTGCGCGCGTCTCCAAGACGGGCGTCAAGGGCGTAAAGATAACCGTAAGCGGCCGTCTGGACGGCAGAGAGATCGCCGGCAGCGAAAGCTATCACGACGGTTCCATTCCCCTTCAGACCATCAGGGCGGACATCGACTACGGCTTTGCCGAGGCACACACCACGTTCGGCGTGCTGGGCGTAAAGTGCTGGATATACAAGGGCGAAGTTCTTTCGGCCGCCAAGAAGCTGATAATTTCGGACGGAGGCGAAGACTAAAATGTTAATCCCCAAGAGAGTAAAGAGAAGAATGCAGCACCGCGGCAGAATACGCGGCAGGGCTCACAAGGGCAATAAGATAGCCTACGGCGAGTACGGCCTCGTGGCCGAAGAGGGCGGCAGGATAACTTCCAACCAGATAGAGGCGGCGCGTATCGCGATGACAAGGTTCATCAAGCGCGGCGGTCAGGTATGGATAGACATCTTCCCCCACAAGCCCATAACCAAGCACCCCGCCGAGAGCCGTATGGGCTCGGGCAAGGGCTCGGTAGAATATTGGGTAGCCATCGTCAAGCCCGACAGAGTAATGTTCGAAATGGCGGGCGTCAGCGAGGACGTCGCGCGCGAGGCAATGCGCCTTGCCGCCCACAAGCTGCCCGTAAAGTGCAGATTTATCAAGAAAGAAGAAGGCGGTGAGTCTAATGAAGGCTAAGGAACTTGTGAATTTAACCGACGCAGAACTCGAAGCGAGGCTGGACGAGCTCAAGACCGAGCTGTTCAACTTACGTTTCCGCCATGCAGGCGGCCAGCTTGACAACCCCATGCGCATAAGCCTTGTAAAGAAGGACATCGCAAGGGTCAACACCGTCATCCGCGCAAGGCAGATAAAGGGCTAAGGAGTAAGGTATGGAAAGAACTACACTCAGAAAGGAAAGAGTCGGCATGGTAGTTTCGGACAAGATGGATAAGACGGTAGTCGTCGCCATCACCGAAAAGAGCAAGCATCCCCTCTATAAAAAGACCATAACGAGGACGACCAAGTTCAAGGCGCACGACGAAAACAACGAGTGCGGCGTGGGCGACAAGGTCAGGATAGTAGAGACCCGCAAACTCTCCAAGGACAAGAACTGGAGGGTGGCCGAAATAGTAGAGAAGGCCAAGTAATTCAGCCTTCGCGGCGGAGGGCGAGGCGTCTGCCCGCCCCTCCCGAAAAACAGGGGCATGGCCGGAAAAGTTTTGTGCCGTATGTATGCGCGAACTCCCTTTTCAAAGGCGCATATGTACAGGGCAAGCGCGCCGCGCGAGAGCGGCAGCACCCCGGCCCGCTGCCTTAAGGCTCCGCCCCGACGGGCGGAAATAAGAAGTTGTAAGTGACATAAAAGGAGATTTATATGATACAACCTCAGACGAGGCTCAAGGCCGCCGACAACAGCGGCGCAAAAGAGCTTATGTGCATAAAGGTGCTGGGCGGTTCGTTCAGAAAGACGGGCAACATCGGCGACATAGTCGTCTGCTCGGTAAAGACCGCCACCCCCGGCGGCGCCGTAAAGAAGGGCGACGTAGTCAAGGCCGTAATCGTCAGGACGACAAAGGGCGTTCTGAGAAACGACGGCACATATATCCGTTTCGACGACAACGCGGCCGTAATATTGGGCAACGGACAGGATCCCCGCGGCACGCGTATCTTTGGCCCGATAGCCAGGGAACTGCGCGAAAAGAACTACATGAAGATAATTTCCCTCGCGCCCGAGGTTCTTTAATTAAAGGAGAAGAGCTATGAACGTAAAATTGAATGATAATGTATTGGTTATCACCGGTAAGGACGCGGGCAAGCAGGGCAGGGTATTGGCCACTTCTCCCAAGCACGGCAAGGTAGTCGTAGAGGGCGTCAACGTCCAGAAGAAGGCCAAAAAGGCCCGCCGCGCCAACGAGCAGTCGCAGATAGTCGAAAAGGAAGGCGCCATAGACGTAAGCAACGTAATGGTGGTATGCGACGCGTGCAACAAGCCCGTCAGGGTAAAGCACTCGGTAGTCGACGGCAAAAAGGTCAGGGTGTGCCCCAAGTGCGGCGCCGTGCTCGACAAGGCCTACGCAGGCAAGAAGGGCGCCAAGGCGGCCGAAACCAAGGAAGCCCCCAAAAAGCGCACCCGCAAGCGCGCTGCAAAGAAGGCGGAAGAGACCGCCGACGGAACGGCCGAATAAGAGGAGGATGGCATAAACTATGGCAAACAAAGAATACGCAAGCAGGGTAGCTAAGCAGTATGCCGAGGAAGTCGTACCCGCACTCACCAAAAAATTCGGCTATAAGAACCCCATGGAAGTACCCAAGCTGGTAAAGATAGTTATAAGCTCCGGTTTGGGCGACATAAAGGACAACGCAAAGTCCATTCAGCTCGCATTGAACGAGATCAAGCAGATAACCGGCCAGCAGCCCATACTCACAAAGGCTAAAAAGTCCGTCGCAAACTTCAAGGTGCGCGAGGGCATGTCGGTCGGCATCAAAGTCACCCTTCGCAACAAGATGATGTACGACTTCTACGACAAGTTCGTATCCATCGCCCTTCCCCGCGTGCGCGACTTCCGCGGCGTACCCGCAGACAGCTTCGACGGCAAGGGCAACTACAACATGGGCATCAAGGAACAGCTCATCTTCCCCGAGATCCAGTACGATCAGGTCGAAAAGATCCGCGGCATGGACATATGCTTTGTCACCACGGCCAAGACCGACGAGGAAGCGAGAGAACTTTTAAGGGCGCTCGGTATGCCCTTCAAGAAGTAAGGAGAACGAATAACATGGCAAAGAAGTCAATGATAAACAAGCAGCAGAGACCTGCTAAATATTCCACCAGGGCGTACACCAGGTGCTCCATCTGCGGCAGACCGCACGCAGTGCTCCGCAAGTACGGAGTATGCCGTATCTGCTTCAGGAACCTTGCTTACAAGGGCGAGATACCCGGCGTAAAGAAGTCGAGCTGGTAAGAGAAGGAGGACTTTAAAAATGACAGATCCCATCGCAGATATGCTCACGCGCATAAGGAATGCGCTCATGGTACACAAGGAGACCGTCGAAGTGCCCTCTTCCAAGATGAAAAAGGCCATCGCGGACATCATGCTCAACGAAGGTTATATCTCGGGAGTAGAGGTGGCCGAGGACGGCGCGTTCTCCAAACTCGTCATCACGCTCAAGTACGTCGGCAAGAGGCAGTCGGTCATCAACGGCCTTCAAAGGGTATCCAAGCCCGGCCTCCGCACATATTCGGGCGTTGAAAAGATGCCCAAGGTAATGGACGGTCTGGGAGTGGCAATACTCTCCACCAACAAGGGCGTAATGACCGACAAGCAGGCCAAGGCCGCAAACGTAGGCGGCGAAGTGCTCTGCTACATCTGGTAAAAGGGAGGGCGCAAGATATGTCAAGAATAGGTAAATTACCCGTACACCTCCCCGCAGGCGTCACCGTCACCTTTGAAAACGGCCTGCTCACCGTAAAGGGCGCCAAGGGCACCCTCACCCAGCAGGTGGTCGGCGATATCGACATCAAGGTCGAGGGCGCCGAAGCTCACGTCATCAAGAAGGTCGACACCAAGGAACTCGAACCCAAGCACGGCCTGTACCGCGCTCTGCTGCACAACATGGTAGTGGGCGTAACCCAGGGCTACACCAAGTCCTTAAAGGTCAACGGCGTCGGCTGGAAGGTCGCCAAGCAGGGCAACAAGGTAGTGCTCAACGTAGGCTTCTCCCACCCCGTAGAATTTGCCGAGCCCGCCGGCGTGGCTCTCAGCTGCCCCGGCCCCAACGAGATAGTCGTTTCGGGCATCGATAAAACTCTCGTCGGCCAGACGGCCGCAAACATACGCTCCATCCGCGTTCCCGAACCTTACCACGGCTACGGCATCGCCTACAGCGACGAAGTAATCGAGCGCAAGGAAGGTAAAACGGGCGGCAAGGGCAAAAAATAATAAATTATCGGGCGGAAACAATTTCGGGTATGCGGCGTAGAGCCGCGGCTTAAGCGCAGAGCCTCGCCAACTCCGGGCGACGGCGCCCCGCGCAGCCAAATCCGAAGGGTGCCGCGGCGTTTTGCCGCGGACACGACGTCCCCAAGATCGAGGAGATATCATGATTAAGAAGATCAACAAAAACGAGGAAAGAAAGCGCCGCCACGTCAGGGTACGCAAAAAGATATCCGGCACGGCGGAAACGCCCAGATTCAACGTCTATCGTTCGCTCAACCACATCTATGTGCAGGTCATCGACGACGTAAAGGGCGTTACCTTGTGCTCGGCCTCCACCATGGAAAAGAGCATCAAGGAAGAGATAAAGGACATGACCAAGACGGACGCCGCCAAGGTCGTAGGTAAAAAGGCAGCCGAGCGCGCTATCGCCGCAGGCGTAAAGGAGGTCGTCTTCGACAGGGGCGGCTACCTCTACACCGGCCGCGTGCAGGCGGTGGCAGACGGCGCAAGAGAAGCCGGACTCAATTTCTAAGGAGCAAGGGTTATGGAAGAAAAGAAAGAAAGAACTCAGAGAAGAGATTCAAGACCCAGAAGGAGAGATGAGGACGACGGCTTCATCAAAAAGCTCATTCAGGTGAACAGGGTAAGCAAAACGGTCAAGGGCGGCCGCAACATGCGTTTCGCGGCGCTCGTCGTCGTGGGCGACGGCAAGGGCTCGGTAGGCTACGGCATGGGCAAGAGCAAGGAAGTGCCCGAAGCCATCGAAAAGGCCACCGCCATGGCCAAGCGCAACCTTGTAAAGTGCAACCTCAAGGATACGTCCATCCCCCACACCGTAAAGGGCGTGTACGGCAGAGGCGCCGTTTTAATGATGCCCGCCGCACAGGGTACCGGCGTTATCGCGGGCGGCCCCGTCCGTGCCGTTATGGAGGCTGCGGGCGTAAAGGACATCCGCACCAAGTCGCACGGCACCAACAACCCCATCAACTGCGTAAAGGCTGCGGTAGCAGGCCTCGCGGCGCTCAAGTCGCCCGAGTCCGTGGCAGCCGCTCGCGGCAAGACCGTGGAAGAGATCCAGGGCTGAGCGGAGGTGACTTATGGTTAAAATTACGTTGATAAAGAGCGTTTCCAACGAGAACAAGGGCATCAAGGCCACCGTGGCCGCCCTCGGGCTCAAAAAGATACGTCAGAGCAAGGTTTTGGAAGAAACGCCCGCCAATATGGGCCAGATAAACAAGGTTTCCTACCTGCTCAGCGTGGAAAAAATTGACGCATAAAAGGAGAAGACAGAAATGAGAATAGATACATTACAGCCCGCCGAGGGCGCAACCACTTCTCCCAAGAGATTAGGCAGAGGCATAGGCTCGGGCAAGGGCAAGACCTCGGGCAAGGGCCACAAGGGCCAGTGGGCCCGTTCGGGCGGCGGCGTACGCCCCGGCTTCGAAGGCGGCCAGATGCCCCTTCACAGAAGGATACCCAAGCGCGGCTTCCACAACAAGTGGGCGACCAACTACCTCACCATCAATCTTTCGCAGCTCTCCTCCGTACCTGCGGGCACGGTGGTAGATTACTCGTACGTCGTAGAGAACTCTCTCGGTAAGGTCGTAAAGAACAACGGCGGCCTCAAGGTGCTCGGCGGCGGCGAAATAAAGGTAGCCCTCACGGTCAGGGCGGCGGCATTCTCGGCATCGGCCAAGGAAGCCATCGAAAAGGCCGGCGGCACCGCCGAAGTTTTAAAGTAATTTAACTTAAGGCGGTCTCACCGCCGAAGGAGAGCAACCGAATGTTTGAAACAATAAAAAATTGTTTTAAAAACAAGGAGATCCGCAAGAAGATCTGGATAACTCTTCTTATCTTGCTCATCTTCCGTCTGGGCTGCTATATTCCCGTCCCGGGCATGAACGCGGAAAGTTTCGCCGATCAGATAAGCAACGTTTCCTTCCTCGAACTCATGTCGTCCATCACGGGCGGATCGCTCGCCAACGCAACGCTGTTTGCGCTCGGCATCAGCCCGTACATCAACGCGTCCATCATCATACAGCTGCTCAGCGTGGGTATTCCCTACCTCGAGCGCCTCTCCAAACAGGGCGAGGACGGCAGAAAGAAGATAGCGCAGATAACCAGATACGTTACAATACTCCTCGCCGTAGCTCAGGCTATAGGCATCATAGTCAACTTCGGTATTCAGGGCGACTCGATAGAGCTTCACCTCTTCGGCGGCAACGTCATAGGCGAAGTGGGCGCCCAGTGGGTGGCCGGAGTGTTCCTCACCGTTGTGTACACCGCCGGCGCCATGATAGTTATGTGGCTGGGCGAGCGCATCACCGAATACGGCGTGTCCAACGGCATTTCGCTCATCATCTTCGTGGGCATCATCTCCACGGCGGGCAGCCAGCTCGTGGCTAAGTTCGTCGACGTATTCTCGGGCTCGCCCGAAGTGCTCTGGGAGATAGCCGGCTTCATCCTCCTCACCATAGCCGAGTTCACGGCCATTGTCGCCGTCGACCTCTCGGAGAGGAAGATACCCGTCCAGTACGCCAAGCAGGTCAAGGGCAGAAAGATGTACGGCGGCCAGTCCTCCGTCATCCCCATGCGCATAGCCGGCGCAGGCGTAATGCCCCTCATCTTTGCGTTTGCAATAATCTCCGTGCCCGCCATGCTCGCCAGCCTGTTCTGGCCCGGCTCGGCCTTCGAACTGGGCGTCACCGAGTGGTTCTCGGGCTCTTCGCCCTACTGGTACGGTCAGCTCATCTACATGATAACGCTCTGCCTTCTGATCTTTGCGTTCTCCTTCTTCTATGCTTCCATGCAGTTCAATCCCGAGGACGTATCCAAGACCATACAGCAGAACGGCGGCTTCATCCAGGGCATCCGCCCCGGCAGGCCCACGGCCGAATACCTCAAGAGGATAAACAACAGAATAACGCTCTTCGGCGCCATATATCTGTCTCTCGTCGCGTTCATACCCTCCATTCTGGGCATAATCGCCACGGCCCTCAGCTGGAACACCGACCTCATCTCGGTATTCTCCACCACGGGTATCCTCATCGTCGTATCGGTAGCGCTCGAGCTGGATAAGCAGTTGCAGTCGCAGCTGATGATGAAGAACTACAAAGGGTTCCTCAAGTAATTTCCGGCAGGGTTTTGGGAAAACATTCATCCCGCAATACTTCGTCGCGCTTACGGGTGCGCTCGGTCACATACGTCCGTGTATGCTCCCTCGCGCCTTCCGCGCGCTCCTTGTCCTGCGGGCGACTGTTTCCCCAACCACATTCGCACAATATACGCATCGCAATACTTTGTTGAGTTTCGCTCGCCTCGTCTTGCTCGCGTCTGTTGCACGAAAATCTCTCTGTACGGGCGGGAACATTTCCCGACAGATACCTCAACCGCTTTCGCGCAATATCCGCGCCGCATACCTCTTTTAATTTGTGGCGCGGTATGAGTGCGAAGGTATACTTCAACATTTAAAATACACACGGGGGTAACCGCAATGAACATTGTATTACTCGGCGCGCCCGGCGCGGGCAAGGGTACGCAGGCCGCGTTCATTCAGAACAAGTACGGCCTCACACATATCGCCACGGGCGACATATTCAGGGCAAACATCAAGGGCGGTACGCCCATCGGCAAACTCGCCAAAAGCTATATCGACGCCGGCAAGCTCGTCCCCGACGAGGTCACCTGCGAGATAGTCAAAGACAGGCTGGTAAACGGCGAAGTCGGCAAGGGCTTCATGCTCGACGGCTTCCCCCGCAACGTCTTTCAGGCCGAGGAGCTCGATAAGTTCGCCAAAGTCGACCTCTGCGTCAATATCGACGTAGACAAGGCGCTGCTCATGGACCGCATCTGCGGCAGAAGGATGTGCAGCTGCGGCGCTACCTATCACGTCTCCACTCTCAACGGCGCCACCACCTGCGCCAAGTGCGGCCAGCCCCTCTATCAGAGGGCGGACGACAATCCCGAAACGGTCGGCGCCCGCCTCGACACCTACGAGGCCCAGACGGCTCCCGTAGCCAACTACTACAGGGCGCAGGGCAAGCTCTTCACCGTCGACGGCGGTTCGGGCACTCCCGAGCAGGTGTTTGCGGCCATCGAGAGCGAGCTCGACAAATACTTAAAGTAATGGTCAGCATCAAAACTCCCCAAGAGATCGAACTCATCCGCCGCGCCTGCACCATAGTCAGGGAAACTCTCGACTATGTGGGCAGCAACATCCGCGCGGGCATGAGCACAAAGGAAGTCGACGACATGGTCTACCGCTACATAACTTCGTGCGGGGCCTATCCCTCGTCGCTCGGCTACTGCGGCTATCCCGCAAGCTCGTGCGTGTCGGTCAACGAAGTCGTGGTGCACGGCATCCCCTCCGAGGATAAAATACTTCGCGAGGGCGACATAGTCAGCGTGGACATAACCGCCGAAAAGGACGGCTACAACGGCGACGCGGCGCGCACCTTTATGATAGGCGACGTGTCCGAGGAAAAGAAAAAGCTTGTAAAGGTCACCGAGGAGTGCTTCTTCAAGGCCATCGAAGGCTTAAGGGCTGGCACGCCCCTCTACGACATAGGCTACGCCGTTCAGACCCACGCCGAAAGCCACGGCTACGGCGTCGTCCGTTCGCTCGTCGGCCACGGCATAGGGCGGGAGATGCATGAAGACCCCTCCGTTCCCAACTACGGCAAAAAGGGCACGGGCATGCGCCTCAAGGCGGGCATGACCATCTGCATAGAGCCAATGATAAACGCGGGCACCTACAAGGTAGTCTTTCACAAGGACGGCTGGACGGTGACCACCATGGACGGCAGGCCCTCGGCGCACTACGAAAACACCGTGCTCATAACCGAGGACGGAGTTGAGATATTAACTCTTTGACCACAAAAGGGGAGCGTAAATTGAACGTAAAAACCCCTCAGCAAGGCATGATATGCGCAAGCGTTCGCGGGCGCGACAGCGGAAGTATTTACGTTGTCTGCTCGGTAGAGGACGCGCGCACTGTGCTCGTCGCGGACGGCGTACGCAGAAAGCTGAGTTGTCCCAAACGCAAGAATGTAAAACACCTCGCGCTCACCCCGCACAATCTGTCGGAGTACGGCGCAGACCTTTCAAACGGCACCGCCGGCGACTGCGCCGTGGCATACGCCCTCAAGCAGTACGCGGCAGCAAAAAACTCAGTCGGAGGAGAACAAATTGTCTAAGGACGATGCAATCGAGGCCGAAGGCAGGGTAATAGAGTGCCTGCCCAACGCCAACTTCAAAGTTCAGCTTTCCAACGGTTACGTCATCACGGCATACATTTCGGGCAAACTTCGCATGAACTATATAAGGATCATCGAAGGCGACATGGTCAAGCTCGAAATGAGCCCGTACGACCTCACCAAGGGCAGAATAACCTGGCGAAGCAAGGGCTGATCGCCCCCTCAAAATTAAAAGGAGATTATCATGAAAGTTAGACCTTCAGTAAAGCCTATGTGCGACAAGTGCAAAGTCATCAAAAGAAACGGCAAAGTAATGGTCATCTGTTCCAAGAACAAGAGCCATAAGCAGAGGCAGGGCTAAGTCCTGTTAACGCAAGTTGTGCGCTTGAGGCGCGCACCAACTTGCCGTTAGTTAAGGGCGCCGCCCTCTTTGCGCGATTTTTATGGCCCTACAGTTATGTTATCGCGCAAATTCACCCGCTGAGGCGCAGGTATGCGCAAATCGGGTAGTGCTGCGCGAAAGCGCGGTTTCGCTTGCACGATAAAATAAAAGTATTGTCATTATATGCCGATGGCAGCGAGGTGCTGCGGTCGGCGGCGCTTAACGGCAGAAATCAATTCCGCCTACGCCGCTCGGCACAAATAAAAAGAAAGCTCTGTCGGCGCGCGAAAGCGTGGTTTCGCTTGCACGATAAAATAAAAGTATTGTCATAGTGTGCCGATGGCAGCGAGGTGCTGCGGTCGGCGGCGCTTAACGGCAGAAATCAATTCCGCCTACGCCGCTCGGCGCAAAATTAAAGAAAACCCTGTCGGCGCGCGAAAGCGTGCAGACAACAAAAAACTTCAATTATAATTAAAGAGCTGATTTCTCAAAGCCGGCACATTGCAGCTTGAGGGATCTCGCGAGGGCAAAGGTCAGGTCGCCGGGGCCGCAGGACAAGTACGCTTTAAGTGTACCATAGCATTGCGGAGCACGGCTGCGAGGACTCTCCCGACGCGGAACTCTAAGATTATAAAAACACTTCGGCGGCAACGGGGCCGTCATTCCAAAGGCTCCCGTCCGCACGGTTGACATAATTCCATTTTTTTAAAATCCAACGGAGGAATCAAATCGTTATGGCACGTATTGCCGGTGTAGATTTACCCAGAGAAAAGAGAGTAGAAATAGGTTTGACCTACATTTACGGTATCGGTCTTACTACGAGCAAGAAGATACTTGCCGCAACCGGTATCGACCCCGATACGCGAGTTAAAGACCTCGACGAAACTCAGGTCTCCAAGCTCCGCGAATATATCGACCACAACTACAGGGTGGAGGGCGAACTTCGTTCGGAAGTATCGCTCAACATCAAGCGCCTTATGGAAATAGGCTGCTATCGCGGCGTCCGTCACAGAAAGGGCCTGCCCGTACGCGGTCAGTCCACCAAGAGGAACGCAAGAACGCGCAAGGGCCCCCGTCGCACGGTGGCCAAGAAGAAGGGCGCAAAGTAATAGGGAGGACATCATAAATGGCAGCAACAAAGAGGACAACAGTTTCCAGAAAGCGCAAAGAGCTTAAAAAGGTAGACAAGGGCCAGGTGCACATTCAGTCATCCTTCAACAATACTTTGATAACCGTCACCGACCTTCAGGGCAACGCCCTTTCGCAGTGCAGCGCGGGCGCGCTCAACTTCAAGGGCTCCAGAAAGGGCACTCCCTTCGCAGCCCAGATGGCCTGCGAAACGGCAGTTAAAGCGGCAAAGGAACACGGGCTCCGCTCGGTAGAAGTTTACGTTAAGGGCCCCGGCGCAGGCAGAGAGTCGGCCATCCGCGCCATTGCGGCGTGCGACGTGGAGATAACGCTCATTTCGGACGTATCCCCCATCCCCCACAACGGCTGCAGACCCCCCAAGCGCAGAAGAGTATAATTTGAGGAGATAGAGATAATGGCAACTTACAGAGAAGCAAAATGCCGCCTTTGCAGAAGGGAAGGCGCAAAACTCTTTTTAAAGGGAGACAAGTGCTACAACGGCAAGTGCCCGTTTGAAAAGCGCCCCGTAGCCCCCGGCCCCCACGGCGCGGGCAGGAGAAAGGTCTCCGAATACGGCCAGCAGCTGCGCGAAAAGCAGAAGGTCAAGCGCCTGTACGGCGTTCAGGAAGGCCAGTTCAGAATGTACTACGAAAAGGCCGACGCCATGAAGGGCATCACGGGCGAAAACATGCTCTCCCTTCTTGAAAGAAGGCTCGACAACGTAGTCTACAGGCTGGGCTTCGCCGTCAGCCGCGCTCAGGCAAGGCAGCTCGTCAACCACGGCCACTTCACCGTAAACGGCAAAAAGGTCAACATCCCCTCCTATATCGTCAGGACGGGCGACGTCGTTGCCGTAAAGGAGAACAAGACCGCCAACAAATACTTCGAGGCCATCAAGGGCAGCAAGGTAAACAACCTTCCCAAGTGGCTCGAGGTCAACACCGAAAAATTAGAAGGTAAAATAATAGCTCTTCCTGCAAGGGACGATATCGACAGCCAGATTGCCGAGCATATGATTGTCGAATTCTACTCCAAATAAAACATAATTTAAGTTAAGGAGGTAGTATATGATCGAAATGGATATGCCCAAGATCACGGTCGAAGAGAGCGAGGATCAGTCCTACTCCAAAATAGTTGTCGAACCGCTTGAAAAGGGCTTCGGTCTTACAATAGGCAACTGCTTAAGAAGAATACTCCTGTCCGCCCTTCCCGGTGCGGCCGCGCAGGGCATAAGGTTTCTCGACGGCTCTGTCAAGCACGAGTTTTCGGCAGTTCCGGGGGTTAAGGAAGACGTAACCGAAATTATCCTTAACTTAAAGACGCTGGCTATCAAAACAAAGATAACCGACAAGGACTACGTTAAGGTAGTGCACCTTCTTAAGGAGGGCCCTTGCGAGGTCAAGGCCGGCGATATCGAGCAGGACGCCGAGATAGAGATCATCAACAGCGACCAGCACATCTGCACGGTGGACGCGGGCGGCAAGATAGATATGGAAATAACCATAGGCCGCGGCCGCGGTTATAAGGGCGCCGACCACACGAGGAGCGACCTTATCGACTACATCCCCATCGACTCCATCTATACGCCCGTAAAGAAGGTCAACTATCAGGTGGACAACACCCGCGTTGGCCAGAACACCGACTTCGACAGGCTTACCTTAGAGGTGTGGACAAACGGCGCCTTCTCCGCCAAGGAGATAGTTTCGCTCGCCGCAAAGATAATGCAGGACCACATCTCGCTGTTCGTCGATCTGTCGGACACGATCAGGGACATGGACATCCTCGTCAAGAACGAGGACGACCGCCAGCAG
The DNA here is from genome assembly GCA_944358655.1 of uncultured Clostridia bacterium. GTDB lineage: Bacteria > Bacillota > Clostridia > Christensenellales > Borkfalkiaceae > Coproplasma. The sequence goes on along the minus strand of CALVRO010000025.1, from coordinate 8,330 downwards.
AAGATACTTGCAATGGCAATCGAGGATATGGACCTCTCCGTCCGCTCCTACAACTGCCTCAAGCGCGCAAATATCCACACGGTGGAAGACTTAACCAAAAAGACCGAGGAAGAAATGTTGAAGGTCAGGAACCTCGGCAGAAAGTCACTCGACGAAGTCATCTTAAAGCTTCAGTCCTACGGGCTTTCGTTATCTGACAAGGAGGACTAAATCATGCCCGGCAAATTAGGCAGAACATCGGCTCAGAGAAACGCCCTTTTGAGAAATCAGGCGTCCGAGCTCTTATGGTATGGAAAGATAAAGACCACTCAGGCTAAGGCCAAGGAACTTCAGCCCTACGTTGAAAAGATAATCACCAAGGCGGTCAACACCTACGACCTCAACGAGGAAAAGGACGTTGTGAAAACCGACTCCAAGGGCAAGGAAGTCACCGTAAAGGTAGTTAAGGACAGCCCCAAAAAGCTTGCCGCACGCCGCGCCATCATGGCCAAGCTGCGCAACCTTCAGGAGCTCAAGGGCTTCAACGAAAAGAAGTCCGAGTACAAGGCCCGCACCAAGGACATCAAGTATCCCTTGATGGAAAAGCTCTTCAACGAGATCGCTCCCAAGTACGCTCAGCGCAAGGAAGAGCTCGGCCAGGGCGGCGGCTACACTCGTATCTACCTTTTGGGCGAGCGCCGCGGCGACGGCGCCGAAGAGGCCATTATCGAACTTGTTTAATGTGTTTGGGGTCGGCTATGCGGCCGTCCTTACCAAAAAGCGCAAAAAGCAGCCTTTCAAGGCTGCTTTTTTGCATATCTGCGCGCTTTTGCGTGCGCAGAGAGGGGGTATTCAGTAAGGAATTTCTTAAATAAGGAATTCCTTACCGAAATATGTGCCCGTTTCCGCGGGCAAAGTGTGCGTTCGTTCTTGTAATTTACGGGCGGGTGTGCTATAATAAATAAAAAAATATTTTCGGGTGAAAGATATGAAGGTTATAATAATAGGCGGCGTTGCCGGCGGCGCGAGCGCGGCCGCGAGACTGAGAAGGCTGGACGAGTGCGCCAAGATCACAATATACGAAAAGAGCGGCTACATCTCCTACGCTAACTGCGGTCTGCCCTACTATATAGGCGGCGAGATAGAGGACAGGGAGGAGCTCACCTTGCAGACCCCCGCATCTTTTTCGGCGCGCTTCAACGTAGAAGTGTTTGTCCGCCACGAGGTGGTCGCCATAGACAGGAAAACAAAGTCGGTCGTCGTCCGCAGGCTGAGCGACGGAGCCGAGTTCTGCGACGGCTACGACAAGCTCATCATTGCCACGGGTGCGCGCCCCGCGCTCTTTCAAATAGAGGGTGCGGGGCAGGAGGGCGTGTTCACGCTGCGCACCGTGGAGGACACCTTTGCCATAGATGATTATATCTCTTCGCGCTCGCCGCGCACGGCTGTGGTTGCGGGCGGCGGGTATATCGGGCTGGAGATCGCCGAAAATCTTGTCCGCCGCGGCATACGCACCACCATTGTCCAGCGCCCCGCGCAGCTTTTGGCCCCGCTCGACTCCGACATGGCCTCCCTCGTCCGCGCCTGCGTCGTTAAAAACGGGGTGGAGGTGCTCTTTGGCGCCTCGGTAAAGGCCTTTAAAAGGGAGGGGGAGGAGGTCGTGTGCGCCCTCTCCGACGGCCGCGAACTGCGCTGCGGCATTGCCGTAGCCGCCTTGGGCGTCCGCCCCGACACGGCCCTCGCCAGGGCTGCGGGACTGACTACGGGCGCCAAGGACGCCATTGTCACCGACGATTACATGCGCACGTCCGACCCCGATATCTACGCCGTCGGCGACGCCGTCGAGGTCACCCACTTTGTCGGCGGCGCCCGCACTCTCATCTCCCTTGCAGGCCCCGCCAACAAGCAGGGGCGCATTGCCGCCGACAATATCTGCGGTATCCCCTCGGTCTATCGCGGTTCACAGGGCTCGTCCGTCATCAAGGTTTTCGACATGACCGTGGCCACAACGGGGCTCAACGAGCGCTCGGCCGAGGCCGCCGGATTCGACTGTCAAAGCGTCGTTCTTACTCCCAACAGCCACACCGGCTACTATCCGGGCGCGCGGCCCATGACCATGAAGGTCACCTTCGAGAGGGGCACGGCCCGTCTGCTCGGCGCGCAGATAGTCGGTTACGAGGGCGTGGATAAGCGCATAGACGTGCTTGCTACGGCCATCCGCGCGAGGCTGAGCGGCACAGATCTCACCGATCTCGACCTCGCCTACGCCCCGCCCTATTCCTCGGCCAAAGACCCCGTCAACATGGCGGGATATGTCATAGAAAATATCGTGCGCGGCCTCGTAAAACAGTTTACATGGCGGGATATCCCCCGGATAACGGGGGAGGAGGGGGTCGTGCTGCTCGACGTCAGAACGCCCGAAGAGTACGCCGCGGGCCATGTGGCGGGCTTTATCAATATCCCCGTCGACGAGCTCCGCGCGCGGATGGGCGAACTTCCCGTCGGCGCAAGGGTGTACGTCATGTGCCACAGCGGAGTCAGGAGCTACCTCGCCTGCCGCATGCTGTCGGGCATGGGGCGCGAGGCCTTCAACTTCCAGGGCGGCTACGCCTTTCTTCGCGCCGTGCGCGGTGCGGGCGGCCTGGCCGAGGCAATGTTCGCCTGCGGCGCCGAAAAGTAGTCGGCGCCGTCTGGTATAGATCCTCCATTCGTCGGGCCATATCCCGCACCCTCTTGCATTTTTAAGGTTTAAACCGCGCGGTATGCGGCCTTGAGCTCGGGTGTGCGGCAGACGGAGGCTCCCGATATGGCCATTAAGAGAGGGGAGGGCGTTCAAAGCAGCATATCCTCGAACGATTCGTCGAATATGCTGCATATCCTCGCCAGCGTTTCGTAGTCGGGGCGGCAGACCTTTGTCTCCCACGCGCTCACCGTGCGCTGGCTTACGCCCAGTCTTTCGGCGAGTTCGGCCTGCGTAAGGCCCTTCGCCACCCGCAGCGCCTTTAAATTTTCGGCAAAACGTATTTCGTTCATGCCTATAAAATACCAATATTTTTGGTAAAACGCTTGACTTACCAAAAAATTTGGTATAATCTAGAATAGAAAAGGTACGTTTGACCGACATATAAGTTATAATTTGCCGATAAAACCAACGCCCATTAGCGGAGAGCAAACCTCCGCCTACGCTCTATCGCGCCGCCCGCGGCCAAAGGCCGCGGGCGGCGTGTCCTATAATGAGCTCATATTGCCTGTGGACGCGTTTGCTCGGGCATATATGCGGGGCAATGTATTATTTGCGCGCTCTTCGGCCATAATATGGGCATGAGCAATAAAAAATTTTCGCGCTCCCTCCCGCGCGACACGGTCAGCGCAAACGAGTGCACGGGCGCTCTCTCCAACGTCAGCACCGACCCCGAGGAGGTCGCGCGCATACACGATGAATTTGTTGGCCGCGGCAAATAGGGCTTGCCGTCCCGTATGCCCCGTTCGTCGGGGCATATTGCGGTGCCAATGTGTTTTGATGGTTGGCCCGATCTGTATGTAAAAATTGCGGGCGGGCGCAGACACTTTGTGTCTGCGCCCGCCCTTCGTCTGCCCATTTTGGGATATATGCGCTCCCGCCGTCACTTTTTATCCTTTAGGTTGCCGTGGCCGTCAAGGTCGGAAAAGAGGGGCGGGGTCAGCCCGTCCCTGCCCCGCCTTCTATAGCGCACGCACTCCGTAAGCAGGTACTCTATCTGGCCGTTGAGCGAGCGGAAGTCGTCCTTCGCCCAGCGTTCAAGCTCGGCATACAGCTGCGCCGATATGCGCAGCGGAACCTGTTTTCTGCCGTTTTTTTCATTGTCCTTGTTGTGTATGCCATCCATAGTCGCTGCTTCCCGAATGCGTGTTCTGCTCAATAGCCGTAGGCGTTCGGCAGGGGGGTGACGACGGGTTTGCCTTCCCTGTCCAACAGCGGCGTTATGCTGCCGCATCCGCCGCCGTCGTTGCGGAAGAGGTAGTTTACGCCCGTCTTTCTGTCCACTATTATTTCAAACCTGTCGAACACGCCCTGCTTGTAGGTTATAATAAATCTCTCGTTTTTCATGGTCGCTTTCCTCTATAAATCGCGCCCCGTCAGGTGCGGTTCAATATATCGAGCCGCTGTTGACTATGGGCTGGGCGTCCTTGTTGCCGCACAGCACCACCAAAAGGTTGGATACCATGGCCGCCTTTCTCTCGTCGTCGAGCTCGCACACGTTGTTCTCTGCAAGCTTTTTAAGCGCCATATCCACCATCGAAACGGCGCCGTCCACTATCTTCTGCCTTGCGGCGATTATTGCCGCCGCCTGCTGGCGCTGCAGCATTGCCGCCGCTATCTCGGGCGCATATGCAAGGTTGGATATCCTCGCCTCCAAGATCTCCAGACCCGCCATGTTGACGCGCTCCTGCAGTTCTGCCTGCAGAATGTTTGCTATCTCCTGCGAGGAGCCCCTCAGCGACTTTTCGTCGCCGTTGTCCGAAACGTCGTAGGGGTACTGTCTGGCCACCTGCCTGATGGCGCTGTCCGTTTGCGTGGCTATATATGCGGGGTAATTCTCCACCGCGAACACCGCCTTGGCCGTGTCTACCACCTTCCATATGACCACAACGCCTATCTCTATCGGGTTGCCCTCCTCGTCGTTGACCTTCTGTTTTTCGTTGTTTAAGGTCATGGCCTTCAGGCTTATCTTCTTTCTTCCCACGGCGCCCATGCCTGCGGCGGGATTTACCGCCGTGCACAGAGGATTGACATAGTAAAAGCCGTCCGACTTCAAAGTGCCGTAGTATTTGCCGAAGAAGGTGAGCACTATCGCCTCGTTAGGCGCTATTATCTTAAAGCCGTTGAGCGCTATTATCAATAAAAATCCGAACACCACCCCGACTGCGGCAACGGCCACATATACGGGCTCGTCCGTGTTGGATGAAAGTGCTATCCCCGCCGCTATCAGCGCTATAGCCACGCCGAACAGCACAACAAAGACCAGCACGGCCAAGCCGCCGTTCAGGCCCTTTATCACCTTTTCGTTGACATCTTTTTGCATATTCTTACCTCTTGAAATATTATTGATATCATTCTGATATCTGGTTTGATTTTATCACTACCTCTCAAAAATGTCAAGGGGCTTTACAAATTTTTTGCAATTTTTTTGAATTGGTGATACAATATATTGCGATAACTGCAATGGCGGCCGACCCGGCCGCGGGGAGGGAGGCATGGAAAGCCGCTATAAACTCAACTTTGAATTGGTGCCCGACAGCTGCTGGTACTCCAACCTGCGCACGCTGCTGCCGCCGGGCGGGTGGGACGTGTTGCGCAAAAGGGCCTATGCGCGGGCGGGAGGAAGGTGCATGATCTGCGGCGCGTCTACGGCCCGGCTCGAGGCGCACGAACAGTGGGAGTACGACGAGCAGAACTGCGTGCAGAAGCTTACAAATATCATAGCCGTCTGCCATGCCTGCCACTCGGTCATACATATCGGCCGCACCCAGCTGACGGGCGGGGAGAGGGCGGCTTGCGAGCACTTCATGAAGGTCAACGGCTGCAGCTACGCCGAATACCGCAAAGCGCTCGGCGAGGCCAACGCCGACCACGCCCGCCGCAACCGCGTGGCGGAGTGGAAGCTCGACCTTTCCCTCCTGCCCGAATTTTTATCGGGAAAATGACGCGCTCTTTCGCGCAAAAGCAGGCTAAAGCGCGAGGCTAAGGTAAATATATATGCGCTCCGCGCGAAACGCAAACTCACCTGTGCCCGCCGCAACTTTGGTTGCGGCACGGCTTCATGTTGGTTTGCTTAAGTCTTTCGGAGGGTGCTCGCGAGGCTGCACACCCACTCCCCCATGTCATGCCGAGCAGCGCGCCGATATGGTTGGGTACAATAAAGGCGTGAGCGCGCGTAGTCGAGGCATCTCTGCATGGGCTTTGTAACAGTCGGACAATGAGATCCCTCGCTTTGCTCGGGATGACAAATCTGCCCCGCCCGCCCACCCCCGTGCCTTTCGCCTCTGCATTGGCAGTAGGGGGCGGTATAAATCCCTCTTAAAAAATTTTCTTTTATGGCGCAAAAATAATTGACAACGGGGCAAAAGACCTTTATAATATCACCGTAAAATTTATTTACGCCGCAGACAGCAAGCGGCCTTAAGTGGCCTTAATTTCTTGCCGAGGTTGTAAGAGAGAATATTTTTTCACGCTTATTTTCCCTTGCTCCCGTGCGGCGCAAGGGTTTTTTAACGAATAATACGGGAGGTAAACAATTTGTCAGCAAACTTTGAAGCTAAAAAGGTTGTTGTCCAGGAGATAGTCGACAAGATAAAGGCCGCCAAATCGGTTGTTTTCGTCGATTACAAGGGCCTGACCGTCGCCGAAGTTTCCGAGCTCCGCAACAAATGCAAAAAGGCAAATTGCGAATACAAGGTGTACAAAAACACCCTCGTGCGCAAGGCCTTCAACGAACTCGGCTACGACATGTTCGATTCCGACCTCAACGGCCCCACGGCCGTCGCTTTCGGCGCGGATGAAACGAGCGCGGCAAAGGCAATGGTCGGCGCGGCAAAGGACTACGACGGCAAAGTCGTTTTAAAGAGCGCCTTTGTAGACAACGCCTATGTAGACAAAAACGGCATTAAAGCGCTTGCAAGCATGCCTTCGAGGGAGGAGCTCGTCGCCAAGATGCTCGGCTCCATGCAGGCACCCATGTCCAACTTTGTGGGCGTACTCAACAACCTCGTCGCGGGCATCGTCCGCGTACTCAACGGTATCGCGCAGAGCAAAGAGGCCTGAACCTTTTATTGTTAAAGGCACGGCCCGAAAGTTATTACGGGCAGGCGGCCCGCCCGAAGAGCGCCGCAAAACAAAAATAAAAAATTTTTAAGGAGAAAATTAAAATGGCAGACGTTAAAAAGTATATCGAAGAGATCAAATCCATGACCGTTCTTGAGCTCAACGAGCTCGTAAAGGCCCTCGAGGAAGAGTTCGGCGTAAGCGCAGCCGCTCCCGTAGCTGTAGCAGCCGCTCCCGCAGCAGGCGCCGCAGCCGCTCCCGCAGCAGAAGAAAAGACCGAGTTCAACATCGTCCTCAAGGACGCCGGCGCAAAGAAGATCGACGTAATCAAGGTCGTTCGCGGCTTCACCGGTCTTGGCCTTGTCGAGGCAAAGCAGGCTGTTGAAAAGGGCGGCGTTCTCAAGGAGAATGTTGCCAAGGAAGAGGCCGACAAGATCATCGCCGACCTCAAGGCAGCCGGTGCAACCGCCGTTGCAGAATAATTTCATTCGTTAAATTATCCGAAAGCCGCGGGGGAGATATGTCCTCCGCGGCTTTAAACTCTAAATTGGGCTAAAAGATAATATGGATAAAATAAAAAGAATATTATGTGTGTTTCTTGCGGCTGCGGCATGTTCGTCTCTGATTTTTGCGGGGTGTGGCGACAGAAAGATAGAAGAGGATAACGGAACGGGAGAGGTTGAAACGCCCGAAACACCCGAAACACCCGAAACGCCCGAAGCACCTAACAGTGGTTCCGATCATCCCGAGGCGACAATCACCATCCAATTCAATCAAAAGACGTACGAGCTCAAGTACAAGCTCTACCGCAACATGTATCCGCAGACGGTAAAGCATTTCATCGAGCTCGCCGACGCGGGCTTCTACGACAACACCATCATCCACAGCTACGAGTCGAGCTATTTCTACGGCGGCGGATATGCCTACAACGCCGAAGGCTACGAGAGTAACTACGAAACCGACTACGAAGAGGATGAGGGCGCAATGCGCGAGTACTTCGAGGCCAACTCCAAGGAGAGGGCGTACTACGAACTCGCAACGAGCGGCAGGCTGACTCCCTCGGTCTACGGCGACTACCTCACCGAGGCCGGCGGCTATCAGGATCCTCTGCCCACGGTAATAGGCGAAGTGGGCGACACGCACGTCATACAGAACGGCAAGCTGACGGGCGGCTTCGGCGCGCTGCGCATGTTCTATTCGCAGAAAGATCTCGAGGACGGCGACGTCGTCTACCTCGACAAGGACGGCAACGAGGACGGCGTGCTCTTCGACAGCTATCTCGAGCACAGCGCCACGAGCATATTCTCCATACAGACGAGCACCTCTTCGGGCTCGTCGGCCTACTGCATCTTCGGCCAGCTCATCGAAACGGACACCCTCTCCGACCTCATCGACGCCATCTCCGACGACGCCGAGGACAAGGACATAACGGGCGTTCCCGTCGACCAGTACGACCAGATAATAGGCGACAGATACACCAACTACGACGACTTCACGGTAACTTCCCTGCCCATAGTCGTTGTGTCGGTGGAGATAACCAAATATTGAT
>CALVRO010000024.1 GCA_944358655.1 uncultured Clostridia bacterium | reverse complement strand
TTCGCCGCAATATATGTGCGGGGCAACGGCGGGGAGATGCGCCGTTGTCCTTTTATTTAAAGCGCAGGCGGGGCGGCCATTTGGCCGCCCCGCCTGCGCTTATTTTAATGATATGTGCCGCTAAAACCAGAGTTTGTCGAGGTCGAAGCCGTTGGCCTGAACTACTTCAAAGAGGTCGCAGGTGGCAATGTTGCGCGGCGAGACCACGGGCCCGCCGGTGCTGTCGATATCGTACCCGCAGGCCATATACGCCTGCCAGACGAGGTGCGAGCAGTGCGAAGTGCGCACGCCGTCCGACTGATCCTTTTTGTTGAAGATGCCCGTGAAGAGCGAATATTCTATATCCTGCAAATTTTCGCGCGCCCACTCGGCTATTTTTTTCCTCTCCTCAACGGGTATCTTGGGGCGGAGCACCATGAAATCGGCGGCGTGGCAGAACCAATCGGTGCCGAGTATGGCCGAACGAGAGCCCCAGTTGAGCGACTGGATGGTATCGTGCGAGTTGAGGCAGAGGGCGGCATGGCCGTTCTGCCAGCCGAAGGTGTGCACCGAGGCGGAGATGAGCACGTCGCCCGCCTGCAGCGGCACCATGTGGAAATACTTGTCGGGGTAATAGTCGTGCGAGCTGCCGAAGTTGACGCCGTCGTGCTCGGTGGGCTCATCGTAAAACAGGTCGTCCTGACAGCTTAAAATAAAGGATTTATTTATCCTGCCCACGTCGTCGAAATAGGCCTTGGCCAGCCCCGTCTGCTTCCATATGAACGAGTAGTCGTCCTCCGTCCACTCGTCGAGGGGCTTTTCGAGCACTTGGCTCAGATCCGCCCTCTCGTAGTCGGGCACCACGCGCACATTGGTGTGGGCGACGGCGTCGCAGATCATAAAGAAGGCGAAAACGGCCGCAAGCGCAAACACTGTCGCGCCGATTATTATCAGCGCCCTCTTGAGGGGCGACATCTTTTTGCGTTGTCTTTCGGCCAAAACTTCTTCTCCCGTCCGGTATGTAAAAATAATTAAGAGACGAGCCAGCCCGCAATTTAAGGGGCGTAAACCCGTCGTTTTGCGGGCGGCGAACGCCGCCCGTGAGGCTCCCGTTTTACGCAAAGCCCCCGCAATATGGGGCAGCCAACACGCGGGCAACCCGACTTTCAAGCTAATTATATACCCATGCGCGCCAAAATGCAAGCGCATTGAGATGAAAAATGGGTGAACGGCGTGGGATATGCTCGCCCCGACTCTTACACGCTGCTCGGCATGACCAAAAAGCGAAAAGGGGGCGCGGCCGAAAGACCGCGCCCCCATAACCATAAAAAATCAACAGCTCTCGGGCGTGATGCTCACGCCCGTCTGCGCGTCCTGATACATTATCCAGTATCCGCCGCCGTCGACGGGCACATACGCGGCCCTCCCCGCAAGACTTTCGGGGCAGCAGGCGCCCGCCTCAACGGGCACGCCGTAGCAGATATATTTGGCGTTGCCGCCCACATATACCACGCCGAACGAATAATACTTGCCGCCGCCGTAGCCCACTTTGACCCATTTGGCCTGCTCCATCACGTCCTCCAAGAGCTCGTCGCGCGGATAGGCGGCAAAAACGCTCTTGATCTCCGCCAGCATGCGCTCGTAATACCCTCCGCCGCCCAAACGGGGAGGAGCGGGCTCGTCGGCGCTGCCCTCCACGGCATTGCTCTCTTCGCCCTCGTTTTGTAATTCGTCGGCGCATAGTGCGGGAGCATTGTCCTCTCCTGCGCCGTTATCGCTTTCGGACGACACGCAAGGATCCCCGCCGCTCTCTTCGGCGATAGGCTCTTCGTCGGCGCATAGTACGGGGCCTTTGTCCTCCGCGCCGTCATCCGACAGCGCGGGCGCGGCCATAAGCTCGCCTTCGGCCGATTGACCGCCATATATATCGCCTTCAGCCTCGCCGTCCTCGGGCGTTCCGCCTATTCTGAAGGCGCTTGTGGAGCACTTTACGCTCTCTCCCGCGGCGCCGGGCGACTGCGGGAAGGCACCCTCCCCGCCGCTCTGGTCGACATTGCGTATAAAATCTTCATCCGCGCCAGTGTAGCGCCCCGCGGGGCCTTCCTCGCCCTCGCGTACAGGGCTGCCGTCTTTAACAGTTTCCACTTCATAATAGTTGTTCTCCGCTATTGCTTCGTCGTTATATGTCGCGCCGGGCGCGGCCTCGTCCCTCTCCATGGCGCGTTGAAGGGCGGGCAGAGCGCCCTCCATGGGCCCGCATACGGCCGAGGCAACGGGGACGACCCTGTCGCCGACGCTGTACGCCACAAGGCAGGCAAAACCGCGCGAAATGTCGGCGGCGCACTCGCCGTCGTAGCGGGGAGGATCGAACAGCACGGCCGTGCGGCCGTCGGAGATGCCCGCTATGTACCGCCCCTCGGTCTGGGGCGCGAAATTTAGAAGGGAGATATCGGCGCGCAGCATGCCGAAACAGCTTTCGCAGCGCACCACTCCCTTAAGCGCGCCGCCGTCCGCCGAATACCCCGCGCGCAGCGTTTTTATCAGCGCTATTCTCTTTACATAACCGGCCATGACCGCCCTCCTTTCCGCCGTTATTTGCGCATTGATGGGGGAATATGCCCCGTCCAATGCCCATCAGGGGCGCAATTTTGCGCCCGAATGCGGGCGCGGTACGCCCGCACCCGTTTGGTTTTGATATATTATATTGCAGAAGAGAGCGCGCATACGCACTCTTTATGAAATAATTTATACTTTATCGGCGAAAATTTTGCCGTATAAGCTTTTTTCTCCGACGATCGGCGCACATTCTACCATATAACCGGATATTCCATCGCCTCGACGAAATTGTGCAGAGAAGGTCAACTTTTCTCATTGCCCCGCATATATGCGCCATTCAACATAGTACAGCGGCTGTCAGACGCCATTTCCGCCCCTATTTACCATTACCCCGCATATATGCCCCGTTCAAACGCTAAAGACACTGTTCGGCTGCCCTAAAACAATACATGTAAACTACGATTGCCCGCCATATATCACCCGTTCAATATAATGGGATAGCCGCTGCACACCTAAACTAATGGGATATGCCGCAAGTAAAAAAGATTACCCGCCATATATCCCATTTTTATTTCTGTAGGACAAAATTTGAAATTCTCCCGCTCCCTCCCGCTGTCGTCGTCAACACTTTCTAAAAAAATGCGCCGCGTGTCAAACAAAATCTTTTGAAACCATACAATAAGTCTACGAAAATAACGCCCGCAGCTCCGTCAAACAATGGCACCCGGCCGAGCAAATTACCCGAGGACACACCGACGACACAAAAGAAAAAAATTTTTGAACGCTTAACCATAAGGTTCTGCCTGACCTCCGCAACAAAATATATCAAGAGCAATTTTTCCGTGGTCACAAGTTAACATGACCAAATTATATTGTAGGAAAGTTATCAACAATTCCACGAAAAACTATCAACAATTCAATAGGTTGTCAACAATAGGGAAAAGCGCCTAAAACAGGACGGACACAATAATTTTTGCCGAGGTTATCAACAATTTTTAAATATTTTACAAAATTCTACATGCTGCGACACTCATTTTAAAGATTTACACAAAAGTTATCAACAATTAAACACAATTATTGTGCACAAAAAATTACGATTAAAAGAGAGGCCGCCGCGGAAAAATTTTCCGCGGCGGCCTGAAAATACTTAAAGTTATCAACAATTTGAGTACCGTATTAGGCGATAGACCGTCCGGCACAACATAAGGCAAACACCAAATTTGAGCATAAGCCCCAGCCCTCCGCAATATGACTATGAGCTGCAGGGCACAAATTAAGGCGGCAAGTCCTTTATTTTACATGGCGGCCGTCTTTTTAAAATGATAGAAGGTATCGTCCTCGCCGTTCGGCCTCATCCCCGCCGCAAGCAGCATGGCACGGCTGCGCTCGTTAGCTTTATAGCACTTGGCAAGCACCGTTTCGATGTTCAGATCGAAAAAGGCGTACTGCATGGCGCCGAGAACGGCCTCGACGGCATAGCCGTTGCCCTCGTATTCGGGGAGAAGCCTGACGCCCACCTCGCAATCGTTCCTGTAGCCAAAATTATGCAGCACAACTTCGCCCAAAAAAGTTTTGCCCAGGAATATGCCCAAGGGGATCTCGTCCTTGTTTGCAAAGTCCTGACGGATACCCTGCATGAAGTATTCGGGCGTGGGCGTGCCCGAAAAGTGCTCGCGCCAGTTGTACCCCCAATACCTGTTGCGCTCCTCGTCAAACTCTAGCCTATAAAATTCCGTGGCGTTGATTTCCGTGATTTCCTTTATAGTAAGGCGTTGAGTAAAGAATGTTGGCAAATGCGACAATCTTTCGATGACCCTACGCGGGAAAATGTCGTATTTGTCTACCAGGGCCACGGGGTTGTACTGCAGCTTGCTCTTCCTAAGCCCCGGATCGCCCGAATCGTCCTCGCGGTTGATATACTTGACGCCGTCAACGGCGAAGTGCGCCGCAAACTGCTGCGCCATCATAGGATACGCGCCCTGGTATTCAGTGAGCGCTTTCTCCACATGAATAATTAACTGCTCGCCGCACCTTTCGCCGATCGATACTGCAATTATTTTTCCGTCGACGGTGAGCGCTCCGCATTTCAGCTTCAACAAATCGATATATCCAAGCAATTCATACACTCCCTCCAGCTCTTCGCGGGCCATTACCGTTCCCTTTGCAAGCTGACGGCTGCTGAACTCCTTTAAAAAATCGGCTATACGCTCGCTGTCTTTGCCGCTGAGCTCCTCAAAGCAAAAATCGGGATAGAGCTTTTTGAATTTATTTACATGATTGCGCTGCCCCGAAAACTTCTTTCCGCCGTAAGTTATAAAATCTTCGGCGTTGTACATATAGTCGCGCCAGCGCCTGCTGTTAGTCATCCTCATCTCCGAGCCGTACCGCTCCACCATGCACATGATTTTTTCACGTGGAACACAGGTGTAGTGTATGCGTATATTGTTTTCGCGGCAATACTTTTCAATTGCGTCGACGGCCTTTTTGGCGTCGCCCTCCGCAAGCTCCATGGGAAAGTGGAAATAGGTGCGGCCCTGATAGTACTCCCTGAACACAACGCACCCCTCCACATAGGCGAAATCGAGGGCGAAGTGCTTTTGCCACATCAGTTTGAACGCGGCCGAGTAGTCGGATATCCGCCAATTACAGCAGGCAAAATACCCCTGCATTTCAACAATATCCGCTATAGTCAGCCTCTTAAAATTTATATCCATATAAAATTTATTTTAATTTCCTTACTTTTCTTACAAATCAACTTAAAAATTACAAAATATCGATATTTTCGGCAAAATATATCTGAAGTTCTTAAAAATCAAATAAAACGGGGCAAAATACGCCTTTAAAGCAATTTTACCCCGTAATCAATAAATTTATTTACTGTTTGCCAATGATATCGAGTATCTCGGCGATCCTGTCGAGGTCGTCGCGCGAGTAATAGTCGATATATATTCTTCCCTTCTTGTCGTTGCCAATCAGGCTGACTTTCGTGCGGAAGGTAAAGCGCATGCGCTCGACAAGTTCCTTTAATTCCACCGAAGCAATGGCGCGCTTTTTCTTTTTGCGCTCGTCGAGCACCTCGGCCGAAACATTGAACGCGCGCACCTTCTTTTCAAGCTCCCTGACCGACATGCCGCTCTTTACGGCGTCGTTGGCAAAATTGATCTGCTCTTCGGGGTCGAGAGGAACGAGCGTGCGCGCATGCCCCGCCGAAAGTCTGCCCTCGGCAACGAGCGCCGTCACTTCGGGCGTAAGCGAAAGCAGCCTCAGTGTGTTGGCAACGGCCGGACGGGACTTTCCTATGCGCTCGGCAAGCTCGTCCTGCGTCAGCTTATAGTCGACCATCAACTGCTTCATTGCGCTTGCCGCCTCTATGGGGTTCAAGTCCTCGCGCTGAAGGTTTTCAATAAGCGATATCTCTTTTATCTGGCGCTCGTTATAATTGCGTACGACAACGGGCATAGCGTCCAGCCCTGCAAGTTTGGCCGCGCGGTAGCGGCGCTCGCCCGCAATTATCATATACTTGCCGCTGCCGTCGTCGTTGACGACAATGGGCATTATAACGCCGTGTTTCTTTATGGAGTCGGCCAGCTCGCGCATGGCCTGATCGTCGAACTTCTTGCGCGGCTGGTTGGGGTTGGGATAGATATCGCCCAACTTCATCTCCTGCGCGTTGCGTTTCTCCTCCTCGGTATAGGAAGAAAAGGCCGATTTGCCCTCGTACACGTTGGCAAATGCCGATCCCGTCTCCTCGAACAGAGCTTCAAGCCCCTTGCCGAGGCCCTTGCCGCCGTCTTTAGCCATTATTTTAACCTCCCGTAGCGTTACTACTTTTTATCATAACCAAGTCAAAGTAATCCGAACCTGCCCTGAAAGGCGTTTTTTGCGCGCCTTGAGGCTCATCTTCATTGCAATACCATTGGGATATTGCTGCTTCGTCTATCGCCTCAATCCATCGCAAAATGCGCTCTTTCAGGGTGCGAAGCAATCGCAAGCGGGCAGATTGCCGCAGATGCAAGGCAAAGTCCGCAGGCAATACAGCGACGTATTGACAAGGGCTTTAACGATGCAGATGTGGTGAGATACCCGCTTCCGATCGGGTTCGCTTTATTTTGACTTGGTTAATTTACAGCAAATTTTTCTTCAAAAAAGCCTTGAATGAATAAATTCTCTCAGAGCAATACGCAAATGAATATTTCAGCGTATCATTTTCTCTCTGCATCCGCTTATTCTTAACTTTGAGTATTTCTATAATCTTAGAGCAACCTGCCCCGACTATTTATTTTTGTTTAGACAAAAACTCCTCGGCCAGAGCCTTATATGCCCTCGCTCCGACGCACTTCGGGTCGTAGAGCATGATTGGCTTGCCGTGGCTGGGGGCCTCCGAAAGCCTTATGTTGCGGGGGATGATTATTTCGTAAAGCTTGTTTTTGAAAAACTTTTTTATCTCGGCCGTTATCTGCTTTGAAACGTTCGCCCTGCCGTCGTACATTGTAATAACAACGCCCTCAATCACCAGCCCGGGGTTCAAGTGCTGCTTGACCATGGAAATTGTGTTCATCAGCTGGCTTACGCCCTCCATGGCGTAGTACTCGGCCTGAAGGGGAATGAGCACCGAGTCGGAGGCCACCCAGGCGTTTATCGTAAGCAGCCCGAGCGATGGCGGACAGTCAATGAATATGTAGTCGTAATTGTTCTTAACATCCCTCAGGGCATTCTTTAAAATTGCCTCTCTGCTGCGTTTATACACCATGTCGACCTCCGCCCCCGTCAGGTCGACGTTGGCGGGCAGAATGTCCAAAAGGGGAACTTCGGTGGGGAGAATGTTGTTTGTTATCTTGTCGTCGTCGACGAGCACGGCATAGACCGACTTTTTTAAAGCACTTTTGGAAAAGCCCAGCCCCGTCGTGGCGTTGCCCTGACTGTCGAGGTCGATAAGCAGAACTCTCTTGCCCAGATCGGCACAGTATGCCGCCATGTTGACTATCGTAGTAGTCTTTCCCACACCGCCCTTCTTGTTGGTGAACGAAATAACTTTTCCCATATCAAACCTTGCCTTATCTTTTTGTGTACTCAAAATGTTTAACGTGAAACATTTTTAAATATGGCTTTGACCTTTGCGCCATTTTTAATGGCGCAAAGGTCTGCATTGGTCATTCAAATCTCTTGAAAGGGTTTTCGCTGTTGGCGCTGTCGTGCTCCTCCATATACTGCAGAACTTCTTTGTAGTCCTTGCCCTCCATGAGGAGGTCGACCTCCTCAGTGTATATGGTCTCCTTTTCAATCAGCACGCGGGCCATGTTGTCGAGGATGGCACGATGCTCCGAGAGAAGCTTTGTAGCCCTTGCATGGGCTCCCTCGATTATCGAGTGCATCTCGTCGTCGATGGCGTTTGCGGTATCGTCGGAGTAGGTGTTGTGGGTCTCCATATCCTTGCCGAGGAATACGGTCTGCGAGCTCGAGCCATAGGTGACGAGGCCCAACTTTTCGCTCATGCCCCACTCGGTGACCATGCGTTTTGCCATCTGCGTGACGCGCTCAAGGTCGTTTGAAGCGCCGGTTGTTACATCCTTGATCACAAGCTCTTCGGCCACACGGCCGCCGAGGGCCATGCAGATGAAGTCGCATATCTTGTTCCTGGACATGTGCGAGTCGTCGTTCTCGGGCCTCGTCATGGTGTAGCCTGCGGCGTTGCCGCGGGGGATTATGGAGACCTCCTGAACGGGATCGCAGTTTTCGCACAGGCGGGCGAGAATGGCGTGCCCGGCCTCGTGATAGGCGGTGATGCGCTTGTCGCTCTCGGTCACCACCCTGCTCTTCTTCTGAGGGCCCATTAAAACCTTATTTACGCCCTCGTAGAGCTCGCTGTTGCCTATAAGGTGTTTGCCCGCACGCGCGGCGAGAATGGCCGCCTCGTTCAAGAGATTGGCCAGATCGGCACCCGAGAAGCCTGCGGTGATGCGGGCTACCGTTTTGAAGTTAACGTCGGGCGCCATGGGTTTGTTGCGTGCGTGAACTTTGAGTATCTGCTCCCTGCCCTTGACGTCGGGAAGGTTGACGTAGATCTGTCTGTCGAAGCGGCCCGGCCTCATCAGCGCGGGGTCAAGAATGTCTGCGCGGTTGGTGGCGGCCATTACAATTACGCCCTCGTTGGACTCGAAGCCGTCCATCTGCACGAGGATCTGGTTGAGGGTCTGCTCCCTCTCGTCGTTGCCGCCGCCGAGTCCGGCACCTCTGTGCCTGCCCACGGCGTCGATCTCGTCGATAAAGATGATGCAGGGCTGATTTTTCTTGGCCATCTCAAAGAGGTCGCGCACGCGCGAGGCACCGACGCCGACGTACATTTCAACGAAGTCGGAGCCCGAAACCGAGAAGAAAGGCACGCCCGCCTCGCCTGCAACGGCCTTGGCAAAGAGCGTCTTGCCCGTGCCGGGAGGGCCGACAAGCAGCACGCCCTTGGGGATTCTCGCTCCGAGGTCGGAGAACTTCTTGGGCTGTTTGAGGAATTCAACAACCTCCTGCAGCTCGAGCTTTTCCTCCTCTGCGCCTGCAACATCCGAGAAGCGCACTTTTATATTTGTGGAGACGCGCGCCTTTGTCTTTGCAAAGGACATCGCCTTTCCTGCGCCGCCGGCCGTCGAACGGATGATGAGCCAGAAGACGACGCACAGCACAATGATTATTACAAATTGGAACACCGAGCCCCAGATCGAGCCGGCATTGGGGTTTGCATATACAACTTTGACGCCGTAGCTCATCCAAACTTCGAGCACGCCGTCGGTCGTCGGCGAGGAATAGAACGAAGGGCCGTAGCAGTAATACGAACGCACCTCGTTGCCGTTTGCGCCTATAGTATAGCCGTTGAGCTCGTACTGATTAAATTCAACCTTGACTATCTGCACAAGGCGGTCGCCGTCGCCGTCGACGATATGCCCGTCCTTTATTCCAAAGCCGTCGGCCTGAGGATAGTTGCCGTCCTCGTCCTTTTCGAGAGAAGTATCGACGACAATGCCGTCGACGATCTCATACTTGCTGTTCTCAACGTAGGAGGCAAACTCGTCGTATGTGACCGAGCGCGCACCGCCGTTGAGCGTGGTAGTGACAATTATCGCAATGGCGGCAACTGCCAGCAAGGCGACTATCACCCACGTTATGATTCTGCTCTTTTTGTTCAAGATCGTACCTCTTATAATATTATTCTACGATAGATTTATTTTACCATATTATCAATAGTATATCAAGCAAATGAGCTAAAAAAATGAGCGTATCACTCAAATTTTATTTTATTTTCACCTGAATACACCTCAATTTGTATCTATAAACTATGATTTTAGGGCCTTACTAACACCATCTTTCATTTTTACTTCAGAAATATAAATTACCGTCGTATCGGGTCAAATCAGTTACCTTTAATAAACTAAAAATACAGCATATTAAATGCGATTTTAAATTAAAATTTAAGACAGTTAAAGGCTGCGTTTATGCCCTGTTTTTCTCCTTTAAAAAAGTTCCACGTGAAATAATTGAATGTCTATGTTAACATTTTTATACCAAAAAATAGCATAGCGCAACACATATTTAACATGTAAAATAGTTTCACGGGAAACATTCAGCCAAATTTTTTAGTGTTTTTACTGTTTCACGTGAAACCAAAACGCTCGATTTTGGTTTGAAATTTGTGGATAATCGATAGAGCCTCAAGCAAAATTGTTGATAACAGGACAAAATGTTGATAAAAAGCCGCTATTTTATCAACAAATACCCCTAAAACAGGGGTTAAAAACCAATTAAAGGCCTGGATATTGCCTTAAATGTAGATAACTTAAGGCTATATAATTAAATTTTTACTGCCTTGTGTTGAGAAACAGATTAAAACCATGAAAAATACGCCGAGAAAACATAGAGGCACACATTTAAAACACAAATAAAATTAGCGCAAACCATATTATGCGCCGTTGCAATTAGATGGCGCAAATAATTTCTGTCGTAAGATGACTCTAAAAACGGGCGGCGCAACGTAAAACAGCACGAAAACTAAAAATTTCGAGTCTAAATTACACCTCAATTTACATTGAAGTAGCTATAAATTATCGAAAATAGCGCCGCATATAGCCGTCAGATCGGGAAAAATATGGAAAATTTCTGAGCGCACACATGGAAAATACGCTAAATAAGAGAAAATATGATCATCTAATACGACATGAAACAATAAAAGGGCACAATATCTTTAAAAATTACGGAGAAAAACTTAGTTTGGCTGTAAAACCGATTACAACACAGTACTAATGATATAATAAGTCCCGTTTACAGCGCGGGCATTTCAAATATGTCTGCAGCCCGGTGCATTATTAAGACAGGCACCTTTTCTACTATTTTCGCGAAAACTCGGGAAATTCGACCTTAATATTAAAATTTTAGGCAAATCGGCAAAAACTTTTAATATTTTTGTTTATATAATCAAATAATCGATATATTAGTTATAAAATACAGTAAAATTTGAGATAAAACCTCAATTTTAAATAAAATTTTAAAAAATCAGACTATTTTACTGTATTATTTAAGGAAATTATTATTTTCCTTACTTTTCTTACTAATTTAATACTCTATTTTAATTAAAATCCACCCATATTTTATCCTATAATATATATTTTTGTCTAATTTCATATTATTATGACAATATTTTATCTAATTACGATATATTATTTTATGTTTTAAAATGGAATTTTTAAGTCAATAAATGCTTTGATTTCAATTTCGGAGCTTTTATTATGACCTATTCTTTCAATCTGAACAACACCTATGCGGCCGACGGAGCCTATGCCGCATTAAAAAAAATGGGAGCACTTTCCTCTCCTCCCGTAATTTTATGTATCGGCAGTGACCTTTCGGTGGGGGACTCTCTCGGCCCGCTTGTTGGCACAATGCTTAAAAATAACTTTTTTAACAAGAACATTTTTATCTACGGCACCCTCTCAAAGCCCGTAACGGCAAGGGAGGTAGGCTACATGCACGCCTTTTTAGCTGCCGCTCACCCGCAAAAAACCGTGCTTGTCATCGACGCAGCCGTGGGTACGGCCGACGACGTAGGACTCATCAAAATTTCCGACGGCGGACTTCGCCCGGGGAGCGGCGCCGACAAGGTTCTCTCACCCATTGGAGACATTTCGATAATGGGGGTAGTGGCCGAAAAATCGCCCTTCAACTATGCTCTCTTTTCGGCGACCCGCCTCAACATGGTGTACCGCATGGCAAAAATTATTTGCGAGGGAGTGGGGGACTACCTCTCGGACATTCTTTCAAACGGAATTACGGAAGTGTTTATTTGAATGTTTCTGACTTGCTTGCAAAGTGAAAAATTACTTCGCCGACTGTAGAGATGACAATATTTTGTAGATAGTATTTGAAGCAGAGCACGAGAGATTTCTCCGTGCGGCGGCCTCGCAACACTCATCCACCTTAGTCGAAATGACAGTCTCTACCCGAGAGAGGTGTGGCTCTAACGCTTGCCCGAAATGACATAAAAAATATAGGGTGTCATTTCGACCGAAGAGAGGAGGGCCTTCTGCCCGACGAACGGAGCGGAGAAATCTCACGGGGAGAGAGCTACGCGCGCTTCGCCCCTCCCCACATTGTCATACCGAGCAGCGCGCCATATATGTTGGGGTAAAATCATGCATGTGCGCGCGTTGTCGAGGTATCTCTACTTGAGGTTCAATCAGGTCGAACATAGGAGATCCTTCGCTGTCGATCAGGATGACAACAAGGAATGATTTATAAATATTTCGACCTCTCCGTTCGCGCGCACACGCGCGAACACCTCTCCATGCGAAGGAGAGGCTATATTGTGGTATGAGTGTATCTGAAAGGGTACCCGTGGAGATTTCTCCGTTTCGCACACTTCGTGTGCTTCAGTCGAAATGACATTCTCTGCCGAGGGAGATTTCTCCGTGCGGCGGGCGCGCAAAGTCGATCGCCTTAGTCGAAATGACAAGTCTAAAAGTGAGGCGCGCGGCCGAATGACCGCGCGCCTCCCTATGTCCCGTTTGTCATACTGAGCAGCGCACCAAGCAGGCGGGGTTTCTTATAAGGTATGAGTGCGCGTCGTCGAACGTATCTCGGAGGCGTAAGCCGACGGACAAACGGGGCAATGCCACGCTATGGCTCCCCGTCGCCATTGGGAGCTGGCGGCAACTTGTTGCCGACTGAGGGGGCGTTCTTTCTATTTTCGACCTCTCCGCCCGCGCGTTCACCGTGTGGTCACCTCCCCATACGAAGGGGAGGCTATATTAAGGAGAGACTATATTGTGGTATGAGTGTATCTGAAGCGGTACCCGGGGAGATTTCTCGGCTACGCTCGAAATGACACTCTTATAACCGAGGAGATTTCTCCGTTTCGCACACTTCGTGTGCTACAGTCGAAATGACAACCTTATAACAAGAAGGATTTCGCCTCGTCGCCGCAAGGCTAACTTCGCAGCAAGCCGAGTATAACTCGGCTTGTTTGCTCTATAGCCTGCGGCTCCTCTTTCGCGCAAAAAAGGCTAAATCGCGAGGCTATGGGTATCCTTAAATTAAAAAGGGCGGCAGATATGCCGCCTTTAATGATATATTTCTTTTATTTAACCTATCAACTTTATTTAAACGGATCCCAGCCGTATCGGACAAAAATGCGATTTGCCGCAGCATATGTGCCATGCAGCGACCAATAAAAAAATTGACCTCAATATATGCGGCGTTTATCGCTTATTATAAGTTCTCAAACTCGCACAAAAATATATTTTTTTCTCAAAATATATCTAACAAATCCCATTCAACGAACAATATATGCCGTCCTTTGGAGTTTTAAGGGTGATACTTTCAGTCCTTCGGCGTCCTGTAATTTATGCTCAAAACTACATTAGTCATTGAATATATGCCGTTCAATTCAAATTATGACCAGCTGTCTGCCGCTCTTTTTTGCGTAACTCACCGTGTAATATGTGCCGCCCTTTCCGCCATTGAAGTGGGCGAAAACAATGTCCGCATTGTCCACCATATATCTGTTTCGCGCGTACATACACCCGGGGTAATAGTTTGAGGAGAGCACTTTTATGTCGTCGCAGTCCTTCAAAATGCTCTCGTACGCCCTTCTGTCGTCCTCTCTCATGCTGTCTATCTGACCGCCGTAGGGTATGCACGCCACCAATTTAATGTCATAAATTTTTTTGAGGTCTATTATCTTTTTGGCGGCGTACAGGTCGAACCCCCTCGCCATGCCGTCGTAAAAGACGTTGCAGCCCATCGCTATGAGCCCCTCAAGCGCCCTTTCAAACAGCTCGCCGTCAAAATTTTTATCCATCTCGCGGTGTCCCGTAAAGGCGCACTTCATCGGCTCTCTCCCACACAAAAATTGATTTGCCGCAACATATGCGCTATGCAACGGTCGTTTTTCACTGTTTTCAAAGGGGCCTCTTTCTCTCCAGCCCGCGCCCGCGGGGATATTTTTCCGGAGTGGGGGCCTCCTTTTTTATTATGACGAGCGAACGCTTTTCGCCGTTTAGCTCGAACTTTACCACCTCACTAAGGCTGCCGCCCAGAATTATAATGGCGTTTTGAGCCTCTTCCACCTCGCCGTCGCAGTCACCCTTGTATGCGACAAACGAGCCGCCTGTCTTTACAAAGGGCAGGCAGTACTCGCATAGGGTGTTGAGCCGTGCCACGGCGCGGGCGGTGCAGACGTCGAATTTCTCCCTGAACGAGTTATCAACAGCCAGCTCCTCGGCGCGGCCGTTTACGATCTTCATGTTGTCGAGGCCCAACTTATCGACAGCCGTCTGTAGATAACCGCACTTTTTGCCCGTGCTCTCGATGAGGGTGAACTTGAGGTCGGGGCGTATAATTTTTAAAGGGAGGGAGGGGAAACCTCCGCCCGAGCCCACCTCGCACACATCGGCGCCAGTCGGAAAGAAGCTCTCGCCGCACACGCTGTCTAAAAAGTGCTTTGAATACACGCCCTCCCTGTCGGTTATCGAAGTGAGGTTGTACATTTTATTGTGCTCGGTCAGCAGACAAAACAGCCCTTCAAAGGCCTCGGCCGCCTCGCGTTTTATCAGATTTTCGTACCTTTTGATATCCATATCGCGCATAAATTATACCATAATCAAAAATATTTATCAACATACTTTTTATCAACGGCCAAAATTCAACAATATTATTTTTTTAAGTTCAAATGTTGATAACCTTGCTTTTGTCTCAAAAAATTTCAAAACTCTGTCTCGCCGAGGGGGAGAGGGGGAGGGAAGATATCAACTCTGTCCTCAATTTGTAGACAGCGGTCAGGTTGATAAACTCCCTCTTTTTGCACAGGCAAACCTTATCAATTTTGTTGCAATCGTGGCGGTTTTTTGGTATTATATTGGTGCAGCAGCGCATTGCCGCTAAATTGACGGAAAGTTATGCACATTTGCACGCCGCCTACTAATAATACTACCATTTAAACTTTTAATAAATAAAATATCTGTCTGTCGACAGAGAGATATTTTTGGGAGTAGGGGGATACGGATATAATATCAGAATTATCGCCCTCTCCGTCTGCGTGCTCACGCGCGCAGACACCTCCCCATAGCGACGGGGAGGCCATAATGAGGTTGATATGTTGCCTTGCGGCAACCCGATATGCCCCTGTTCGGGGCTCGATATGGCCGCACACAATGCGGCCTCGATATGCGGCGCAAAGCGCCGCGTTGTGGCGAGAGTGTATCTGAAGCGTAGCCCGTGAGATTTCTCCGCTACGGTCGAAATGACAGACTCTACCCGATGGGCGGTGCGCGCCCATCCCCACCACCTTGTCATGCCGAGCAGCGCGCCGATATGATTGGGATAAAATGAAGCAATAAGGTTAGCAAAATAATATATAACCATAGCTTCGCGCAAAACCGTGGCTTTTGCGCGATAGAGGAGGGATAACCGAGCAATGTTGCAAGTTGAATTTTATTCGACTTGCTTTTAGGGAGGTTTATTCCGACGAGTCGAGGCATCTCATCGCGACAGCGGTAGATAAACTGTGGTAAAAGTGTATCTGAAGCGGTACCTTGGAGATTTCTCCGCTCGCTATGCTCGGTCGAAATGACATGCTCTACCCGAGAGAGGGCAAGCGTAGCGCCGCTTTCGCCTTGAACGCGAGTATTTATATTGAACTCGAACAAGATGCGAAACCGAAGAGAGGAGGGCCTTCTGCCCGACGAACGTAGCGGAGAAATCTCACGGGGAGAGAAATCAAACTTGTAAACGATCTTCCCCCTTACCTCACTATCGTCATGCCGAGAAGCGCGCAAAAAGAGTTGGAATAATACCAAGCAAAAAATAATCAAAGGTAATAAAATATATGAAAATCGTATGTGAAGGAATAAACCTGTCCGACGCCGTATTGAAGGTGGTCAAGGCCTGCGCCGGCAAAACTACAATTCCCGTTATGGAGTGCATAAAGCTCTCCGCCCGCAACGACAGCCTCACCCTCACCGCCACCGACGGCGAAATATCCATTCAGAAGAAGATAAAGGCCGAAGTGTACGAGGAGGGCGACATCTGCGTTCCCGGCAGATATTTTGCCGACTTCATCAAAAAGCTCGAGGGCGTGCAGATAACCCTTTCGGTGGAGAATACCATGATGGAGATGACCTACGCCGACAGCCAGACGGCCATGCAGGTACTCCCCGCCGACGACTTTCCCAGAGTGGACACCGATATCGACGACGACAGCGTAGTCATCGCCACCGACGAACTCAAGAGGCTGATAACCTCCACGTCGTTCTGCTGCGCCACCGACGATTCCCGCCCCATCTTGAAGGGCTGCCAGATAGTAATATCGGGCGACGACGTCTGCATGACGGCGCTCGACGGCTTCCGCCTCGCCACCACGGTGGGCAAAGTAGTCTCCTCTACCGCCAAGGAGCTCGAGCTGATATGCCCCGCCAGAACGCTCAACGAGATAGAAAAGATGCTCCCCGCGGGCGAGGGCAACACCGAGATAAAGACGAGGCGCGGCCTCATGCTCGTCTGCGTGGACGACACCGTGCTCACTTCCCGCCTCTACAACGGCGATTTCATCAAGAAGGAGAATATCATTCCCCGCTCCTTTAAAACGGTCGTAAAGGTCGACAGGGCCCTTTTAAAGGCCTCTATCGAGCGCGCCGCCATACTCGTCAGAAGCGATAAAAACAGCCTCATCATCTTCGATATCTCCGCCGACAGGATAGAGATAACCTCCAACTCGGAGATAGGCAACGTTTTAGAGCCCGTAAAGGCGCAGATCGAGGGCAAAGATTTAAAAATCGCCATGAACTCAAAGTTCATAATCGACGCGATAAACGCCCTCTCGGAGGACGAGGCAGTGCTGTCATTCAACAACAACGTGCAGCCCTTCATCTGCCAGAACGAGAGCGACAAGAGCAGCTTATATTTAATTTTACCCGTAAGGACAAGTAATATCGCTTGACAGAGCGCGGTAAAAAAAATATAATTAAGCGGTAGGAGTGTATCTGAGTCGCCGCAAGGCTTGTTTTGCAACAAGGCAAATGAATTTGCCTTGTCCGCCTTTTACTCCTGCGGCTCCTCTTTCGCGCAAAAGCCACGGTTTTGCGCGAGAACAAGGTAAAATCTCCTGCACTCTGTGAAAGCAAATTCGCCCTTGCCCGCCCCCTCTGACGCGGGTGCGGCGCTTTAGCGATTTGCTACTTGCTTTTCGGAGGGTGCTCGCGGAGCTGCGCACGCTTCGCGGAGTTGTAGAAAAGTATCTGAAGAGGTACTCGAGGAGATTTCTCGGCTGCGCTCGAAATGACATGCTCTACCCAATGGGACTGTGAGCTCCGTGCCCACTCCCCGACATTCCTATTCCTCTCCGAGGAAAACCATAACAACGACAATAAAATATTAAATATATACGGAGAACAAAAAAATGAAAAGAACCTATCAACCCAAAAAGAGGCAGAGAAGCAAAGTTCACGGCTTCAGAAAGAGAATGGCCACCACCGCAGGCAGAAAGGTATTGAAGAGGCGCCGCAACAAGGGCCGCAAAAAGCTCAGCGCGTAATTTAAAAGGGGCATGAACTATTTAAGGCTCAAAAAACAGGGCGACTTTCAAAAAATATTCAAAAGGGGCGAAAGGGTGTTTTCCCGCGAGCTGACAATGCTCTACACTCCCTCGGCATGCCAATACATGGGCATAGCCCTCTCCAAGCGCCACGGCGGAGCCGTAAAGCGCAACAGGTTAAAGAGGCTCGTCCGCGCCGCGTACGACAAAAACGTTTGCCTGCTCGCCTCGCCCTACAGCATAATAGTTCTGCCTAAAGTAAAGCAAACCTACAGCTATTTCGAGATAGAAAAGAGCGTTATATCCTGCATCAAAAGGATAAATTCCTCATGCAACGGGCAAGGCAGACACTAAAAAAGATATTCAGGCCCTATTTAAAGATCGCCCTCTGCAGGCTGATAATACTCTATCAGAAAACGCTCTCCCGCCACACCTGTCTTTACGAGCCCACCTGCTCGGAATACATGCTGCGCAGCCTCAACAACTTAGGCGTTGTTTTGGGGCTTGCCGCGGGCATATGGCGGCTTTTAAGGTGCAATCCCTTCTCAAAAGGGGGCTACGATCCCGCCCCCGAAAATCATTTTAAAGTAAGGTGGGTATATTAAGTTTACCCGCGGTTTTATCAAATGGATTTAACAAACCTCTCGCAGGGCTTGTTGGGATACGGAGTTAAGCTCATTCAAGGCCAGTCCCTCAACTGGATAGGCGAAATAATTCGCTGGCTGATAGAGGGAGTGGGCATAGTCGGCGTGGGCATAATAGTGTTCACCCTCATCCTCAAGACCATAGTCCTGCCCCTCGACATCTATTCGAGGATAAAAACAAAAAAGCAGGCGCTCATCATGGAAAAGATGAGGCCGCAGATGGAAAAACTGCAAAAGCAGTACGCCAACGACAAGCAGCTCTACCAGCAGAAGGTTATGGAGCTGCAAAAAAAGAGCGGCTATTCGGTGTTCGGCGCATGCATACCCATGATAGTGTCGCTGGTCATATTCCTCGTAGTGTTCGGCGAATTTTCTAACTATTCGCAGTACGCCACGCTGGAGAGCTATAACGACATGGTTCGCTCGTACAACTCGGTGGTAGCCGAGTACGTCTACGACGAAACGGACAACCCCGAAGGCTTCCTCCACGAGGTGGAGCTCGAGGACGGTTCGGTAGATTACAGGGTGGACTTCACGGCATTCGTCGGGCAATATAACGCCACCAATTCCACTTCCCTCAGCGAGGAGGAGGCCTACTCCGCACTCATGAAGGAGTACAAGGAAGTCACGGGCACTACCGTTGCCGAAGGCGCCGAAAACAGCGCCGACGCCGAGACGAGAGAGGCCGTCAGAATGACCCTCGTTTCGTACTATATCGACGATTTCGCCGCCAACAAGGTGGCCGAGGACTACGAGGCCGCGCACAACGCCCTCGACGGCAACCACTTTTTGTGGGTAAAGAATATCTGGTATCCCGACTCCATGCTCAACCGCGAGGTGCCCGACTTTGCAGGCTTCCGTTCGTCGATATCGCGAGTGACGATAGACGACAGCTACGAGGAGTCGTACAACAAAGTAACGGCCGCCCTCGGCGAGCAGAAGGAGACGTATAACGGCTACTTCATTCTGATAATCGTGTCGATAGGCGTAATGCTCTTATCGCAGTTCATATCCATGCGCTCCAACAAGGCCACCAACGAGCTCAGCTCGGTAGACGGCTCGGCCCAGCGCACCACAAAGTGGATGATGGTGCTCATGCCCGTCATGTACGGTATCTTCGCCTTCATGTATTCGTCGGCGTTCTCCGTCTACATGATAACCAATACCACCTATTCGATAATAACCACGCTCATCATAAACAAGGCCATGAACGTCTGGTTCGCCAAAAAGGAAGAACAGGCCGAAATAGCCCGCATGAGCAAAAAACATTAAAAAATTATTGTGCGCCGCAAGTTGACTTGTCGGCGCGCAAAGCATGTCAGATAATTTTTAAGTAATGGAGAAACAATAGTATGGAAAGCAACAACGTATTCACCGGCAAGACGGTGGAAGAGGCCGTAGAGAGCGGCCTCGAGGCATTGGGCCTGACAAGGGAGCAGGCAGATATAAAGGTGCTGGACGAAGGTAAAAAGGGTATCTTCGGGCTGGGAGGATCCAAGGCCAGAGTC
This sequence comes from uncultured Clostridia bacterium, assembly GCA_944358655.1. Classification (GTDB taxonomy): domain Bacteria; phylum Bacillota; class Clostridia; order Christensenellales; family Borkfalkiaceae; genus Coproplasma. The sequence continues at coordinate 3,730 of CALVRO010000024.1, read as the reverse complement.
AGCGTGGAAAAGCGCGCCACCGACGGTCAGCGCGCGGCAAAGTTTGTCGACGGACTGTTCGAAATATTAAAGATAAATGCCTTCACCGAAATAGTCTCCGACGGCGAAAAGGTGGAGATCAACGTGCAGACGGCCAACTCCCATCAGGTGATAGGTCACCACGGCGAAGTGCTCGACGCCATCCAGACCATAGCGGGCGCCGTTGCCAATATCGGCAACGAACAGTATAAAAAGGTGGTCGTAGACTGCGAAAACTACCGCGACGGCCGCAAAAAGACGCTCACTTCCCTCGCTGAAAAACTGGCCGCAAAGGCCGTTGAAAGGGGCAGAAAGTACAAGCTCGAGCCCATGAACCCCTACGAGCGCAGGATAATACACGCCGCTCTCGCGGGCAGGGAGGACGTTAAAACCATCAGCGAGGGCGACGAGCCCAACAGGTACGTTGTCATAGTTCCCGCCAACTTAAAGCCCTACGAGCGCCGCACAAGGAACGACAGAAGGTTCTCGGGCCGCGGCGACAGAAACGGCGAAAGGCGCTTCAACCGCGATCGCGGCGAGCGCAGAGAGGGCAGGGGCGAAAGGAGCGGCGACCGCTACTCCTCACCCCGTCCCGCAAGGCCGCCCAAGGCCAAGAGGGAGATACGTTTCGGCACCTTCCTCGGCAACAGCGGCGCCGGCAAGACCGAAGAGAACAACAACGGCGAGGAATAATTCCGCCGCAGCTGAAGAGTGTCATTTCGGATAAGCGTTAGCACCGCACCTCTCTCGGGCAGAGCATGTCATTTCGAGCGTAGCCGAGAAATCTCCCCGGTAGAGAAGGTCATTTCGACTAAGGCGGGCGAGTGTTGCGCGCCCACAGCACCGAGAAATCTCCCCTAAAAAAGGCGATGTCATTTCGACCGGAGAACGCCTTGGCGTTCGTAGCGGAGAAATCTCCCCGGCTACGTTTCAGATACACTTAGTACCTTATTCTCGCGCAAAACTGTAGTATTTGCGCGAAAGAGGAGCCGCAGGCGAAAAAAGCAAACAAGGCAGATTTATATGCCTTGTTGCAAAACCAGCCTTGCGGCGACGAGGAGAAATCTCTTCGGATACGTTTCTGATACGATATATCCTTATTATAGCCTCCCCTTCGCATGGGGAGGTGCCCGTGCGGTGAACGCGCGGGCGGAGAGGTCGAAATATTTATAAATCATTCCCTGTTGTCATCCTGAGCGACAGCGAAGGATCTCTTTGTCGGGCTACTCTAAAGCTCATATAGAGATACCTCGCAACGCGCGCTCACGTTTGATTTTTGCCGAACATTATCGGCGCGCTGCTCGGTATGACAAAGTGGGGAGGGGTGCGCAAAACTGTAGTATTTGCGCGAAGAGCGGGGCGCAACCTCCCGAAACGTACAAGGCGTGAGTTAGCACGGCTTGTCAAAAGGGGAGGGGGACAACCTGCAGACAATAAAGTTAACAATATAAATATTGACCGCTCCGCGAAGCGTGCGCAGCTCCGCGAGCACCCTCCGAAAAATTTAAGCAAACGAACATGAAGCCGTGCCGCAAGTTATTGCGGCTTGCGAGGGTGAGTTTGCGTTTCGCGCGGAGCGCAGATATCAATTCAACAGCCTCGCGCAAAACCGTGGCTTTTGCGCGAAGAGCGGGGCGCAACCTCCCGAAACGTACAAGGCGTGCATTGGCACGGCTTGTCAAAAGGGGAGGTTGCAGCCCCGCGAGGTAGGTTTTCGGCTCAACACTACCATATAAAAAAACCGAAACAAGGAGAAGGGCGCGTAAGAGTAAACTCTCCGAGGGACGGACTAAGGCCGTCCCTCTTTTTTTGCTCAGGCCGTGCGCGCCGACAATTCAATGAACAAAAAATTTCAGTTCACCACCCTGATGATCAGCCGTGCCGCGCTGATAGCCGCGCTGTACGCCGTCTTAACATGGTGCCTCGGCGCCTTTGCCTACGGCCCCTTTCAGATCCGGCCCGCCGAGGGCCTCGTCGTCCTCGCCGTTTTCTATATCGAGGCCGTGCCCGGGCTTTACGTCGGCTGCATGCTCGCCAACATAATGTCGGGCTGGGGCGTGTACGACATCTTCCTCGGCAGTCTTGCCACCCTTGCGGCCGCAGGCCTGTCCTTCGGCGCCGGCAGGCTGTTTAAAAAGGATTGGCTCAGGCTCGGCCTGTGCGGCCTGTTCAACGTCGTTCTCAACGCCTTTATCATCCCCGCCGTAATGATACTCGGCGGATCTGACGTGGCATATTGGTACAACTTCGGCTCGATGGTGCTCACCGAAACAGTGTGGGTGTTCGCCATAGGCACGCCTCTCTACTATTGCATAAAAAGACTGATAGAAAAGAGAGTGCGCGTAATGCTCCCCCTTACGGGCCTCGGCTCGAAAGCGGGTGTAGCAAAGGCCGATAGCGCGGGATGAAGGGCAGTTTTGTAAAGAATTTAAACAGTTTTATTAAATTTCACAAAAAAAACAATAAAAACACTTGCAAATTTTGTGAAAGTTATTTATACTGTATATAGTAGAGATGGGCTACTAAATAAATTTTTTGTATGGAGCGTAATATGACAATCACGGAAGCAGTAGCAAAAAGACTCGGCGCCCTCTTGAAAGAAAGAGGAATGATGAAGAAGGAGTTCAGAGAACTCCCCGGCGTTAAGGGACAGAGCGTGTGCAACATCTTCAGAACAAAGTCCACGCCCTCTATCTCCATGACGACCCTCTTCAGAGTGTGCAACGCACTCAACATGAGCATGGCCGAGTTCCTTGACGATCCCGTTTTCGACGAAGTCGAAGTTCCCGGCGTCAACAAGTAACCCCATAGCCATACGGCAAAAGCAAAAAAGGATCTAAAGCGCGCTGCGAAAGGCGCGCTTTTCCATTGCCAAAAAGATAAGTCGCCCTTTTAAAAGGCGCCTTTCGGCCGCCGCTTTGGCGCTTGAAAAGCAGCCTTATAAAGCCGTCGCGCCCCGCGGAGAAACACATTCTCCGCGGGGCGCTTTTGCGCGTTGGTTGGGGGATATATGGCCACTAATGCCGCAGGCGCGTGTTGCAACAAGGCAAATGAATTTGCCTTGTCCACCTTTTGCGCCTGCGGCTCCTCTTTCGCGCAAAAGCCACGGTTTTGCGCGAGATTGCGGTGAAAATACCTGCGCTCCGCGCGAAACGCAAACTCACCTTTGCCCGCCGCAACTCACGTTGCGGCACGGCTTAAGTTCGTTTGCTTAAATTTTTCGGAGGGTGCTCGCGGGGCTGCGCACGCTTCGCGGAGCGGTAGTATTATTTATGTAAGGCGCGTTTTGCAACAAGGCAGATAAATCTGCCTTGTCCGCCTTTTGCGCCTGCGGCTCCTCTTTCGCGCAAATAAAATAATATGGTGTCATTTCGACCGAAGAGAGGAGGGCATTCTGCCCGACGAACGTAGCGGAGAAATCTCCCGTGCGCCTTTTCAGATACGATATTTCCGCATTTTGGCTCCCACGTTGCCATGGGGAGCTGTCGGCAATTTGCCGACTGAGAGGGCGTTTGAAAAACTCTCGCCGCAACACGGCGCGGTCCGCGCGGCCATATCAAGCCCCGAACGGGGCATATCAAATTGCAAAAGGCAATATATCGACATTTTTAGATCCCTCGCTGTCGCTCGGGATGACATGTCTGGCCCACCCGCCCACCCCCGAGCCTTTCGCCTCTGCAAAACAAGGTGAAAAGTGTATCTGAAAAGTAGG
>CALVRO010000023.1 GCA_944358655.1 uncultured Clostridia bacterium | reverse complement strand
CGCAGAGGGCGCCCCAAAGGCGCCCTCTGCGGCCCTTTGCCTTATACAACTTTATGGCGCCCGCGAAGGCCTTTCGGCCTTCGTGGGCGCCCCTTTTACACATTTTTAAAAGGCTATTCGCCCGGATAGACGACGCCGAGCTGACGGCGGCACTCGTCCATTATTCCCATAACGTCGAGCGTGCCCTGCGGCGGAATAACAGAGCTTGAGAGCGCGCCCGAGGATATCTCCTCCGCCGCCCGCGCAAACTGGCGCGCATATAGGAGGCCGCCGTCCCTGAACACCTCGCGCCCCTCGGCACCCCTGCACACCGCCCGCCTTGCGGCGTGGAAGCCGTTTACCTTTATAACGCCCCCGTCGCCGCGGATGATCAGCCTTTCGCCGTGGTAGCGCACCATGCTGACATATATCTTGGCCGTGAAGGAGCCGTAGTCGAACACAATGTTCTCCTCGAGGTCGACCCCGCCGCTCGTGGCGCCGCCGCAGTCGACGGCCGAGGGCATGCCGAAGAGCTCGTAGATATACCTGACGGGGTAGACGCCTATGTCGAGCAGCGCCCCTCCGCCGAGCTCGCGACGGACGAGGCGGGGATTGGACGACATTTTTACAAGCGGGAACGCATAGGTGGCCTCCACCGATCTTATCTTGCCTATGCGACGGGAGCGCACCCACTCCTTTACCTTCTGAGCGACGGGATTGAACCACGTCCACATGGCTTCGCAGAGGTATATCCCCCGCTCTTTGGCGTAGGCGAAGGCCTCCTCGGACTGCCTTTCGGAGAGCGTGAATGGCTTTTCGCAGAGCACGGGCACGCCGAGATCGACGCACTCCTTTATATATTGCGCGTGCGCGCTGTTGACGAGCGAGATATACGCCCCGCGCACGCCCTCGGCCGTGAGCGCGCCCTCCACGCTGTCATACGCCGCGCAGCCGTATCTGGCGGCGAAGGACGAGGAGCTCTCCTCCCTTCTGCTCCACACCGAGCATATGCGGCAGGAGCCTTCGGCCGTCACCTCGGCCGCCGCCTTGCGGGCCATGCGCCCCGCACCTATGAACGCCCATCCGAATTTTTCCATTTCAGCCTCCCTTGTCAACATGCGGCCACCGTAAATTAACGGCCGCATATGGCGCGACTAACGCGCCCCGAGCAAAAATTTTACCGCCCCCTCGCCGTCGGCAAGGCCCTTTTTGTAGAGTGCGTCCAGCGCGTCCACGTCGCGCGTCAGCGTGTCGACGCCGCAGGTGTCGTCGGGGGCGACGAGATACAGCCTGCCCTCGGCCTCGAGCTTCTTGGCGAGGTCTACTCCGCCGTTGTAGCGCTCGGCGCGCATCCGCAGGCCCTCGGCGGCGTTAGGGTATTTTTTACCTATTATATCAGCGTAACGATAGTCGCGCTTTGTGCCGCGGCGGTAGTCGCGCGGGCGGGTGAGTATGAGCACTATCCTGTCGCACCCCTCGTCAAGCGCCTTCTGCACGGGCACGGGATCGGCCAGAGCGCCGTCGTAGTAGGGCACGCCGTCTATAATATACGGCCTGCACACCACGGGGAGGGTGCTGGAGGCCTTTAACGCGTCGTAGTTGTCGAGGGCGATATCCTCGCGGGTAAAATAGCGCGCGCTGCCCGTGAGCGCCTCGGCAGCCACCACCAAAAATTCCATGGGATTTGCGGTGAACGCGGCATAGTCGAGGGGGTTTTCGCCGTCCGAACGGCTGAGCGTACCGTAGACGTAGTCGAGATCGACATAGTTTTTCGTCCTGAAAAAGTTAAGAAGCCCCATGTACTGTCTGCGAAGAGAGTACTGCGTGTAGAATATATAGTTGCGGCCGCGCTGGCCGGCTATGAACGAGGCCAGATTGGCGCTGCCCGCCGACACGCCTATGCCGAGGTCGAAGGTTACGCCGCGGCTCAAAAAGCAGTCGAACACCCCTGCGGCGTAGATGCCGCGCATGCCTCCGCCAACGTCTATTACGGCAGTTTTCATTTTGCCCTCCCTCCTTTGTACACCTACATTTTACCACCGCACGGCCGACTTGTCAACGCCCGAAGCCAAAATTTACGCGCATGTGCCGCACGGAGCGTGCCGCCACAGAAAACAGTCGCAGTTTTACCGCCCATAAAAGGAGGCCGCGCGGCGGGGCTTAAAGCCCCGCCGCGCGGCCACAGTTTTAGCCAAAGCCCCGCACATATGCCCTAACCAAACAGTTCGGGCGAGGCGGCGAGGCGGGCGACGAAGTCCCTGTCGGCAGGGCAGAGATCGTAGGATAGGAGCTCCTCCGCGCTCACCCACGCGACGGCGTCGTGTTCGAGCGCGCGCGGCTCGTTCACGCATGTGCAGGCAAAGAAGGTGATGTTGACCTTTCTGTCGCCGTAGTCGTGCTCGGCGAAGCCTATCGCGCGGCCGACGGCAACTTCCGTTCCCAGCTCCTCGCGACATTCGCGCGCGAGCGCCTCCTCGGGGCTCTCCCCCTCCTCGGGTTTGCCGCCGGGGAACTCCCACTTGCCCGCCAGATGCTTGCCGCGCGGGCGGCGGCAGATAAACACCCGTCCCCCGCCGAAGATGACGGCGGCGACGACGGTAATAACTCTTGCACAGGAATTATTCATATGTTGATAACTATATACCGGACGGGAGTAATACGAAACCGCCCTTAAATGCGGCTTTTGTGCGTCTTGTCGTTCTTCCTCATTGCAATGCGAGTGGGCATTGCCCCTTCGTCATCGCGCCAATTCATCCCAAAATACGCTATTTAAGGGTGCGCAGCAATTTAAAGCGGGCAGATCGTTTCAGATACAAGGCAAAGCCCGCAGGTAATAGCGCCCCCTATTGCCAAGGGGTTTAACGCAGTAGATGGGGCGATATGCCCGCTTTAAATCGGGTTCGTTTTATTCCCGTCCGGTATTCATTAAAATAATTGTTTGACATAGAAATTGCGTTTTTTTGTCGAATCGCGCCGCGTTGTTGATGAATTGTTGATAACTTTTTTGTATATCGCACGAATTTGAGCTTTCAACAGCGGCGGATGTGGATAACCTGTTGACAACTTAAGGTGCCGCAAAAGCTTAAAGGACGGCCAAACAGGCCGCCCTTTCAGACATTGTACACGCCGTAGTATGCGCCGAGGAAGCAGGCGGAGACGGCCACATAGGCCAGCCCTACTATTAAAAGGTAGAGCGTGCTGCGCTTTTTGCCCTCCTTGGACTTGCGGTACTCGTAAAAATTTTTATACTTGCGGGTGGACATGTCCCGCCTGAACAGATCGAAGATGAGTATGAAGGCGTAGCCGAGCATGTCGAAGGCGCCGCCGTTGCTCGCCACGAGGATGAGGCCCGAACAGGCGAGCAGCACGCCCGCTATGAAGAAGCTGTCGGAGAGTATCCTGAGCACTTCGTAGAGGGGCGGGCCCGAGAATATGCCCTGCACCGACATGGTTATCAGGGCTATGAGCGCGCCGACTGCGGCGGCTATGCCGTAGCGGAGGGCGTTTGCCTTCATTGGGCGCCGTCCCCCGCGAGAGAGGCGGTGTAGCGCTCGAACTCGGCCTGATTGCAGTAGACCAGATGCCCGGGAGCTACCTCGCGCATGGAGGGCTTGTCTACCGAGTAGTCGTGCTCGGCGAGTGCGTTGTAGGTTATGCGCTTTCTGCCCTTTTCGTACTCGGGGTCGGGGTAGGGTATGGCCGACAGCAGCGAACGGGTGTAGGGATGCAGCGGGTGCGCGAACAGCTCGTCCGAGGGCGCGAGCTCTACCATCTTGCCGAAGTACATTACGCCTATCCTGTCCGAGAAATACTTGACTACGGACAGGTCGTGCGCTATGAACAGTATGGTGAGGCCGAGCTGACGGCGGAGGCCGTTTAAAAGGTTGATGACCTGCGCCTGAATGGACACGTCGAGCGCCGAGACGGGCTCGTCGGCGATGATGAGGTCGGGGTTGAGGATGAGGGCGCGGGCTATGCCTATGCGCTGGCGCTGGCCGCCCGAGAACTCGTGCGGGTACCTGCCCGCGTGCTCCTCTACGAGGCCGACGAGGTTGAGCACCCTGTAGACCTGCTCGTCAATGTATTTTTTGTCGCGTATGCCGCGGATGATGAGGCCTTCGGCTATTATCTCGCGGACGGTCATGCGGGGGTTGAGCGAGGCGATGGGATCCTGGAAGATCATCTGCATGCCGTTCATTATCCTGTCCTTTCTGGCAAGGCGGAGCTTTTCGTTCATGTCCTTTTCGAGGGCCGCCCTCTTTACCTCGTCGCTCTCGGCGGCGAGGAGGGGCTCGTACTCCTCCCTCACCTTGGCCATCTCGCTCTCGGCGTACAAACGGTTGCAGTTCTTGTGGTCGTAGCGCGCCTTTTTAATGTTGTCGTTCTGCTCGTCCACCCTTTGACGGTAGGCCTTTTGCAGCTCCTCAAGCTTCTGAGGGTCGGGCTCGCCCGACTTTTTAAGCTCGGCCACGGCGGCGCGGTAGTCGGCGGAGGCGCGCTTTATCTCCTCCTTATACGAGCGTACGCCCGCACATATGCGCTGGCCTTTGAAGTAGACGCTGCCGGAGGTGATGTCGTACAGCCTTATTATGGAGCGGCCCGTTGTAGTCTTGCCGCAGCCCGACTCGCCGACGAGGCCGAACACCTCGCCCTTCTTTATCTCGAAGCTGACGTCGTCCACGGCCTTGAGCTCCTGCCCGGGGCCCATTTTGAAGTACTGACAGAGATGCTCTACTTTGAGCAACGTGTTATCTTCCATCGCTTGCCCTCCTTGCCTTCCTTAATCTTTCTATCCTCTCGCGTATGACGGCGGGCATTTCCACCTTGGGCGCGTCGGGATGAAGCAGCCATGTGGCGGCATAGTGAGTGTCGGTTATCTTAAACATGGGGGGCTGCTGCTCGAAGTCTATCTTCATGGCGTACTTGTTGCGCTCGGCAAAGGCATCGCCCTTGGGGGGATAGATCATGTTGGGCGGCGTGCCCGGAATGGCCTCGAGGGTCTCCTTTGTCTCGAGGTCGGGCATGGAGGAGAGCAGCGCCCATGTGTAGGGATGGGCGGGGGAATAGAATATGTCCTCGGCGGTGCCTATCTCAACTATCTTGCCCGCGTACATTACGGCCACCCTGTCGGCCATGTTGGCGACGACGCCGAGGTCGTGGGTGATGAAGATGACCGAGAGGTCGCGCTCCACCTTTACCTTGTTGATGAGTTCGAGTATCTGCGACTGAATGGTGACGTCGAGCGCCGTTGTGGGCTCGTCGCAGATGAGTATGTCGGGGTCGGCCGAGAGGGCTATGGCTATAACTATCCTCTGGCGCATGCCGCCCGAGAACTCGAAGGGGTACTGGCGGTACCTGCGGGCGGGCTCGGATATGCCCACCTCCTTTAAAAGCTTTATTGCCCTCGTCTTGGCCATGCTGTGCGTCACCTTGTGCGCGACGCCCGAGGCCTTCTCCTTGAGGTAGTCGATGACGGCTATGGTTGCGGCGTTCTCGTCGAAGGAGTCGTTCCCAAGGCGGGAAACGTAGCTCGCCTTAAGGCGCTCTATGACGTTCACGAGCGACTGCTTGGCCATGGGCAGGTCGACGAGGTTGCGCTCGGCCACCTCGTACTGCGGCTTTTTGCCCACAGCCACCAGCTTTTCGTATTTGGCCGTCTGCCGCGCGAAGCGCTCCTCCTCGGCCGCGTTGCGCGCGATGCCGCCGAAGTATTGGTCGATGGCAGATTTGAGGCTGGAGGCAAAGGTGTAGGAGAGATTGTCCTTTACCACCTCGAACTTATCTATCGAATTTTTGACCGCCGCAACGAGTTCGCGGTAGAGCTCGGCGGCCTGTTTTTTGTCAAACTCGCCCCTGAAGGCCTCTATCTTTTGGATCATGACGTCGACGGCCGCCCGCCGCGCCTGCACGGCGCGTTCGTGCGACAGCTTTACGCCCTTGCCCGCCGCCTCTATGAAGGCGAGCATGAAGTGCTCGTCGAGGTATTGCCTCAAGAACTTGTTGAGCTCCTCCACCTCCATGTCGGGCAGGCTTTCGCCGCCGAACGTGACGTAATATCCCATGGCGAAGAAGTTGGGCATGGGCTTTTTGACGGCGGCTGAGAGAATGTCCTTTATCCTCTCCATGGCCGCCTTCACGGCTTCGAAATCGAACTCCTCGTCGCCCTCTGCCCTGCCGACGAGCACCTTCAAGAGGTTGACTGCCTTCAGCGCTATCGGCTCTCTGACGAGATTTACGGCCCTTTTGGAGAGCTCGGCGATCTCGGCGGCCTCCTCGTCGACGACGTATTTGTTGACGGACGCTGCAGCGAATTTGGCCACCTCCTTGACGTCCGCCCTCAGCCCCTTTACGGCCTTCTTTTCAAGGCGGAAGATGACGTCGTCTATCTCCTCCAGGGCGTACTCGGCCGCCTCCTTGGCGCGGTTGTAGGCGTTTTCGAGCTCGAGGTGTTTATACTCGAACCTGTTGAAGTCGGCGCACATCTTCTTGTGCGCGGCCGCCGAGGCGGCGTCCTTTTCACCCGCTTCGTCCATGGCGGCGTTTATTGCGGCGAGCATGGCGTTGAACTGCCTGCGCGACGTTTTTTGATTGTTTTTGCCCTTAATGCGCATGGCCTCGGTGAGCTGCTTGCCCACGCGCATTATGGGGTTGAGGCTGGACATGGGGTCCTGGAAGATCATAGCTATCTTGTCGCCGCGGAGCTTGTGGAAGTCCTCCTCCGAGATCTTCATAAGATCCTGACCGTCGTAGATTATCTCGCCGCCCTCCTTTATGGCGTTTCCCGCGAGAATACCCATGACGGCGCGCGTGGTGACCGACTTGCCCGAGCCCGACTCGCCCACTATGGCCAGCGTTTCGCCCTTGTAGAGCTTGAACGAAATGTCCCTTACTGCCTGAACGTTGCCTCCGTCCGTGCGGAAGGAGATCTTTAAGTTGTTAACGGCAAGTTTTACTTCTCTGTTTTCCTGCATAGTCGTCACTCCGATCCGCGCAGCGACGGGTTGAAGGCGTCCCTCAAGCCGTTGCCGAACAGGTTAAAGCTGAGCATCATCAGCGCGAGGAATATCGACGGGAAGAGCGCCATATAGGGCGCCGTAGTCAGATATTGCTGACCCTGCGCTATCAGCGTGCCCACGCTTGTGATATTGCCCGTGGAAAGATTTATGATGCCTAAATAGCTTAAGTTGGTTTCCGAATACACCATGGAGGGAATGATGAGCGCGCAGCTCGTAACAATGGTGCCGAGGGCGTTGGGGAAGATATGCTTGAACATTATTCTTCCGTCCTTCGCGCCCAGCGTGCGCGCGGCGAGCACATATTCCTGATTTTTATAGCGGTAGAACTGCATACGCGTCGTGGCCGAAATGCCTATCCAGCCCGTCATGAAGAAGGCTATGAACAGCACTATGGCCTGACTCGTCGCACCCATATGCAGCTTTAAAAGGGTTATTACTATCATGGTGGGCACGGCCGAGAGAATGTCGGAGAACCTCTCCATGAATAGGTCTATCTTTCCGCCGTAGTAGCCGGCTATCGAGCCGTAAATGGCGCCGACGACCATGTTGACGGCGGCCACGATGAGCGCGAATATGAACGAGAACCTCGCGCCCGAGCCGAGGGCGGTGAAGATATCCTGCCCGAGGCCGGTGGTGCCGAATATGAAATAGGGCTCGGTTATGCCGTCCTGCAAGACAACGGTATGATAGTAAATGTAGTACTCGTAGTAATTTATGCGGCACTCGTAGCCCGTCTGATTTCTTATGGCGTATCTGTAATACACCTTTCCGTCGCCGTTGACGCCGTCCTCGCCCTCGATGCGGAGGGAGTGATATCCGTCGGCGTCGCCCGCCTGTTCGCCGTCGGCAAGCGTGTAAGTGTAGTAGACGGGTATTATGTCGCCGTTGTCGTCGTAGACTATGTCCGTCCTGTTCTTGCCCTCGGTTTTGAAGTAGTAGTTGGCGTCCTCGTTGTCCTGAAGGGCGACGGGCCTGTCGGCCTCGGCCACCGTGGGATAGATGACCTGCCTGCCGGTATTCGACTGATACTGCTGTATCGCAAGGTAGTCGGCCTCCTCGAACACGCGGTATATCATGCCGACTTTGTGCACAGAGTCGAGGCGCACGGAGAAATAGCCCGGCTCTATTTCGGTATAGTTCTGATTTTTTATGGCGTTGTGGCCCGTTTCGTCGCCCATGGCGAGGTAGTAGGTGAGGTCGTGCCTGCCCATGTTGCGCGCCTCGCAGCCGTCCCAGAAGTTGGTGTTTTCGAATATCTTGGCTCTGGGCTGCGCCACCGCGTACCTGCTGTCCCTGTAGCTTACCGTGTAGGGCGTGCACAGGGGAGCAATTATGGCGAAGAGCAGCAGACAGATTATTACTATCGCGCCGAATATTGCGCCCTTGTTCTTGCAGAAGCGCTTGAAGGCGTCCTGAAAGTAGCCCACGGGCTTTGTGGACAGTTTTTTATCGTGCGACAGGTCGCCCGTATTTACAAACTCAAATTTTTCCTTGGGGATGGTCATGTTTTCCTGCATATCACTTGGCCCCCATTCGTATTCTCGGGTCGATAAAGCCGTAGCTTATATCTATTATGATGCCCGCCGCAAGCCCTACAAGGGTGTAGAAGCCCGAAAGCAGCATGAAGAAGTCGTAGTCGAGGCTGTTTATCGAATCGAGATACAGCCTGCCCACGCCGGGTATGGAGAACATGCTTTCGATGACGAGCGAGCCCGACAGCACGGCGACAAATTCGCTTAAGATGCTCGGGAATATGGGCACCATGGAGTTGCGCATGGCGTGGCGCAGCGTGGCCTGTCCGCGCGTCAGCCCCTTGGTGCGGGCGAGCAGCATGAACTCGCTTGTCAGCACCTCGGTGAGCTCCGCCCTCGTAAAGCGGGCGTAGCCCGCTATCGAGCCGAAGCACAGCGAGAACACCGCCGGCAGCATGGATCGGAACATTGACCACGAAAAGTAGTTATAGCCCGAGTTCATTATCAGCGGGAACCAGCCGAGCGAGAAGCAGAACACATACTGTATTATAAGGCCCATAACTATCGAGGGGAGAGATATGAGCAGAATAATGACAACGTTTATGAGCTGATCCTGCCACTTGTTCTTTTTAAGCGCGGCAAGTATGCCGAGGCCGAGACCTATGGGCACGCCGATGAGCGTGGAATATATATTTATGAGTATTGTGGGGGGCAGCTTTTCAACGAACACGTCCAGCACGGGCTGGTAGCGGTATTCGGGCATGTTTATGCCCATGCCAAAGTCCCCTTCCAGAAATATCCTTCTTAAATAGGTGCCCAGCTGTATCATTACGGGCACGTTGTCGTAAGTCCATGTACCATTGGCAAGCTGATGAGCATTCTGAATATACCCGAGCGCTTCAAGCCTGTTGTACATTATGTTCGCGTCCTGCCCCATCTGAATGTTGACGGTGATGGGCAGCATTTTGATGAGCACAAAGCACATAACCATTATTATGCAGAACGTCATAATAAGCAGTCCTATGCGCTTCATCACATATTTGAACATATACATTGCGCGTATTTCCTCCTTCGCCCGCGCCTGCGGAACTGTGTGAAAAAGGGATAAAATTCCCCTTGTATCTACATTACATTATTTTGCGCCAAATTGCAAACTTTTTGACCCCTTTTTAAGAAAATGCGGGGGCGGGAATTTTCCCGCCCCCTCTTCATTTCCTTTGGGTATCGCCGGAAATTTATCTTGACCTTTGATACAAGCTTTCAAGGTTGTCGCCCTGAGAGTGTACGAACTCGGTGAACTCCTTGTCGCCGTAGTTGAGGATCATGTACCTGTAGCCGCCGTAGCCGAGGAACACGTTGTAATCTTCGCTTGCGTAGCTCCACTTTGCGCCGTTGACCGTTGCGGAATACTGCGATGTGGTGAATATGGTGTAGTACTTGGAGATGACAACCTCCTCAAGCTTGGCCAGAAGCTGCAGCCTCACTTCCTCGGATACAAAGCCCGCGCCCCAGTTATAGAGATTGGGCTGCTCGTTGGCCTCGGCAATGCCGTTGAGGCAGCAGTACCAGTTGTAGAGCGACATGGTGAGCTCTTCGCCCGCGCCCTCGTAGTCGCCTTCGGGCATGGTGTAAGTCAGCATTTCTTTTTCGGTATCCCACCATGTGGAGTACATGAGGCCGGCGTTGGGATCGAGATAGCACTGCAGGAAGGAGGCGGGATCGAATGCGCCGCCGCCGAAGCCCGTGCCGTCGGCGATATCATATGCGCCGCTCTTGAAGTCGTCGGCCCAGCCCGAGCCAAACGACGCGTCGAAGTTGACGGTTATCTTGCCTTCGAGGGAAGTTCCCTTAACAAGATCGGTTATATAATCTCTTACATACTCGTATGCGCGGCGGGTATTGGCGTTGTCTGCAGCCGTGCCGTAGAGCAGCGTTATCTGCTTGGAAGAATCGTAGCCGTATTCTGCTGCGTTTTCGGTGAGTATCTTATAGGCTTCCTCTATAAGCTCCTTGGCTGCGGCGGGGGAATAACCCTTGCAGGCTGCATATGCGGCCTCGTAGTCGTCGTATTTAGTAGTGCCGAACGACCATGTGCCGTCGCCGTTTTCGGTGTAGCCGTAGGCGCGGAGGATGCCCTCCTTGGCATATTTGGACTCGCGGTAGACGCCGTGATCTTCGAGCGTGGCCGAATTTTCAATGTCGTAGTAGTACGAGGGGCCCATTATGCCCAGACAGGTCTGGTGCGAAGTGCTCGTTTCTGTATTGTACTCGTCGCGGTCGAGGCCGAGCGAAAGCGCCTCTCTGAACTCGGTTATTGCGAGTATGCCGTTGTTGCGGCCGTTGGTCTTTAATACTTCAAGGTTGGCATAGATATTGATGCCGAAGGAGCCCGTGCCGGGAGTGAAGTAGGTATATGCGGAGTTCCTGTACTGATCCTTGTGGTCGGGGTCGAGGCCGATGCTGTCTATCATGCCGCCGAGGAAGGCCATCCACTGGGTGTTTACGTCCTCAATGCGCATGCAGTAGATATCCTTGACGTTGTACTGGTTCTTGTACAGTTCGTCGCCGTAGCCGTACCAGTTGTCGTTGCGCGAGAGCGTGTAAGAGGTGCCGCTCTGGAACTGGGTCAGCTTGTAGGGTCCCCAGCTTGCCGTAGTTTCAACCGAGGTGTTGTAGTTGGTAGTCCAGAGATTGGAACCGGTGGCGGGTTGCTGCTTGCACTGCTCGTACAGATCCTCCTTTACAAGGGGAAGGGACTGCAGCGAATAGGCCGCTTCGTACCTGAGGTTGCCCTCTTCGTCGAGGCACTGTATGGGAGCGTCGAGGCAGATGACAATTTCGTACTGCGAAACTGCCTGTACGCCTACCTCGTCATACGAAAGCTCGGGATAGGTGTAGTCGACAAGGAAGAAATCCAACTCTTCGTTATCCACAGTTTTCCATGTTGCCAGCACAGCTTCCCATGTCTTTTTAAGATTGGCATCAGCAATAATTTGATTATAGCTCTTACCTTCAAGAGCAAGTATCTCATCAACCGTGGCATCCGCCTTGCAATTTACACCCGTCTCTACAAGATAGGTTGCGATCTGCTTAGCCGTCCACTCGGCAGGAACACCGAAAGCCGTTCTGAAATTGCATACGGCGCTGCCAAAATTGGCCGTATTTTCTTCGGGACTTGCAAGGCTGAAGAATACTTTATCGCCCTGCTCTGCTACAAGCGCAGCAAAATCATCATAGGGATCGGCAGCGGCAAACCAGCCGGACTGACCCTGATATAAGTAGTTGCGCGCATTGCGAACCTGAATCATATTGTAATATGTGGAGGCGCGCATGTTCTGGAAGTCGGGGTTGAGCATTTCCTTCATGGAATACTCGAAGTCGGAGGCGTCGATAGGGGTGCCGTCGTCCCACTTAAGATCTTCGCGCAGCGTTATCTTCCACGCATAGCCGCCTGTAGCTATCTGCTTTTCGGTGTATCCCCAATCTGCAGCCATCTCTTCGGTCACGTCCTCGAGAGCGGTGGCAGCCGAATAGTTGACGGTGTAGCCGTCGGCTATTATGCCGTCGTAATTGACCGAACCGTCGGCGTTGTACTTCTTTCCGTCCTCGAACTGATAGTCGAACTCATAGAACGAAGAAGTGAGATAGTTGAGTATCTGCGTGTCGTTGTTGTCCTCATAGGTAAGTTCGTTCCAGTTGCTGGGCATTACCGAAGTATAGGTGCGGTATGTTTGATTGCCTTCAAGCATAACGCCGCCGGGAACGACTTCGAACTGATTTTCGTCGGCACAGGCCGCCGCGCCCACCACAGTTGCGCCGAGTACCGCAGCTACTGCAAATACCGCAACTTTTTTGAGCTTGTTTGCCATTTGTGTTATTCCTCCAAAAACTTTTTTTGCCCGCATTTCCTGCAGGCTGAATTTTTTCATTATCTTTTCCCTATATTATATACTGTGTTACATAAATGTCATTTCGACCGAGCGCAGCGAGCGGAGAAATCCCCCCGGTTATAAGAATGACATTTCGAGCGTAGCCGAGAAATCTCCCCGGTTACCCTTCAGACCCTCTCCCACCGCACTATACTTTGCAGAGGCGGAAGGCTCGGGGCGGGTGGGTGGGGCAGACTTGTCATCCTGAGCGACAGCGAAGGATCTCCTTGCCCGTCCGCTTTAAAGCCCATGCAGAGATGCTTAGCAACGCGCGCCCATACCTTTTTGTGTCCAAACATATCGGCGCGCTGCTCAGCATGACAGGGGTGGCGATATGCCGCCCTGCGAGCACACAAAGCCCTTTGTTTGCCGTTTGAAAAACGGCAAACAGCCCATGGGCTGTCGGGTCGTGAGGTGCGGCGGCAGATTTTATGCAAAATTTTATGCATTATTCATTTTGCCGCCAACTGCTGCAACGGGAGGTATTCATGTTTTATGCAATTCTACACCATTACGCACTCATTTGTCAACGCTTTTGAGCGCCTTTTCGCCATTTTGACACAAAAAAATTTTGGTAACGATTGGTGTTAAATATGTGACAGTTTATACGCGCTGCCGTTTTAAGAAATTTACAATACATATATACATAGATTACACATTTTTTATGCGTAAACGCTCTTATCTGAATAAATTTATACCCCCTGTCAAAAAGGCGTTGGCGGCGGCATATGTGCCGCCCTTTCACACAAGTGCGGGGGCGGGAGAGCGGCCCTCCGCACGGCAAGGGGGCGGGCGCAGAGATAGTGTCTGCGCCCGCCCCTTTTTAATTACGCCGCCGCAAAACGGCGATATGGGCGGAAAATATCACACCTTGAGCTGCACCGAGCTGCCGCCCGACCTGTTTTTTGTGACTACTATCTGCTTGTCGATGCGCTCCTTCAGCTCGGCCACATGCGAGATTATGCCCACAAGCCTGTTGCCTTCGGCAAGGGATATCAGGGCGTCAATGGCCTGCGAAAGCGAATTTTCGTCCAGCGAGCCGAAGCCCTCGTCTACAAACATGGTGTCCAGCCGAACGCCACCCGCCGCGGCCTGAACTACGTCCGACAGCCCCAGCGCGAGAGAGAGCGAGGCCTTGAACGACTCGCCGCCCGAAAGCGACTTTACGCTGCGCGTGCTGCCGTTGTAGTGGTCTAAAACCTCCAATTCCAGCCCGCTCTGGCTGCGGAAGTTGTCGGCCGTCTTGCGCCGCATCAGTTCGTACTGCCCGCCGCTCATCTTTAAAAGGCGCAAATTGGCCTTGGCGATGATGCAGTCGAAGTAAAAGGCCTGCACATATGTTTCAAGCATTATCTTTTCGCGCCCCGCAACGCCGCCGTTGGCCGTGTTGGAGAGGGTGCGCAGAGTTGTGTATTTCGCCTCGAGCGCGGCGAGCTGTTCCCGCCCGCGGGCGATGTCCGCCCGCGCCGCCTCGTTTATCCTTATGCGCGCGGAGAGCGAACGCGCCCTGCCTTCCGCCCCCTCGGCAAGCTTAGTAAGCTCGGCAAGTCGGGCGCGGAGTGCCTCGCCGTTACCCGCACGGCACTCCGAAAGCTGCTTTTCGAGCGCGGAGAGCCTGCCGTTGCCCTCGGCATATGCCTTATTGAGCTGCTCTATGCCCTCGCGCACGGCCTTTACGGCCTGCTCGTGCCCGCTCTTTTGCGCCCTCAGCCCGTCGAGGGCGGCCTGGAGCGACTTTTCGTCGGGGTAGGGCATGTCGGCGGCGAGCGCCGCCGCACGCAGTTCGGCCGACCGCGCCCTCTCCTCCGCCGCGTCGAGTGCGGCCGTCGACGAGGACAGGGCCTCGTCCAGCGAGGCAAGAGCGCGCCTGTCCTCGGATATTGCGGCGTTCAGCCGCTCGCTACTGTCAACTTCTGCCTCCGCGGCCGAGCGGGCCCTCTCTGCCCTCTCCGCCTCGGCCCGCGCCCGGTCTGCCGCGGCCTGAAGGCTCTTCGGGGTCTCCCCCTCGGTCATGCCCTCGGCGGCGAGCGACTCCGCAAGGTTGGCGCGCATTACGTTGACGCGGCCCGACAGCGCCTGCGTGTCGCCCGCGGCCCTCTCCCTCTCGGCCGAGAGGGCTTCGAAGGAGCTCTTAAGTTCGGCAAGCTCGCCCTCGGACAGCATACGCCCGCTGATATGCGCGGGCGAAGGGTGGTCAAGCGACCCGCAGACGGGGCAGGGCTCGCCCTCCTTGAGCTGCGAGGCGAGCAGCCCCGCCCTGTTGGCGAGGAATTGGTCATAGGCCTCGTCGTATGCGGCGCGCGCACCTTTGAGTTTGCCGTCGACCTCCGAATATGCCGAGCGAGCGGCATAAAGTTTTTTCTCCTCGGCGGCGAGTGCGGCGCTTGCCTCGGCCATATCCAGCACCCTTTTATAGCGTGCGGCGGCCTCCGTCCGTTCGGCAAGCGCCTTGGCCAGTCTCTCCGCACAGCCTGCAAGGGCCTTGAGTTTGCCCTCGGCTCCCTCTATGCGCCCAGCCAGCGCCGTGCGGGAGGAACGGGCGGACTGCACCTCACCGCGCAGTTTTTCGGCCTGCGCTGAGGCCTCCTCTCTTTCGGACTGAGCCTCGTTCAACCGCGCATATTGCGGGCGCAACAGCTCGAGAGCAGCTATTTTTCGGGAGAGTTCCTCCGCGCCCTTCTCTCTGCCTTCGAGCGCCTTTTTGTGCTCCTCGGCTTCGGCGAGCCTGCCTTCGAGCGCCTTCAACTCCTCCCTCTGCGCGTCGGCCCTGGCGCGAAGGTCTGAGGCCGAGTCGACCTCTCTCAGCCTTGCGGCCACCTCGGCGCTCTCCGCCGATATGCCCGCGCGCTCGTCCTCGGCCAACTTTAATGCGGCTTTGTCGGCGCATATTATGCGGTCTATCTCCTCAAGAGCCTCGCCCGAGGCGGGCTCGCCGCCCGCAAACACCTCGGCAGCCTCCCAACTTTTAGGGGCCTCCGCCCTCCTCATCTGCTCTTCGAGGCGGGCGCGGCCCTTTTCGCACTCGCGCAGGGCCTCGTTGGCCATGGTGCGGAGGGCGTCCTGCAGGCTCTTGAAGTTGGAAGTTTTGAATATGTCGCGGAATATGTCCTGCCTTTCGGCCGTTCCCGCATTGAGCACGCGCAGAAAATCGCCCTGCGCTATCATGGCTATCTGCATGAACTGCACGCGGTTGATGCCGAGCAGCTCCACAATGTTCCTATCCACGTCGGCGCGGCGGGCGACAATGCCGCCGTCGGGCAGGGTCAAAGTAGCCTCGGCCTTCTGCTCGGTGAAGCCGTCGCCCTTCTTTGAAGGCCGCATATATGCGGGCGAACGCCGCACAACGTACCTCTTTCCGCCGTTTAAAAAGGTAAGTTCCACCCACGTCGGCTGCGCGGGCTGCGCGTACTTGGAGCGAAGGCCGTCCACCTCCCTTATTCCGCCCGAGGGCTCGCCGTACAGCGCGAAGGTGATGGCGTCGAAAATGGTGGTCTTGCCCGCGCCCGTGTCGCCCGTTATCAGGTACAGCCCCCTCTCGCCCAGCGCCGACATGTCTATCGCCACCTCGCCCGCGTACGGGCCGAAGGCCGACATAACTATCTTTAAAGGCCTCATTTTTCGCCCTCCCATATCCTTTGTATGAGCGAGCAGACTATGTCCGCCATCTCGTCGGACATTGCCCTGCCGTTCTGTTTTTCGTATAGTTCGGAAAAGAGCTCGGCGGGCGACTTGCTTTCCACCTCCTCGGCAGACCCCGCCTCGCCGCCCGCGCGGGTGCGGGCGTTGTCGTAGGTCAGCTGCATCAGGTTGGGATAAAAATATCTCAGCCTCGCCGCGCCGTCGGGGATGTCCTCCTCGTCGGTCAGCGTTATCTTTATGTAGTTGTCGCAATTTATCGCGGAGCGAAAGGCGGCCGAAGTCACGCTCTCATAGCTCCCCTTCAGGGCCGTCCAGTCGCGGCGGGGAATTAAAGGAAGGGTGCGTATCATGACAACGCCCTTTTTACCCATCTCCACGACGGTGACGCTCTTTTTGTGCGCCACCTCCGAAAAGGAATACTTTAAGGGAGTGCCGCAATAGCGCACCTCCGCACGTCCCACGCTCTGCGGGCCGTGGATGTGACCGAGAGCGACGTAGTCGAAGCCGTCGAACACTCCGCCGTCTACGTTGTCCGAGCCGCCGACGGACAACTCCTCGCTCTCCGAGCGCACGGCACCCGTAACAAATTGATGGGTGACGAGCACGTTTCTCTCGGAAAAGTCGACGTTCATGCGGCGTATGGCGACGCGAATGGCATCGGTGTAGCTTTTAATGTCTTCCTCGGGGTAGACCCGCGCGACGTGCGCGGGCTTGACGAAGGGCAGAAGATAAAAATTGACTTTGCCCTCGCCGTCGGCTATCTCCACGGGGGGCAGCGCGCCGTCGTAGGCGGGGGAGATGTGCACGCCCTCCCTCTTTAACAGCTCTCCGCCGAAGGCCAGCCGCTCGGCGGAGTCGTGGTTGCCGCTGACGACGAGCACCTGCGCGCCGAGGGCGACAATGCTCTGCAAAAAGCCGTCGAAAAGCTTTACCGCCTCAACGGAGGGCACGCTCTTGTCGTACACGTCGCCGGCAATAATGACGGCTTCGGGCCGCTCCCGCCCTGCGATATCGACAATTTTTTTGAGTATGTCGGCCTGTTCCTCGCACATTGAGTATTCGTTTATCCGCTTACCGAGGTGCAGGTCGGAAAGATGCAAAAACTTCATATTAAAATTATACCACACTTGCCGCCCGACTTCAACCGCGCAGAGGCAGACGAACCCAAAATTTTTTGTATTATTTGTATTAAAATAATTTGTACTAATTGTATTAACTGTATATACTGTATTATAATATCACAACATTCAGGCGCTCATTTGTTGACAAATTGTTCAAAATGGGGTATTATAAAGACGGGCTTAAAGATTGCGGGCCCGCCATGATAAGGGAGAGAGCGGCCGAAGGAGCCGCGCCATACAATGAAAAACTACGTTTTGAAAGTGACTTTGGCCAACACGGACATAACGCGCACGCTGGCCATTCCCGCCGACTACGGCTTTTACGACCTGCACGAGGCCATTCAGATAGCCTTCGGGTGGGAGGGATTTTTTTACCACGAGTTTGAAGTTTCGGGCATAACCATTGCCGACGACGCCAACGAGGAGGCCGACCTGCTGCCCGAAAGGTTCCGCTACGAGTACGAGGCCAACCTCGAGTTCTTTTTGATGAACGTTAAAAACTTCACATATACCTACGACATAGAGCAGCCGTGGGTGCACAACATAGAGGTCGAAGGCTGCCTTGAGGAGGGCTTCGACATTCCCGTGCTCCTGGAGTGCGGCGGCCGAATGATAGTTGAAGAGCTGGTAGGCGACGACGACAACTCTGTAACACTCGGCGACCCCGCCGACAAGGACTACATAAACTTTATGCTCAAATCTGTCTTTAACGACTGACCCCCCTCCCGCTTCGACCCGGCGCGGCGGGCGCGGCGTAATCTTACGACGTGCCATAAACTGTACGCCGAGGCGCGGACACTCTTCGGGGCCGGCCGCTTTAAATATTGCCCGACACAATAATATCGGCCGAAATGCTTAAACGGTGCGCGGCGGGCGCAAGGTATCACCTTGCGCCCGCCGCTTTTATTTTTTGACGCCCGCAACCTTATGCCAAGGCCGCGCGCTCACTCCGCCGCCCAAAGGGGAGCGCCGAGGGCGGGCATAAAATCGTTTCAGCCGTTCCGCCTCTTCATATACAGCACGGGGTAGGGGCCGCCCTGCTCGTCCCTCTCCGAGCGCCCGCAGACCTCGAAGCCCATATGTTCGTAAAATGCTGCCGCGCGGGGATTTTGCTCGTTGACGGTCAGCTCGCTAACGGCGTACGCGTCAATCACAAACCTTAGCAACCTCCCGCCTATCCCCAGTCCGATATAACCAGACGGGAGTAATACGAACCCGATTTAAAGCGGGCATATCGCCCCATCTACTGCGTTAAAGCCCTTGGCAATAGGAGTCGCTATTACCTGCGGGCTTTGCCTTGTATCTGAAACGATCTGCCCGCTTTAAATTGCTACGCACCCTTAAATAGCGTATTTTGGGATGAATTGGCGCGATGACGAAGCGGCAATGCCCACTCGCATTGCAATGAGGAAGAACGTCAAGGCGCACAAAAGCCGCATTTAAGGGCGAGTTCGTTTTATTCCCGTCTGGTATATAATGCGCGGCGACGAACAGCATTTCAAGCTTGCGCCCCGCAACGCCCGCAAAGGCGACGGGAGCGCCCTCGTATTCGGCGACGATAAGGCGGGGCACACCGCCGAGCGCCGAGGGCACATAGCGCCCGATGTTTTGTATCTCCTTTTGCGAGAGGAAGGCATGCGTGGCCTCCACCGAGCTCTGCCACACGCCGAGCAACTTTTCCGAAAGGGTGGGCGTTAAGTTTTTTATTTCGACTATCTCTATCTGCATACCGATATTATATCAAATAAAAGATTACAGGTAAACATAGGGGGAAGTATAATGAAAATGAAGCTTGGTATGATCGGAGATTTTTTATAATAAAGATTGTCCGGCAACCAAGTCCCCGCGTCCGCCGCCGCAAGGCTTTGCGGGCGCAGAGGGCGCGTTATGCGCCGTCAGCAGTCGGATAGCACTATGTGGGTGAACTTATCTATCTTTCCGCTGCCGACAAAGGTGAAGAAGAGCGCCTGCTTGCCCTGTCCGCCGCAGTACTTGCCGAAGTAGGTGGCGCACTCGCCGCCCGTCGGGCGGACGGATATCTCGGCGACTATGTCGCCTTGGGGGGAGTTGCGCACCTGCATAACTCCCTCGGCCCCGCCCGAAATGGTGACGCCCACGCGCTCGAGGCGGGAGACATCGAAGTATTTGAAGCCCACGGTGGAGCCGCTGCAGAAGTTGGCTATGTACTGGTCGCCGTCGCCCTCCCTGTCCTTTCCGCTCTGCGTGAAGTAGGGATGACAGCCGGCGGGGTTTTTGCCTATCGGCCTCGAGTGGAACCTGCCGCCCTTGCGCGAGACGAGATTGCAGGCTATGCGCGCCTCGTAGCGGCCGACGCCCTCGAGGGGCCCGCCGTTGAGGCCGCAGCTGGTCATCTCGGCCTGAGCTATCGAGCCGTCGGGCGATATGGTTATCTCCTCGGCGCAGGCCTGGCGCGAGAAGCAGTCGCGGTCGGTGTGGCGGTGATAGAATATATAGTTTTTGCCGCCGACGGACAACATTCCGCCGTGGGTATTGCCCGTGTAGTTGGCGGCCGTTTTGGGGTCGGTGTGGCCGTCGAGGCCTATGTCGCCGTTGGAGACGAGCGTACCGCCGAACGTGAACGGCCCTGCGGGCGAGTCGCCCGTGGCGTAGCACAGCTCGTGCCCTATGGCCGAGGAGTAGACGAAGTAGTATCTGCCGTCCACCTTGCGCATGGACGAGGCCTCGAAGAAGCCGTGTCCGCCGGGCATGTCGGCAGGCATGGTGGTGACGGGGCCGCCGATGACGGTGAGCATGTCGGAGGGGTCGAGCTCGACTACCGCGCCGCCCTTTACGTTGCGCTTGGATACGCCCAGCACGGGGAAGAACATGGCCGAACCATAGTACAGCCACACTCTGCCGTCCTCGACATATACCGCGGGGTCGAAGGGCAGATATTGTTTGGAATAGGGATAGAGGTCGACTTCGCCGTGATATTTGAAGGGCCCTGCGGGGCTGTCCGACACGGCGCAGCGTATAGCCCAGCTTTTGCGCGTTATGCCGGGGGCAAACGCGTAGTAGAGATAGTATTTTCCGTCGGGCGCGCGGCAGACGTCGGGGGCGTACATGCTCCCCCTGCCCTTGTAGGCGGGGTCGTCGCTCTTTTTGTAGATGACTCCCTCGTAGCGCCAGTCGCCGAGGTCGCCTGCGGGCGCCGACCACGTCACATAGTCGTTCATGCAGAAGCCGCCTCCCCCGAACCTGTCGTGAGAGCCGTAGACATATACTCTGCCGTCAAAGACGTGCGGTTCGCCGTCGGGGATGTATTCCCAGCTCGGCAGATAGGGATTTAAGGCCTGTCCTTTCATTTTACCACCTTGCAAATGTATCCTTCAGAGCGGCATAAAGCGCCCTGAACAGCTTATATCTGCCCTCGTACGCCGCGCATACGGCGGGGTCGGGCTCTATTGTTTCCTTTGTGGACACGAGGGCGGCCGCTGCCTCCTCCACGCCGGCGTACGCGCCGCAGGCCGTCATGGCCAGCATGGACGCGCCGTAGGCGGGGCCCTCCTCCACGAGGGGAATGTCGACTTTGAGGCCGCACACGTCGGCTATTACGGCGCGCCACAGCGGGCTTGCCGCTCCGCCGCCGCACAGCTTTGCGCGCGAGACTACGAGGCCGTTGGTGCGGGCCACCTCCACGCAGTCGCGGAGAGCGAAGGCCACTCCCTCCATTACGGCGAGAGTCATGTCGGCGCGCGTAGTGTCGGGGCGCATGCCTATGAATGCGCAGCGCGCGTTGACGTCGTTGTGCGGGCTGCGCTCGCCCATCAGATAGGGCAGGAATATTACGTCGTTGGCACCCATGCGCTGCTCGCAGCCGCGCTGCTCGGCGGGCATGTCTTTGGCGCCGAGCACGTCCATCCACCACGCGTTGCACGAGGCGGCCGACAGTATGCAGCCCATCAGGTGGAACTTGCCGTTGGCGTGGCGGAAGGAATGGAGGGCGTTGTTGGCGTCGACCGAAAAATTATCCTGCGAGACGAACACCGTGCCGCTCGTGCCCAGCGAAATGGTGCAGTCGCCGTCGTGCACGTTGCCCGTGCCCACGGCAGCGGCGGCGTTGTCGCCCGCGCCCGCAGCCACTATGACCTCGCCCGTGCCCCACATGTCGGCGTACTTCTTTTTGAGCGCGCCGGCGCGCTCGTAGGACTGTAGAAGTTTGGGGAGCTGCTCGCGCTTTACGCCGCAAAGCCGGCACATATCCTCGCTCCAATCGCCCTTTTTGACGTCGAGAAGGAGCGTGCCGGAGGCGTCGGAGAAGTCGGTGCAGAATTCGCCCGTCAGCCTGTAGGTCAGGTAGTCCTTGGGCAGCATTATCTTTTTGATGCGCGCGAAATTGCGCGGTTCGTTGTCCCTCAGCCACAGCAGTTTGGGGGCGGTGAAGCCCGCAAAGGCTATGTTGGCGGTGAGGTCGGAGATGTTCTTTACGGTTGAATTTATGAACTCGGTCTCTTTGGCCGTGCGGCCGTCGTTCCACAATATGCAGGGACGAATGACCTTGTCGTCGCCGTCTAAAGCGACGAGGCCGTGCATCTGTCCGCCGCAGCCTATGCCCTTTACGTCCTTGGGGCCGAAGTCCGAAAGGAGGGCGGATATGCCGCTTTCAACGGCAGATATCCACTCGTCGGGATCCTGCTCCGACCACCCGCTGTGCGGGTACATTACGGGATAGACGCGGCTCTCGCGGGCGAGCACTTTGCCGTCCTCGCCCACGAGCAGCAGCTTTACGGCCGACGTGCCGAGGTCTATGCCTATATATGTATTCATTTTGAGAAGAGCACGCCGTTGACTATGTTCTGCAGGATCTCCTGCTTGCCGCTGCCGGGCAGCTCGGGCGCGCCGAGTTTGTCGGCATAGGCGGCGAGCTCTTTGAGGTCGGTCTTGCCCGAAACTATCTTTTTGCCTATCTCGCTGTTGCGGAAGGAGGAGTAGCGCTCCTCGATATTGCTCTTAAGCCTGCCGTCCTCGATGAGGGCGGCCGCCTTGATGAGGCCGAGCGCGAAGGTGTCCATGCCGAGGATATAGCCCGCGAACATGTCCTCGTAGGTGTACGAGGGACGGCGGTTCTTGGCGTCGAAGTTGAAGCCGCCCGTCAGGCCGCCCGCGTTGAGTATTTCATACATGGCCATGGTGGCCGTATATACATCGAAGGGGAATTCGTCGGTGTCCCAGCCGAGGTGGGGGTCGCCCTGGTTGGCGTCGATAGAGCCGAGCATGCCGTTGATGGCGCTGATGCGCAGGTCGTGCTCGAAGGTGTGGCCGGCGAGCGTGGCGTGGTTGGCCTCTATGTTGAGTTTGAAGTCCTTGTCAAGGCCGTACTGCCTCAAAAAGCCTATGGCCGTGGCGGCGTCGAAGTCGTACTGGTGCTTCATGGGCTCCTTGGGTTTGGGTTCTATGTAGAAGTCGCCCTTAAAGCCGATGCTCCTGCCGTAGTCTACGGCCATGTGCATGAGGCGGGCGATATTTTCCTGCTCGAACTTGACGTCGGTGTTGAGAAGGGTCTCATATCCCTCTCTGCCGCCCCAGAACACATATCCTCTGCCGCCAAGCTTGACGGTTATGTCGAGCGCCTTCTTTACCTGTGCGGCCGCGAATGCGAACACATCGGCCGAGTTGGTCGAGCCCGCGCCGTTCATGAAGCGGGGATTGCCGAACATGTTGGCCGTGCCCCACAGGCACTTTATGTCGGTGCCCTTCATCTTTTCAAGGATATAGTCGCTTATTTCGTCCAGACGGGCGTTGGTCACCTTGATGTCGTCGGCTTCGGGAACGAGGTCGACGTCGTGCCAGCAGAAATAGCGTATGCCCATCTTCTTCATGAATTCGAAGCCGGCGTCCACCTTGGCCTTTGCGTGCTCCATGGTGCCGGGAACACAGCCGAAGCTCTTGTCGGCCGTGCCGCGGCCGAACATGTCGACGCCGTTGGCGCCGAGGTTGTGCCACCATGCCATTGCAAAGGGGAGATGCTCGCTCATCTTCTTGCCGAGCACCACCTTGTCTGCGTCGTAAAACTTGAACGCGAGCGGGTTTTTGCTTTCCGGGCCCTCGTACTTTATTGCGGGGATGCCCTTAAAAATTTCTGCCATATAGTTTGACCTCTCTTTATTTATTTGCTTTTATGACCGACCTCGCCGCCCCGGCAAAGCCGTCGACGGTAAAGCCGAATTTTTCGAATAGTTTTCCCGCGGGGGCGCTCAGGCCGAAGGCGTCCATGCATACATATGCGCCGTCGAGCCCGACGTACCTGCCCCAGCTTATGCTGCTTGCGGCCTCCACGGCCACCCTTGCGCGCACGGCGCGAACGCGCCTGTAGTTTACTATCATTTGTCACTTTTTCGAGGCAGCCATATTCATCCACACAGAAGATAAAATGAAGAAAAAACAGCTCAAAAGCAGCTATTTCGGCGTATTTTTGCCCTAATTGCGACGTAGCACCACCATAGTCTCCACATGTGTCGCCGCCGCCATTTTGATACGCATCTTCGCCCTCGTATTCCGACGAGTGATACGATTCTTTCCGGGCGGCATAGCTCTTGCGCGGACTTCTGAAATCGTGCGATGTCAGGCTGTCCTTAAAGCCGGATTTATAGATAAAAGTTATGAGTTCGGGGTCTTTGTTCCCCTCCTCGTCATAACCGCCGACAATTACCTTTTCGACGATACTTTCAAAGACATATCTGTCGAATTCTTCAAGCACGGCGTGTTCTTCCAGCGTCTTGCGGAATACCGCTATTCTCTCCCTGACGTTGCCGTAAACCTTTGCCGCCTCCTCACATTGAGTGAGCTCGCCCTTGGCTACCTCTATTTTAGCAGATAGCTCCGAATATTTCAACTCAAAATCTTCTTTGCTCAAAACTTCGTCCAGCCTCATATCGACGAGCTTTGCCCTTTTCCCTTCGAGCGCGGCGACCTCGCGTTTGGCTTTTTCGAGCTGTTTTAAAGAGTTATCTTCCGAAAGATTCTTTTCAACGCGCGCAAGGAATTCTTCCAGCACACCGTCGGCATTTTCGCAGAGCAGTTTGTACGACTCGACAAACGCTTTCATAATCTGCACTTCCTCCACGCCCTTGCTGTCGGGGCAGAATTTTTTGCCGCCCTTAGTAGCTTCGACGCACTGCCATACGACTTTGCTGTGGGTAGTACCGCTGTGCCAGCATCTGCGGGTAAGCGTTCCGCCGCAAAATCCGCATTTAATCAAACAACTGAAAGCGTACTTGCGCGTAAATATTTCGCGCTTCCCGCCGTCGGT
>CALVRO010000022.1 GCA_944358655.1 uncultured Clostridia bacterium | reverse complement strand
AAATTTCTGCACTCCGTGAAAGCAAATTCGCCCTTGCCCGCCCCCTCTTCGCGGGTGCGGCGCTTTAGCGATTTGCTTCTTGTTCCTCGGAGGGTGCTCGCGGAGCTGCGCACGCTTCGCGGAGCGGGCGGTAATGAGTGTATCTGAAGCGTAACCGTGGAGATTTCTCGGCTACGAACGCCAAAGCGTTCTTCGGTCGAAATGACATGCTCTACCCGGGGAGGTGCGCGCACCTCCTCCCCAGCCACCCCCTGTCATGCTGAGCAGCGCGCCGTAAAAGCAGGGAGAAAACCAAGCATGAGCGCGCGTTGCCGAGGCATCTCCGCATGGGCTATTATACAGTCGGGCAAAGGAGATCCCTCGCTATCGCTCGGGATGACAAGTCTGACCCGCCCGCCCACCACGCGCCTTTCGCCTCTGCAAAACAATGTACGGCCTTAAGTGTATCTGAAGCATAACCCGGGAGATTTCTCCGTTTCGCTCGTTACACTCGCTACAGTCGAAATGACAAGCTATAAAGAGAGCGGCGCGCGGCCAAAAGGCCGCGCGCCTCATATTCCGCCCCGTTTGTCATGCTGAGCAGCGCACCGAACAGGCCGATTCCCCAATAAGGTATGAGTGCGCGTAGCCGAATGTATCTCGGAGGCGTAAGCCGACGGACAAACGGGGCGTTTTAAAAATTTCTACCTCAACGCGGTGCTTTAAGCACCGCATATCGAGGCCGCGCGTTTCACGCGGCCAAATCGAGCCCCAAACGGGGCATATCGAATTGCAGTAAGGCAATATATCGACCTTTTCCTTTCGGGCCGCGCGCTTTTCCATGTTATTTAATGAGTTATTCCACGCTCTTTAATGAGGACGTCATTTCCACCTTGGAGATGGCCGCCGAGAAGAAGGCGTTTATCACGGCGCCCGTGCCCAGCGAGATGAGTGCGGCCAGCACATAGGAAAGCGGCTTTAAGCTGTAAATGAAGGCGATGGTGGGCAGCTCGTTTATCTTCATCACAAGATATAGCAGGGGGAATCCCAAAAGAGCGCCTATCAGCGTGCCTATCACGGTGAGCGTGAACACCTCGACGAAGAGCGTTAAAGCTATCTTTGAATTGGTGAAGCCAAGCACCTTTAAGGTGGCCATGTCGCGGTTGCGCTCCTTTAAGTTGAGAAGGGAGAGATTGTACAGCACCACCACGGACAGCGCTATGGCAAAGACCATAACGGTGTAGCGCATGGTGTCCACCGAATTTATCAGGCTGCGTATCTCGGCCAGCTGTTCGGCCATGGTTGACGCCGAGGCCACGCCGTCGAGCGCGAGCAATTTGTCGCGCAGGCCCTCGGCGTCGGCGCCAGTCAGCCACACCTCGGCCGTGTAGTAGCAGTCGTCGGTAAACTCATTTTCAGCCTCGGTTATGTAAAAGCCGTTGCGGGTGGTAGTTTCCACGATTCGCCCCACAATATACTCCACCGAACACGTTCCTATGGTGAACGTCACCTTGTCGCCGACGCCCACGCCGAGGTCGTCGGCGACGCTCTTGGACAGGGCGCGGCTGCCGCCCTCCATGACGGCCGTCATGGGAGAACTTTTTGGCATCACATACACGGCCACCGTTTTATTGACCTCGGTGGCGGCCGTTGCGGCATATGTGCGGTTGAATTGGTATGCCGTGACCTCGCCGTCCTCCTCGAGTCCTGCAAGATATTCCTCTATTTGGCCCTGCGACGAGGGCGAATAGCTTGCCATTACGTCGTAGTTAAACAGTCCGCCGTAGTCGTTGTAGACCGAGGCGTCGACGGTGTCGCCTATGCCGAAGGAGGTGAGCAGCAGCGCCATGCAGCCCGTGATGCCGAGCACGGTCATCAGCGCTCTGCGCTTGTTTATAAGAATATTCCTCAGCCCCATGCGCACGGTGAGCGCGGCTCCGCCCGAGGCGGGCCCGCCTATGACCTTTTTGGGCGCGTAGACTATCTGCTTGGGGCGCATGCACTCGGCGGGGCGCTCTTTGATTATCGAGCGCGAACAGCCTATGCCTATGAGCACGGCGGCGGCCGTTACTACGGCTATAACTACGGCCGTCCACAGCGGGCTGAACAGCGTGCCGCACAGCATGGGCATGGAATATATGAGGCCGTATTTTATATTCATTACGGTTGGAACGATGAGCGGCCCCGCCACCGCGCCCAGACAGGCGCCTATAAAGGTGACCACCCCGCCGAGAGAGGCATACAGCGCCACTATTTTGCCGTTGGATATGCCCAGCGCCTTCATGGTGCCCACGTTGGTGCGCTCGCGAAGGATAAGCCTGCCTATAGTAGTCATTATGACCAATACGGCGACGAGGAAGAAGATGACGGGGAACACATAGAGCATGGTGAGCGACTGGTCGGCCTCGGTGTCGAGGACGACGACCGACTCCATGCTGTCCCTGTCGTACAAAAAGACGAGATTGTTGTGCTGTTTGGCGTTGAAATGGTCGTTGATGAGCGCGCGGGCGGCCTCGACGTCGTCGGTGCGGACGAGGGCCTGATTGCGCAGAAGGGAGAACAGTCCGTCGCGGTCGATGCCGAGTAGTTCAAGCATACTTGCAGCCGTTTGGTTGGAAGTGAGCGTCTGCCAGAAGGTTTGCGCCGTGATGAACACGGGGGAGGTGTCGTAGATGTTTACTCCCTCCACCGAGTACATGAAGCCGGTTATAGTCAACTCGAGCGACTCGACGCCCACCATGGCGAGGTAGGAGGAATATGTGGAGAGATCGGCCGTCACCCTGTCGCCGAGCTTGTAGCCGAAGAGGTCGGCCACCGACTTGTCTATCATCAGTCCCGCCTCCCCCTCGACGATATACGGCCTGTTTATGGCCGCCTCGCCGTCGGTTATAAAGAATTTTGCCGTGTGCGTGCTCTGTATGGCCGAGGGATTGTCGCTGCGCACGCTGAAGGCGCCCTCCGAAAATATGCGGTAGTCGGTCTCGGCAAAGTTTTGGGCGAAGAAGTCGGCGTCCTCGGCGCCGAGGGAGGTGGTCTGCGCGATCAGCGAGGCGACGCGGCTGTCCTCCATATACATATCCGTGCGGGCGCGCAGCGTGACGGTGTTGGACACAAAGCCCAAAAACAGCGTGACCGCCAGAAAGGTTATGACGAGCATGGAGAGGTATTGGAACCAGTTGCCCTTGAGCTCCCGCCCGACGAGCTTTAAAATCAGCCTGTTTACCACTCGATATCACCCGCCTTGAGCACGTTTTTGTTGAGCTGCTCGTCGACGACGAGGCCGTCGGCAAGGCGTATGACGCGGTCGGCCACCCACGCGAGCTTGGCGTTGTGCGTTACGACTATCACGGTGGCGCCGTACCTCTCCCTAACGCGCAGCAACAGCTCGAGTATCCTGCGGCCGGTGGCCGAATCGAGGGCGCCCGTGGGCTCGTCGCAGAGGAGCAGCTTGGGCTTTTTGACTATGGCGCGCGCGATGGCCACGCGCTGCTGCTCGCCGCCCGACAGCTGCGAGGGGAAGTTGTTGGCCCTCTTCGTAAGTCCGACGTCCTCTAAAAGCTCGCCGACGTCCAGCCCGCCCGGGGTGGAGGCGAGGGCGACGTTTTCATACGCCGTGAGGTTGGGCATTAAGTTGTAGAACTGAAAGACAAAGCCTATGTCGTTGCGGCGGTAGGAGACGAGCTGCCTGTCGTTCATCGCGTCGACGCGCGCGCCGAACACATCTATCCCGCCGCCGTCGGCGCAGTCCATGCCGCCCAGAATGTTGAGCACCGTGCTCTTGCCCGAACCGCTGGGGCCTAAAATTACGGCGAACTCCCCCCTCTTTACCGTGAAACCCGCCCCGCCGAGCGCGACAATTCTGCCCTCGCCCGAGCCGTAGGCCTTAGTAACGTTTTTTAAAACTATATCCTGCATATCCTTTGTATCTCCTCGCCCGCGCCGCGCAAGACGGCGCGGCGCGGGCTATATATGCCTTTTACTTCACATATATAAATAGTAAATAAACTGCGGGGCGCATTTTAAAAACAGACCGGATAAATCACGCTCTTTTCACAAAACAAATGGGGCGGGCCGTCGGCCCGCCCGAATACTGCAATTTTTAACCTTCCTCAGGCGTCGTCCCTGTCGGAATCGGGGTCGGCGTCGGCGTACTCCTCTTCCTCCCCGTACTCGTCGTATTCCGACTGAAAGAAGGCGAAAACTTCCTCCAAAAGGGCATCGTCCTCGATAGGGTCGAGCGTATTCTCGGCCTCGTTGAGGCGGAAGATGACGACCTCGTACTCGTCGACCTCGGAGTTGGGCTCGGCGGGCGCGAGAATAGTGTACTTTTCGCCCTTGTACTCGGTGACGTCCACGAGCTTGAATTTTACCACATTGCCTTCTTCGTCGACAAGTTCTATTATATCATATAACTCCTCGGCGAGGAGATCGTCCATATTCTTTTTATCGGCCATTTTTATGCTCCTTGTTTATTTTATTGAGGTATCCATCTAAAATATTCGCCGCGGCGAGCGCGTCGACGTAATTTTTGCGCTTTTGCCTGCTCATGCCCTCGGAGATGAGGGTGTCGTGCGCCATCATGGTGGTGAAGCGCTCGTCCTCGCAGACGACGGGCACGCCCGCCTTCTCTTTGAGCGCCTCGATAAACCGCGCCGTCTTTTGGGTCTGAAGGGCCTCGGAGCCGTCGAAGTTGACGGGCAGACCGCAGACTATCAGGGTGGCGCCCTTCTCCCTTGCGATATCGGCCACGGCCTGCACGTCGGCGGCGAAGCCCCTGCGGAAGTAGGTGTGCGAGGGCAGGGCATAGGTATTGAAGGGATCGGACACGGCCACGCCTATGCGCTTGTCGCCTATGTCGAACGCTACATATCTTTCCATGTGTTTTTATTATACCACACTCCCGCCGCCGCCGTCAACAAAATAGCGCGGCATTGCCCTGCGGCGGCGACAAAAGACGACAAAACCTCCCCTTTGCCGCGCGCATAAAGGGGGTATAATTTAAGTATGATAGCGCAAACGGCTTTAAAGGAGGAATTTTAATGACTGCATCCAAGATATACGCGCTGGAGGCCGAACGCATGGACGGCAAGAGGCGGGGCGTGGTGCTCGCCCTTTTGTGCGGCGAGGAGGGCGGCGTGACGCTCAAATGCGCCGACTCCGAAGAGAGGGAATTTTATATCCCGCGCGAGGCAATTATGAGGATATCGGGCTCGGTGCTCTACCGCACGGAGTGCGCCAAACGGGCGGCAAAGAGCGTGCTGAGGCTCAACGCGCCCTGCTTTGACGAGCGCGGGGCCTTTATGGGGCTTGCCGAGGACTACGTTTTGAAGGGCATGACGGTGAAGAGCGTGATAATAAACGGCAAAAGCTATCCCGCCGCCCGCTTTTCGGCGGGGGACGTCGTAATTGTAAAGCGGCGCGACATTTCGCCCGCCGCCCTCGCCGCCAAGGACATGTTCATAGACGCCGTGCTTAGCTCCGACAGGGCGTAAGCGGGCGGGGGCGGGGCGCGCACTTATGTGCGCGCCCCGCCCCCTCTCTATTCATACCGGGCCCCTTACTCCCGTCCTGTATAGCTAATATCCGTACTTGGACATCAGCTTTAACAGCGCGGAGAAGTGCGAGTTGACTATTTCGCCCTCCTGCGGAGAGAGCTCGCCCTTGACCTGAAGGACGGAGAGGGTAGTCTTTATGCGCTCGAGCTCGCCCCTGTCCGCGCGCGACAGGGGCTTTAACAGCAGCTTGTCGGCAATGGCGAGGGCGTGGCCGAGGCGCACTCCGCCCTGCGCGGCGGGGGGAAGGGAGTCGGCGGGCGCGGACTTTGCGGGGCGCGGGGCGCGCGACGAGAAGGTGAGTGCGGGGGCCTCGGCAAAGGACGGCCGAACGGCCGTGAGGGCGCAGACGGCGCCGTAGTAGAGATAGCCCGCCAGCCAGAAGAGCGCGCCGAAGAAGAGCGTGCGCTCGGGCCGCAGGCCTATGGCGAGCAGCGCCGCGAACACCGCCGTGAAGGCGTTGACAAAGTGCAGCACGGGCCGTTTGGGACAGGCGCGGAGGGCGGGCGAGAGCACGCAGCCGAGGGCGAACAGCGCCATAAGACCGCCGAATACGGCGAGAGCGACAACTATCAGGCGGCCGAAGGGGATGGCCGCGAGCGAGGAATACACCCCGCCGAAAAATGATAAAATACTATCCATAGCCACAAAAATTATATCCGGCCGCAGACGAAAACGGACGGATATATTGTCGAATTAAGAGAGATAGTGAGTTTTTTTCTATCGCATCCTCAACGGGAGGCTACATAGCTATCTGCTTAAGGCCCCGAAGGTCTATTATGCTCGCCGATATCTTGGCCGCGTCCACGCCCATTATGAGCGCGACGGCCTTTTTGTAGAGGGCGAGCTGGGGGGCGTACTTTGCCGCCAGCTCCTCGCCGCTCATGCGCACGAATTTGTAGTCGAGTATAACTATACCGTCGGCGCCGACGGCCAGCAGGTCTATGGCGCCCTGCACGAGCACTCTGTCCGCGGCGGGCGTGTCGTACAGTTCGTTGGCGGGCAGCGAGCACAGAAATTCGCGCTCGCGCCACACCTGCGCGCCCGAAAGCGACGCGAAGGCGGGCATGGAGAGTATGGCCGAGAGGCGCTCCGCAGAGAGGAGGGCGGCCTGTTCGTCCGTCATCAGCCCCTCGGCTGTAAAGCGGGCGAGCTGGGCGGCAATGCCCTGTTCATCCCTGACCGAGAGATCGCACAGCTGCAGGAAGCGGTGGTAGGCCGTGCCCGCCTCCCTGCCCGAGGGCAGGTCGTCATCGTTGTCGAAGAGGTAAACGCGCGCCTCCTCTCCCTCGCTCTCGCTGAGCAGGCGCGAGGCCGAAGTCTTTACGGCGAGGGGTACGCTGTCGGCATAGGCGTAGCGCGCGCCGAAGAGCGCGCCGACGTCCGCGCCGCCCCCTCCCGCCGCCACGGCGTCGGTCGGACGGGAGCCCTCGAAGTCGCTCGGTTCGTCCATATATACGGGGGAATAGTCGGCCACGTTCATCATTGCGGCGTAGCAGTCGGCGTCGTAGCTCGCCGAAAGCTCGGGCGCGGGGGGCTTGCCGCACAGCACATACAGGTCGCACATGGCGCGCGTGCAGGCGACGTAGAAGAGGTTGAGCTCGTTCTTTATGCCCTCCCTCGCCGCGCGGCCCGAACACAGTTCGCGCAGGACGGTGGAGCGGACGAGCCTGTCCTCCGCGTTGAAGGCGCGGGGCGAGAAGCCGTAGGCGTCGTCGAAGGGCATCTCCTCGAAGTCGTTGCCGCCGAACTTGCGGGCTATGTCGGCAACGATGACGACGGGGAACTCCAGCCCCTTGGAGGAGTGCATCGTCATCACCTTTATGCTGTCTGCCGAGGGCAGCGAGGGAGCCTTTACGCTGCCCGCCGCCTTTACCGCCGCCAGAAAGGCCGAGAGGCGCAGCTCGCCCGCCGAGGTGTAGGCCATGGCCTGCAGTCTGCGCACGCCCGCAAGCTTTGCTCCCCCGCCCGAGGCGTAGCGGGCGCCGAGGCCGGTGTCGGAGAGCAGCCTGTCGATGAGCGCCGAGGCGCCGAGGATGTCCGAAAGGCGCCTGTAGTAATTTATCTTTTTGAAGAAGGAGGCTATCTTGTGCGCGAGGCCGTCCGAGAAGTATTTGCGGTAGTTGACCATGCAGTCGCGGAAGGTGACGCCGCGCGACTGACCCTGCGAGGCGCGGATGCGCGCGAGCTCGTCGCGCGTGAAACCGCCCACGGGCGAGAGCATGGCCGTTGAAAGCGGGATATCCTGCTGGCAATTATCGATCAGCGACAGAATGTCGAGCAGCTGTTTTATCTCCGTGCGCTTCAAAAGGTCGCCGTCGGCGGCACCCTCCACGCCGTAGCCCGCGTCGGTCAGCGCGCGCACTATGCCGAGCGTGCTCTCGCCCGCGTTTTTGCGGGTGAGGATGCAGACGTCGCCGGGCTGGGTGTCGACGAAGTCCCCCCTCTCAATGTCGAAATGCCTGCCCGCGAGCGCGCGGCGCACTACGGAGAGCACGGCCAGCCCCTCGCGCGTGTGGCCCGAGCGCGCCGCGGCGCGCTCCTTTACAGAATAGACGCCCTCGGCGGGGGGCGAAGTTTTTTCGTCCTTGCCGAACACTATGAGCTGCGCCTCGCCGTAGCCTTCGGGGTACCTGCCGCCGCCGAGCATCACGCCGTCGGCGGCGTAGTCTATGCCGCAGGAGGAGGGCGTCATGATATCGCCGAACAGCCTGTTGACAAAGGCGAGCACGCCGTCGGACGAGCGGAAGTTGACCGACAGCTTTTTGGCGCCCTTCTGCGCGAGCATGCTGTTGTACTTTTCGGAGAAGAACACCGACTTGGAGCCCCTGAAGCCGTAGATGGCCTGTTTTACGTCGCCGACGGTGAACGCGTCGCCGCCCGCCGCAAGGGTAAGTATGCTCTCCTGCACGGGGTTGACGTCCTGATATTCGTCGACGAACACATATTTATACCTGTCGTTGACGCGGCGGCGGATGTCGCCGTCGGACAGGAGCTTTAAGGCGAGGTGCTCGAGGTCGGGGCAGTCCAGCCTGTTTTCATCGCGCTTGACCGCGGCATATTCGCCGTCGAATTGCAGCAGGAGGCGGGTAAAGGCCGAGGCGAGCCCGCCCGAGGCGAGGAAGGCGGAGTACTCCTCCTCCCTGCCGCCTATGTTCTTTTTGAGCGCGTCGTACTTCTTTTTGAGGCGGGTGCGCAGTTCGCCGAAGGCGGCCGAGAGCGCCTTTTCCTCCTCGGTGCCGCCCGAGGGCCTTCTGGCCGAGGGCAGGGCGGGCAGGGGCTCGAAGAGGGGGCGGCCGCGAGCGGCGGCGAGCGCCTCGGAAATGCCCGAAGCGAGGGCGTTGAGCTTTTCAAAGCTTTGGGGCACGCCCAGCTTTTTATAGGCCGCGTCGAAGGCCGAGGCGAGCGCCTCTATCTTTCCGTCTATAAAGGCTGCGTACTCTTTGCACACCTCGTCGAAGCCCCGTTCGCAGTATATGTCGGGGTATTTTGTCAGTTTTTCGGCGTAGCCCGCCACGTTGCGCACGGCGTCGTGGGCGCGGAAGAGCAGCTTTTTTACGCTCTCCTCCCTCCTTCCCCGCCTCAGCCTGTCGAGCACATACACGAGGTCGGCGTCCCCCTCCTCGTACAGCCTGTCGAAGAGGTTGTCCATGGCGCGGCCCTTCATTTCGGAGAGCACGGCGTCGTCGACGGTTATCTCGAACGACCGCTCGACGCCCAGCGCGTAGAAGTGTGTGCGGATGAGGCGGGCGCAGAAGGAGTGGATGGTGGATATGTCGGCCGAGGGGATCTTGCCCAGCTGCGCCTTTATGTTGGCGCGGGCCTCGCCCTCGGCGGAGGGCAGGCGGGAGATGAGCGCGCGGCGCAACTTTTCCTTCATCTGCGCGGCCGCCTTGTTGGTGAAGGTGACGGCCAGAACGTTTTCGAGGTCGCCCCCGCCCTCTATCAGCGCAACGAGCTTTTGTATCATGACGAAGGTCTTGCCCGACCCCGCCGAAGCCGAAACTATTATCTTTCCGCGCGAGGCTATGGCCTCGCTCTGTTCGGGCGTGTAGTTCATTCTTCGTCCCCCCTCTCCCTTCTGACTATTTTGGCTATGCCCGAGCAGTTGATCTTGGGCCTTACACGGAAGTCGCCGTCGACCCCGACGGCAAAACCGCAGCTGCCCGCAAGGGGGCAGTAGTCGCAGGCGCCCTCGGCGGGCGAGGGCTCGGCGTTGCCCGCCGACATCTCGGCCGCGCCCCTCCTTGCCACGAGGGACGAATAAGCCAAAAAGTCGGCAAAATCGGCGCTGTCCATGGCGCCCTCCATGCTGCGGCCGTTGAGGTAGGCGTCGACGTAGCTGCTCTTTTTGCTCTCCTCAACGTTGACGTCGGTGCTGCGCACCACGTCCTCGCTGCCGTCCATGTAGCCCGACAGGCGGAACACGCCGTCGCGCTCGCCTTCGTAGGTGACGGCGGCGGGGAAGTAGTAGGCGCCCACCGCCCTCCTGCCCCGCGCAGCCGAACTCAGATAGACGGGCAGCTGCAGCTTGAGCCCCATGTAGTAGAGGGGCGCGGCCGAGTCGTATGAGCCCGTCTTGTAGTCGATTATACGCACCATATCCCCGCACGAATCCACCCTGTCGATGCGCCCGTAGAGGCTGAGGCCGCCGTCGAGCGGCATGCGGCAGACCTTTTCGACCTCCTCCACCGAGAAGGTGGAATTTTTGAGCTGTTCGAAGGCGCCGAGACAGACTGCGACCGCCTCCGAAACGAGGCGGGAGGCGGCGTACTCGCCCCGCTTGTCGGCGGAGAGCGCCGAATATTTGGGCTCGGCGAGCAGTTTTTGGGCCTCTCTGCGGGCGAGATCGGCGAGGGCGGCCCCGTCCGCCACGCCGTTGACCGAGGGCGAGAACACCCTCTGCAGCACGGTGTGGATGAAGTTGCCGCTGTCCACGGGGCGCATGACGCCCTCTTCGCGCTCGGCGAGTCTGAGCCCGCGCAGCATGAAGCACTTATAAGGGCAGGAAAAATAGCTTTCGAGCACGGTGGGCGAAAAGCTGTCGCCGTACAGCCTGCCCCCGCCCTTAACGGGCGCGGCCGCGGGGGGCGCGGCTATGGCCGCGTCGGCCTCGGCCGCCCGGCCGTCTGCGCAGAGCATGGCATATATTGCCGAACGAACGGCGGGCGAGGGGTCGCACGCCAGCTGCCTTAGGGCGGGCGCGGGCGTCGAACACAGGTACTTTAAATTGGCGGGATTTTTAAAATATTCCCTGCCCGTCATGGGCACGAGAGGGCCGCCCGAGGGCGTACGGAAGAGGGCGAGCGCGTAGTCGACTATGCGGCTGACGCCCCTCTCCTCGCCCCCCTTGCGGGCGGGATAGGAGAGATAGAGCGCCGAGCGGAAGGCGCTTAAATTGAGCCCCGCCGTCTCGCGCGAGCGGCGGTTGACCTGCTCTATCTTGGGCGATATCTTTATGTTTAACGCCTCGAGCGAGGCGATGTCCCTGTCGGTGAGCACGGCGGTGTCCTCGCCCGCGGCGGGCACTTCGCCCGTCAGGCCCGCCACGAAAACCACCTCGCTGCCCGTGTTGGCGCAGGTGAGGAGGTCGCCGACGAATACGGCATCCTGGCGGGGCGGGATTATGGACAGCTCGGCGGCGGCAAAGCCGCTCTTGAGTATTTTGCAAAATTCGCGGACGGGCATGACCTCGCCCGAGGTGAGGCGCTCGGCCTCGTCGATGACGGCGACGACGCCTTCGTACGCCCGCCCCGAAAACGCGGCCAGCGAGGGATATTCGTCCTCAAAATCGGCCTGCATGGCGGCGAGCACGTCCTCGCACGCAAAGTCCTTCAAAATGGCCCTGAGCGCGGCGCAATACAGGGCGCCGTCCCCCTTTTGGGGGAGCTTTGCAAGCGCCGCCAGAAAGGGCGTGCGCACGCGTTCGACGGCAGATATGTCGAAGCCGAGCGCGGCAAGCACCTCCTCTTTGGGCTTGCGCTTTACGCCGCCGCGGAAGGCGGCGAGGCGGAGCATGTAGTTGATGAACACGTCCTTGTCCTTGCGGCGCTCCCCCTCCCTGCGGCCGTCGGAGGTGACGAAGAGGGGGGACGTGACGACGGCCGTCACCGAGGCGGGCAGGCAGCCGTCGGCGGCGCAGTTTAAAAATCCCTCCAAAAAGGCGCAGACGGGGTGCTCGGACAGGCGGAAGCGCCTGTCGAGATAGAAGGGTATGTTATATTCGCCAAACACCCTCTCGAGCTTGGGGGCGTAGAGGGGGATGTCGGGCAGCATTACGGACACGGAGTGGTAGCGCACGCCCTCCTCGAGGACGACGCGCACAATGTTGGAGGCTATGTATTCGAGTTCCTCCTCCTCGTCGGCGGCGGCGAACAGCCTGACGCGCGAGGTGGGAAGGGGCGAGGGCGAACAGAAGGTTTCGGCGTCGAATATATGGCTGCGAACGGCCTCCGCCTCGGGCGCAAGGGGCACCTTTACCGCCCTGCGGTTGGCGCCGCCGAATTGCTTTGCGGCGGCCGCGAAGGAGGCCGAGGCCTCGTTGACGTACACCTCCTCCCTTCCCCCTATGAAGATGCCCGTAACGTTTTTTGCCGCCTCCATGCAGGCCGAAGCGCACTCCGCCACCGAGCAGGTGAAGGCCTGAAAGCCCAAAAAGACGACGTCGGCCCCGCGCACGGCGGGCGAGGCCGCAATGACGGCGGGCAGCATGGCGAGGTAGCGGTTTCTGTCCACCGAGCCCGATCGCTCCAGAAAGGCGGCGTATTCGCGGTATAAAAACTCGAGGTCGCGTATCTTGCCCTCGAGCACGGGATCGGGCGAGGTGACGGCGGCGAGGTCGTCGGGCGACACGCGCGAGGAATAGAGCAGGGCTATGGTGTCGTACACGTCCTGCGCGGCGGTGGCCGAGGACAGCCTCTTGAACAAGGTGAGGTTGTGCCGCCCCGCCTCTATCAGCCTGCGCACGGCCATGGCCGAACCCTGACTGGTGAGAAGGTTTTGGCACTTGCCCTTCTCGGCCGAAAGAAAGCGCGCAAAGGTGTAGACGGCCGTGGTAAAGGTGCCGCCGACGGCCGCGCACACCGTGCGTTCGGCGGCGAGGGTCAGCCTGTCCTCGCAGAAGATGACGGTGCGGGCGCCCCTCTCCTCGTTGGCGGCGACTATTTCCTTGAGTTGTGCGAGCGCCCCGCCGAGCGTGGGCGCCGTGTAGGATGTTATCATGTAATACATTATAGCACACCGCGCGCAATTTTTAAAGATTTTGGGGCGTAAAAGTTTTTACTTTTTGATATTTGTATGCTATAATGGTCAATATGAAAAAACTTTTGAAGACATTGGCCGTGATAGCGGGCGCGGGATGCGTGCTGACGCTTTCGGCCTGCAGCGGGTGCGGAGGCACGCCCGACTATAAGATAACCACCTCGCCCAACTGGCTGGTGCGCGGCAGTTCGGCCGACGATCTGGCCGTTCACACCCCCTTCCTTTCGGGCGCGGAGGAGGCCGTCTACTCGATATCATTTGAAAAGACGGAAAACAGCATCTTTTCGGTGGACTACGGCGCGGGCACCTACACCACCCGCCTGTACGCGACGACGTACGACAGGAGCGACGCGTCAATTCCCGAAGATCTGCGCGCGGACGAGAGCGACGAGGAGATAGTTTACGTCTACGAAACAACCCTCTCGCTGCCCGTGACGTACACCATGGGCGAGGAGAGCGCCTCGTTTGATAACGCCATAACCACGGTAAGCTATTTCCGCTCGGCGGCAAACAATCTGCTGCCCGTATATTCCAGGCAGGACATAAAGAGCGCTTCGCCCAACTCCCTCCAGCCCGACAGGCTTGAAACGGCCTATGTGCAGATGGACAGGGTGTACGAAACGTGGTACAGCGGCGACGGCAGCACGGCGGTCACCACCGTTACGGTACGCGGCAGCGACGACGGAGTGGAGAGCGGCACTTCCTCGCACTCGGCGGCGGGCGAATACACGCTGTTCGACGCCAGCTCGCTGGCGGTGGCGCTGAGGAGCATGACCCAGTCCTCCACCCAGACCTTCGACGTGTTCATACCCATAAACGGCAGAAGCTACCGCTATCAGGCGGCGTGGGGCTCGGCAACTACGGCCGCCCTGCCCGAGGAGGAGACCGACAAAGTCACCCTCGGCTCGGTGATAGCCGCCATGGACAAAGCGACGGAGGCGGGATATCTGCTTGCGGGCGCCGACGAGGAGGGCAACGTAAATTACGACTTCGTGCCCGTGACGGTAAGCCTCGTTTCGGACATGTCGGGGCCCTCCAACGTGTACTACTTTGCCGAAGTTGAAAACCCCGACCTCAACTCCTGCCGCGCGGTGCTCGGCCGCATGGAGGAGAGCGTGCCCTTCGGGCTCGGCAAGCTGGTGTACACGCTGACTTCGGTGGAGTTCACCCAAAACGCGGCCGACCAAGGCTGAGAAAAAAAATAAATATAGGTTAAGCCGGAGCGGCATGCTCCGGCTTTTTATTAAAATATAGGCGCCCGCGGGGAGCCCCCGGCTCCCCGCGGGCGCATTTTTCTTTTCAGCAGCTTGCGAACTGCGACTTGTACAGCCCGTAGTACATGCCCCTGCGGGCCATCAGCTCATCGTGGGTGCCCTGCTCGACTATGTCGCCCTCGTCCATGACGAGTATCATATCGGCGCCGCGTATGGTGGACAGCCTGTGCGCGATGACAAAGCAGGTGCGGCCCTTCATCAGCGCCGTCATGGCCTGCTGGATGACGTGCTCGGTGCGCGTGTCGACGTTGGAGGTGGCCTCGTCGAGGATGAGCATGGGGCTGTCGAGCAGCATGGCGCGCGCTATGGTGAGCAGCTGCTTCTGCCCCTTGGAGATATTGGCGGCATTGTCGGTGAGCACGGTGTCGTACCCCTGCGGCAGGCGGGCTATAAAGGAGTGTATGCGCGCGGCGCGGCACACCTCCTCCACCTCCTCGCGGGTGGCGTTTCCCCTGCCGTAGGCTATGTTTTCGTACACGCTGCCCGCGAACAGCCATGTGTCCTGCAGCACCATAGTGAAGCACCGCCTGAGTCCCGAGCGCATAAAGCGGGAAATATCCGTGCCGTCTATCTTTATATAGCCCGACGAGGGGTCGTAAAAGCGCATCAGAAGATTTATAATGGTAGTCTTGCCCGCGCCCGTGCGGCCGACTATGGCCACCACCTGCCCGCGCCTTGCCGACAGCGAGAAGTTGTGTATCACCTCCCTTTGGGGCGTGTAGCCGAAGGAGAGGTTTTGTATGTCGACGTCGCCGCGGATATCCTTGGGGACTATGGCGTCGGGCGGGTCGGCGGGTTCGGGGCTCTCCTCGAGCACCCTGAACACCCTTTCGGCGGCGGCTATGGCCGACTGAAACTCGCCGAACACGTTGGCTATCTCGTTTATCGGCCCCGAGAATTTGCGCGAATAGAGCACGAAGGAGGCCACCTGCCCCACCCTTGTTATGCCCCCGAAGGAGAACATGTACATCAGCGCGCCGAATATGGAGATGAGCGTGAGCGCCAGATTGTTCATAAAGTTGTTTGTGGGGCCCGTGACGGTGGAGAGGTACTCGGCCTCGGCATACGCCTCGACGGCCTGAGTGTTCTTGTCCTCGAAGGCCGATATTACCGCCTCCTCGCAGCCGTAGGCCTTGGTGGTCTTTTGGCCGGCTATCATCTCCTCCACAAAGCCGTTGAGCTCGCCGAGCTTTGCCGAACGCCTGCGGAAGAGGGGCTGAACGCGCCCCGCGAGATACTTTGTTATTACCACCGAAACGGGTATGGTGACGGCGAACACGAGCACGAGGACGGGGGCTATCACGAGCATCATTACGAGCGAGCCGACTATCTGCACCACCGAGTTGAGCACGAGCACCACGTCGTTGGCGAGGGACTGGCCGACCGTGTCGATATCGTAGGACAGCACGGAGATCATGTCGCCCGCCTGACGGCTGTCGAAATAGCCGACGGGCAGGGAGATTATGCGGCCGAAGGCGTCCTCGCGCATGCGGCAGGCCACGCGGCGGGAGATGTGCGCCATGCCCACCGTGGAGAGATAGCTGAGCACGCCCGACAGCACATATATGCCCGCGAGCGCCGCACAGTAGCCGTAGATGGCCGACATGTCGGTGGTTCCGTCGGGCTTGATGAGGTCGATGGCGAGACCGCTTATGTAGGGGCCGATGAGCGACAGCACTACGGCGGCGATATTGGCGACGAACAGCGCCGCAAAGAGAGCGCCGTGCGGCTTTAAATACCTGAAAAGGTTGACGAGCACATACTTTGTGTCGACCTTTCGCCGCCCGAAGGCGCGCGTATCGGAGATGTGCATGCGAGGTTCCTTCATGCCCTTTCCTCCCAAAGAATTTGTATTTTCATAATAATTCCCCCCGTAATATGCCTGAATTACCGCCATTTGGCGCTATTGAATATTCATAAGCGCGACACAGTATCGGACGATGACGACAACGCCCGTGAAGCAACAGTCGCGGCGGAGACGAGGAGCCCGCGTAAACGATGCAGGGAGTTTACAATGACGTAAACGACCAAATCGCGCGTAAGGGCGACATGGTATCCGACGATGAATACCGCCGCAGCTTTTAAAGAAATAGTCGCGGCCGAGACAAGGAGCGTGCGGAAGGGGCGAAGGAGCTTACTTAGAGGTAAGTGACTGAGCCCACCCGTAAGCGCGACACAGTATCGGACGATGAATATTTCTTTAAATATCCTCGCCCATCTGCGCCCGATAAATCATAGCATACTCCCCGCACTCCTTCAAGAGCTGTTCGTGCGTGCCGAGGCCTATCTGGCGGCCGTCGTCGAGGACGAGTATGAGGTCGGCGGACTTGACGGAGCTGACGCGCTGGGCGACGATTATTTTGGTGGCCGAGGGGTAACCGAGGGATATATCGCGGCGCATGGCGGCGTCGGTGGCGTAGTCGAGCGCGGAAGAGCTGTCGTCGAGGACGAGTATGGCGGGGTCGCCGGCGAGGGCGCGGGCGACGGTGAGGCGCTGCTTCTGCCCGCCCGAGAGGTTGGCTGCCTTTTGGGCGACGGCGTAGTTCATGCCGCCGCGCAGCGAGGAGATGAACTGCCCCGCCTGCGCGCAGTCGGCGGCC
Source organism: uncultured Clostridia bacterium (assembly GCA_944358655.1). Taxonomy (GTDB): domain Bacteria; phylum Bacillota; class Clostridia; order Christensenellales; family Borkfalkiaceae; genus Coproplasma. The sequence goes on along the minus strand of CALVRO010000022.1, from coordinate 8,053 downwards.
TTCTGCACGGCCTCATCGGCAAGGCCGCGGCCGTAGTCGATATTCTGGCGCACGGCGGAGGCCATGAGAAAGTCGTTCTGAAAGGCCACGCCGAAGTTTTTTCTAAGCTCGGCGGGGTCGACCGAGCGCACATCCCTGCCGTTTACGTACACGGCGCCAGAGTCAACGTCGTAAAAGCGCATCAGGAGGTTGATAACAGTGGACTTTCCGCTGCCCGTGGCGCCTATTATGCCGAGCGTGCCGCCCCTTCGCAGGGCGAAGTTTATGCCCTGCAGGTTGTTTTCGACGCCGTTGTAGGAAAAGGACACGTCCTTGAACTGCACGGCCCAGCCCTCGTCGCCCCGGGGATATTCGCCGACGGACTGCGCGGGGTCGAGGTCGAGCACGCCCTCTATCCTCGAAGCCGAGGCGACGCCCTCGGAGAGGACGACGAATATTTTGGAGATGCCCAGCATGCCGTTGAGTATCATGGTGAACAGCGTGAGGACGGCCAGCACGCTGCCCGCCCCGCACGAGCAGAGCGCGCCCACCACTATTACGGCCACGAGGCCGAGGTTGAGGATGAGCGTGGCCAGAGGGTTGGTGAGCGACATCAGCTTTTTGGCCGCGAAGTCGGTGTTGCCGAGGCCGTCGCTGACGCCCTTGAACCTGCGCGTTTCGTAGTCGCCCTTGGCGAGCGCCTTTATTATGCGCACGCCCGTGATGTTCTCCTGCATGACGCGCACCATGTCGTCGCCCGCCGCCTGCTTTGCGGCGTAGCAGGGTATGCTTCTCTGAGTGATGACGACGACCGCCGCCGTGACGAAGGGCACGCAGGCCAGCAGAACGAGGCCCAGCCGCCAGTCGACGACAAAGGTCATTATTATGCCGCCCACCAAAAGTATGGGGGCGCGCACGCCGAGGCGGAGGGTGCGGGCGACCATCTGATTGACGTAGTAACTGTCCGAAGTCAGGCGGGAGACGAGGGAGGGCACGGTGACGGCGTCCACCTGCCCGCTCTTTAAATAGGAGATGCGCGAAAAGAGGTCGTACCTCAGATCGTGCGTCATGCGCGCCGCCGCCCTGACCGACAGCCTGTTGGCTATTATGTTGCCGAACATGGCCACCAGCGAAAAGACGAGCATGGCCAGTCCGAGCAGCAGCACGGCCGTCATGTCGCCGAGGGGCACTACGTCGTCTATGATATAGTCGAGCAGCAGCGGCAGAAAGAGTTCGGCTATCGAGCCTATGAATTTTACTATTATGCCCCAGACTGCCGTGGCCGAATAGGGCCTTATGTATGTAAGAGTTTTGGTCACCTCTCCCCCTCCGTTGAGCGGACGTTGGCCTCGACGACGGATATCAGCCTTTCGAGCTCGTCCCGTTCGGCGGCCGTCAGCCCCTCAAGCAGGCGGGCCTTCCACTCCTCGTTGGCGGCGCGGACGGCGGGCATTACCCGCTCGGCCGAGGACGAGGGAAAGACGCGCCAGACGCGCTTGTCCTCGGCGGACTGTTCGCGGCGGACAAAGCCGCCCTCCTCCAGCGCGGCCACCTGCCGCGCCACGTTGGACTTGTTGACGAGCAGGCGGCAGGCCAGCTCGTCCTGACTGACCCCGGGCGCCGAAAAGATAGCGAACAGATATTTAATCTGGCTGCCCTTGAGGCCGTACTCCCTGAATTTTTCGTCGCGGTAGAGCGTGGTGCCCCGCGATATGGCGTTTATTCCCTTTAAAAATGCCGACATTGTCCCTCCTCCCCCCGCCGTTCGGGCGGGCGCGGAAATTAGTTGCACGCGCAACTGTTTGCATTATACTACGGCGCGGGGGCGCTGTCAAGCAAAATAGTTGCATGCGCAACCATTTTTTGCTCAAACTTGGGCATATCAGAAAGGCGGGGCCGCGCGCGGCCCCGCCAAAACAAATTACGGAATATTTAAAAAACGCCTCCGGCTCCGCCCGTTGCCCCATGACTATGCCGCAACGAAGGAGGTGACGGGCGTTCCCCCGAAACAGGGGCGCCCGCGCGGCAAAAATTTGCCGCGCGGGCGCCTTTAAAATGCATTATCGTTATGTTTTGGGCACCGTTACCCCGCTACTATGCCGCGACTAAGGCCTTTTGGGAGGGCGCGGGCGCCGCTTCGTCAGAGCTTTACGGTGAATACCGAGCCCTTGCCGGGCGTGCTCTCCACCGACACGGTGCCGCCGCACAGCGCGCAGATGCGATGGCAGACGGCCAGCCCGAGGCCGTTGCCGCCGCCGGGCTTTACCTGATAGTACTTGTTGAATATCTTGGGTATGCTGTCGGCGGGTATACCAATGCCCGTATCCGCCACCTTTACCACCGCTCTGTTGTCCTCGGCCGCGAGCGAAACCTTGATCTTTCCGCCCTCGGGCGTGAATTTAATGGCGTTGGTCAGAAGGTTGACCCACACCTGCTTCAACAGGGCGGCGTCGCCCGAATACTTTACGGGGGCGAGGTCGGTCTGCACGGTCAGCCCCTTCTTCTCCCACTCGCTCTGCAGAAGCACTATGCAGTCGCGCAGCTGCACGTCGAGGCGGAAGGTGTTGCTTTCGCCTATGAACTGCTGGCTCTCGAGCTTGGAGAGCGTTAAAACGGTTTCGGAGAGACGGGAGAGGCGGGCCGACTCGTCGGCGATTATCTTCAATGTCTGCGCCCTCTCCTCGTCGGTCAGCCCGCCCTCGAGCAGCAGATTTGCAAAGCCGTTTATCGAGGCTATGGGCGTTTTGAACTCGTGCGAGAACTCGTGCACGAAGTCCTCGCGCAGGGCCTTTACGCTCTTGAGCTCGGCCGTCATCTTGTTGAAATTTTCGTAGACGGCGTTGAAGGAGTTTATTTTGGTGTAGGGTATTTTAACGCTGTAGTCGCCGTCCGAAACGCGCGCGAAGGCGTCGTTGAGGGTATTGGCCGTCTGCAGCACCATATGGTTTATATATATGGCCACGCACATGGCCACTACGGCTATCGAGGGAATGACGAAGAGCATTACGCCCAGCCCCAAATCGTCGACAATGCCGTTTTTGTCGTTGAAGTAACTGAACACGAGCATTATTATCTCGCTGACGAGCAGGGCGAGAATGAAGGATATTACGGCTATGACGAGGGCGTGGGAGTTTATGCCCCTGCGCTTGTCGCCGTGACGGATGGTTTTCATGTGGTTGCCTCCTTAGCCTATATGGTAAGACGGGGTCGCCTTCGGACAGCGCCTTCTGTGGCCCGAGGGCGGGTCGCCCGCATATCAATGTTTTTCGCCGTGTATTACCGCCTTGTAGCCCACGCCGCGGATGGTGACGATTTCAAATTCGGGGAAGTGTTCGAACTTGTTCCTCAAGCGGTTTATGTGCGTGCGCACGGTGTATTCGTCGCTCTCGGAGGAATACCCCCACACGCTGTCGAGAATGTTCTCCTTGGTGAATATCTTGCCGGGGTAGGACAGCAGCAGATACAGGAGCTGAAATTCCTTGGTGGGCAGAGCGAAGCTCTCCTCCCCGCGCGTAACGGTGAAGGACTGCTTGTCCACCACTACCTGCCCTATGGATATCCTGCCCTCGTTGGCTATTTTGCTGCGGCGGAGAAGGGCGTCGATGCGCCATGTGAGCTCTTCGAAGTTGACGGGCTTTGTGAGGTAGTCGTCCGTGCCGACGGCAAAGCCGCGGCCCTTATCGCTCATGCCGTCCTTGGCGGTGAGGATGATGACGGGCGTGGCGCGGCCCATGGAGCGCACGCTTTCAACGAGAGCGTAGCCGTCCATGCCGGGCAGCATGAGGTCGGTTATTATGAGGTCGACCCCTCCCTCCTCGTACTTTGCGAGCGCCGACTCGGCGTCAGCCGAGGCGACTATCTCGTACCTGCTCTTGAGGCGGAGCGTCATAAGCATTCTTAAGTTGGCGTCGTCCTCTACGATAAGAATTTTTGCCATTTCAAGCACCAAATATGTATTTTAAAGGCCGCGCGCGGCCGCGCGAGAGGGGACTGTCCCCCACCCGACTTTAATTATACTATAACCGCGCAAAAAAATCAACGGTAGTTTATAATCAATTTACTTTAATAGCTTAATATATACCCGTAAAAGGGGAGCGGAGCGCAAAATCGCGCGCGCCGCCGCCCGAAATTAAAGGTTATTATATGGTAATTGCAATAGTTGTAGACCTTGTGGACAATAAAACCAACGGCTCGGTCATAACCGCGCTGCGCTTTGCCAACGGCCTCCGCGCCCGCGGGCACGAAGTGCGCATGGTGGCCATAGGCGCCGACGGCGAAAACGACTGCCCCGTAAAAGAGAGGTATGTGCCCATCCTCACCGAAGTTTCGGCGCTCAACCAGATAAAGTTCGGCAAGTACGACGAAAAGAGAATAAAAAAGACTTTCGAGGGCGTAGACCTCGTGCACTTCATCTTCCCCTTCAAGCTTGAAAAGAAGTGCAAGCAGCTCGCCGACAGAATGGGCATTCCCACCACTGCGGCCTTCCACGTCCAGCCCGAAAACGTTTCCTACAATGCCCACCTCAGCTGGTGCAAGCCCTTCAACTCGCTCGTCTACGCGTACTTCAAGCAGACATTTTACAAAAAGTTCAACCGCATACACTGCCCTTCGGCCTTCATAGCCGGGCAGCTGGCCGAACACGGCTACGACAGCGAGCTTTACATCATCTCCAACGGCTACGACCCCGACTTTGTACCCGCCGAAAAAGCAAATAAAAACGACAAGTTTGAGATTATAATGACGGGCAGGCTGGCACCCGAAAAGAACCAGCAGGTGCTGATCAAGGCCATAAGCCTCTCCAAACACAGGGAGGACATACACCTGACGCTGCTCGGCAACGGCCCCAAAAAGGCAATGCTTAAAAAGCTTGCCCAAAAGCTCAATATAGACCTCACCTTCGACTTCCTGCCCAAGGAAAAGCTGATAAAAAAGCTGCAATCGGGAGATCTGTATGTGCACGCCGCCACCGTGGAGATAGAGGCGATAGCCTGCCTCGAGGCGGTGGCCTGCGGACTTGTGCCCGTTATAGCCGACAGCAAGTGTTCGGCCACGCCGCAGTTCGCACTCGACAGGCGTTCGCTGTTCGAGGACAACAACGAGTACTCCCTCGCCGAAAAGATAGATTACTGGTTCGAGCGCGACGACGAGCGCATCAGAATGGGCAAGGTGTACGCCGAGTCAGCCAAAAAATACAGTCTCGACAAGTCGCTTGAAAAGGCCGAGAGAATGTTTGCCGACGAAATTATGGACAACAAGGCGCGCAGCGAGGAAAACTTTTCCTTTCGCCCCGTGATGCAGAACAACTGATAATTATTTTGTATATGATGTGGCCGCGGCGCTTTTTTAGCGCCGCGGCCACTTTTTCCACGCGGGAGCACCCGCGCCGTTGCCCCGCATATATGTTGCGGAAAAATCCTCTTACGCGCATTGCCCCGCATATATATCCCGACAAAGCGGTCGAATGTGCGGAGCAATATTATTGCCCTGCATATATGCCTTAATTAAAGGGGCAGAGTGCGGCATTATCATAGTTGCCCGGCATATATACCTTAACCAACGCGCTCAAACGCATTGCCCCGCATATATGCCTTAACTAACGGATGTCAGAGGCCCATATTGCGGTCGACGAGCAGCACATATGTATTTTCAAGGCCCTTGGCGGGGCGCTCAAAGAAGGCCGTGACCGAGCATATCCTGTCGGGCGAGGCGCAGTCGTCGCACCTGCCGAGATCGGCGCAGGGCGTGTGCAGACCCAGCCTCTTGGCGTTGGCGCCTGCACATTCGGCCGAGCGTATGCGCATTACGGCCTCGCGCTCGTCGGCGACTATCTTGTTCTTGCCGATAATGAGTATGGCGTTGCGGGGGCCGAACGACAGCGCGGCGACGCGGTTGCCCGAACCGTCCGTCAAGGCTATTACGCCGTCGGCCGTCAGGGCGTTTGCAGAGCAGACGTAGAAGTCGGCCGAAAGGGCCGCCCGCCTTGCCTCGGGGCCGTCGAGCCAATGCCAGAACACCTTGTTGCCCCTCGCCTTGAGTTCCTCGGCCAGCCCGCATTCCTTTACGGTCAGCGAACCGCCTATGCCCACACTGCCCTTACCTATTATGCCGGCGGCGGCAAGCATGGCCTCGTCTCCGTCGGCCACCACGCGCGCCTTGAAGCCTCTGCGGACAAGATTTTGGCAAACTTCATCTAAAATATTTTCCATATAGTTTCCTCCGTAAAACTTACAATTCTTCCAAGGGCCCGCGCGGCCCTACATATATTTTATACCCGCTTTGCGCGCTTGTCAACCACGTCGCAGCATCGTCGCAGCATCGTCGCCGCAAGGCGCTTTTCGCAACAAGCCGAGTAAACTCGGCTTGCCCGCTTTTAGCGCCTGCGGCTCCTCTTTCGCGCAAAAGCCACGGTTTTGCGCGAGAACAAGGTAAAAATTCCTGCACTCCGTGAAAGCAAATTCGCCCTTGCCCGCCCCCTCTTCGCGGGTGCGGTGCTTTAGCGATTTGCTACTTGCTTCTCGGCGGGTGCTCGCGAAGCTGCGCACCCCACTCCCCCCCCCTTGTCATGCCGAGCAGCGCGCCGATATGATTGGGTGAAATATAAGCAAGTGCGCGCGTTGTCGAGGCATCTCCCGAACTTTGCAACTGTCGGACAACGAGATCCTTCGCTGCTGCTCAGGATGACAATGTAGATAGAATATCAGAATTATCGCCCTCTCCGCCCTCACTTTGTTCGGGCACCTCCCCATAACGACGGGGAGGCTATATTGCGGATATATCGTATCTGAAAAGTAACCCGGGAGATTTCTCCGCTACGAACGCTAAAGCGTTCTCCGGTCGAAATGACACTCCTTTTTTAGGGGGGAGATTTCTCCTCGTCGCCGCAAGGCGCGTTTTGCAACAAGGCAGGTGTATCCTGCCTTGTCCGCCTTTTGCGCCTGCGGCTCCTCTTTCGCGCAAAAGCCACGGTTTTGCGCGAGGCTGCGGAATTGATACCTGCGCTCCGCGCGAAGCGCAAACTCACCTTTGCAAGCCGCAACTTACGTTGCGGCTCAGCTTAAAGTTCGTTTGCTTTTGTTCTTCAGAGGGTGCTCGCGGAGCTGCGCACGCTTCGCGGAGTGGTAATGTGAGGCCAATGACGGAGAGAGACGGCAAAAAAGGTGTTTGCGCAGAGCAAACACCTTTTTTATCAATGTATTAGCAAGATTTAATTAGCCGAGGATCTTGGAAACGACGCCCGAACCAACCGTTCTGCCGCCTTCGCGGATAGCGAACTTAAGCTTTTCTTCAACAGCTACGGGCTTGATGAGCTCGACGGTGATGGTTACATGGTCGCCGGGCATTACCATTTCGGTGCCTGCGGGGAGCTCGATAGAGCCGGTAACGTCGGTAGTTCTGATGAAGAACTGAGGACGATAGTGGTTGAAGAAGGGGGTGTGACGGCCGCCTTCGTCAGCCTTAAGGACGTAGACCTGAGCTTCGAACTTGGTAGCCGTTTTAACGGTGCCGGGCTTAGCGAGAACCTGGCCCTTTTCGATGCCCTTACGATCGATACCACGGAGAAGGGCGCCGATGTTGAAGCCTGCGATAGCTTCGTCAACGCTCTTGTGGAACATTTCGAGACCGGTGATGACGGTGCCTATGGGCTTGTCGATGAGGCCTACGATCTCGGCGGGATCGCCAACGTGAGCTACGCCCCTCTCTACACGGCCGGTAGCAACGGTGCCACGACCAGAGATGGTGAATACGTCTTCGACGGGAAGAAGGAAGGGCTTATCGGTGTCGCGCTGAGGAGTGGGGATGTACTCGTCGATGGTGTTCATGAGCTCGAGGATGCACTGGCACTCGGGAGCGGCAAGAACTTCTGCGTCGGGGCAGCCGGAGGTAGCCTTTTCAAGAGCCTTGAGGGCAGAACCGCGGATGATGGGGGTGTCGTCGCCGGGGAAGCCGTACTGATTGAGAACATCCCTTATTTCCATTTCAACGAGCTCGAGAAGCTCGGGATCGTCCATCTGGTCGCACTTGTTGAGGAATACTACGATGTAGGGAACGCCTACCTGACGGGCAAGCAGGATGT